>CAYHRK010000054.1:0-19368 GCA_964358795.1 uncultured Vicinamibacterales bacterium
GCCATGGTGGCAATCAGTTCGTAGTCGACAATGTCGCGCAGCGTCCAGCGGCCGCCCAGCCAGGGCCGGGGGTACTCCGTGCGCGGCATCACATCAGTGGGCGCCGCCAGCGGTCCTCCCGCCTGACCTCCAGCGCCGCCTTGGCGCCCTCGACCCTGCCCTTCGGCTGCCGCCGGCGCTGGAGCGTGGCCCATCTCGGCCAGCCGCTGATCGGTGGGGGAGGCGACCCGCACCGACGCCACTTCGGTCAGCAGGCCCACCTGGTTGTGCCACCAGCCGCTCCATGCCATGGCCCCCTGCCAGAAGTTGGTGTACGTCGCGTTGTAGATGATGCCGTTCTTGCCGGCCGCTTCGAGCGCGGCGCCCTGTGTCTGGCCGAAGATGCCGTTCCACCGGTAGATGAGCGGATGGACGTTGAGGTTGATGGGATCGGTGGCGGGCATCACGAAAATGCGCGCGCCTTGCGACCCCTGCTGGTGTTCATCGAGCCACACGGCGGGGAACCAGTCGTGCCACAGAAGCCGGGCGGTCAACTGGCTCTCCTTCTGCGTGAACATATACATGTCGCGATTGTTGTCGTGGCCCACGTAGGGGTGGTACAGCCACGGCATCGGCGACGATTCGAATTCGGTGCCGAGGTTCTTGTTGTACCAGTCCACCACCATGATCTGGCCATCCGGGTTGAGGCTGGGCACCAGGATGAAGATCACATTGTCGAGCACCTGCATCGTCCGCGGCGACCCGTCGGTGGCCAGCCGGTACACCAGATCGAGCACCATCTGCGACGCCCCGATTTCGGTCGAGTGGATATTGCACGTGATGAGCACCACCGCTTTGCCCGACTGGAAGATCTCGTCGCGCTGCCGATCGGTCGGCACACCGTCCTGGAAGTACAGCCGCCGCTGCAGTTTGCGGTAGTAGTCGATCTTCTTCTGGGTGTCTGGCGAGGCGATCTCGACGGCAATGAATGCGTTCCCGTTCGTGGTCTTGCCCAACTCGCGCACCCGGACACGATCGGAGGCGCCAGCCACGAGCCTCATGTAGTCGACAATCCTGTCCCAACGCGCCAGCTTGGTGTCGGCACCCACGCGGAAACCCAGGAACTGCTCGGGCGTTTGCAACGCAGCCGCCTGCGTATCGCTGGCGTGCAGCGCCGCGATCGGTCCGGGCGGGAGCAGGCACAGCAGAGCGATCAGCATCAGCGCAAGGCGAGGTGCACGCATGGGTCAGGTTCCTCCTCGAACGCCAAACCGCGCGGCCGGGCGCGGTGGCGCACCGAACTATAGCGGACTTGGATTGGCGAAGAGAAGCGGTCTATGGTACAGGGCATGCGGCCGGCACCCCTGCTCGAACTCTTCCGGCGTGATCCAATTGTTTGAATCGAGATAAGCACACTGACGCTGGAGAGGTGAGCCCGGCTTGCGCTACACTTCAAAGAAGCCCGGGGGGAACTTCAATGGGCATGCTGACACCTCTTACGCTGGCGCTCTGGCTCGCCGTTGCCGCGCCCGATCCACAGGCGCTTGAACGGCAGGCCAAACTGATCGAGACGATGTTGATCGCGCCGTGCTGCTGGTCGCAGCAGGTCTCAGTGCACTCGTCGCCCGCGGCCGACGAGATTCGCAAGCACGTTCGCGTGTTGCTGGCCGAGGGCAAGACACAGCAACAGATCCTCGATGGCTACGTCTCCCAGTACGGCGACCGGATTATGGCCGAGCCGCCCGCTAGAGGGTTCAGCGCCACTCTGTACGTGGCGCCGTGGATCTTCCTGGCCGGCAGCATCGGACTGGTCGTAGTCGTGATCCGGCGCCTGCGCCCTCAAGGGGCTTCGGCGACCGAACCGCCCCTGGCGCCGGTCAACGATGACGAAGCCGAGCGGATCGACGACGAACTGCGGAATTTGGATTAGCGTGGACCAGATCAGCCTGCAGGATCGTTACGCGCCCGACACCAAGTGCTTCGGATGCGGACCGGCCAACGGTCAGGGCTTGCGGATCAAGAGCCGCGTGGCGGGTAGCGACGTGGTGCTCGATTGGTCGCCGGAACCCCATCACGAGGCATTTCCAGGCTTCGTGAACGGCGGCATCATTGGCGTCCTGTTCGATTGTCACTGCAACTGGACGGCCGCCTACCATCTGATGTGTGCAACCGGCGCGTCGGAACCGCCGTTTACGGTGACGGCCGACTACGCCGTCACGTTGCGGAAGCCGACACCCAGTGCCGGGCCGTTGCACCTGCGAGCTCGCGTGGTCGAATCGTCGCCGGATCGGGCCGTGGTGGAGGCCACACTCGAGGCCGAGGGGCATGTGCGCGCGACATGCCGCGGCACCTTCGTGGCGGTGAAGCCGGGACATCCGGCGTATCAACGGTGGGCTTCGTCAACAAAGGAGTGAGGGCATGCGTATGCTGCTTCTCGCATTCGGTGTAGCAGGACTCTCGCTGGCGTCAGTCGCAATGGCGCAGACGCCGGCTGACGCCGGCTTGAAGGTGGGCGATCCGGCCCCGGCGTTCTCGTTGGTGGGATCGGATGGCAAGAACTACTCGCTGGCCGACTTCGCCGGCAAACGCGCGGTGGTGCTGGCGTGGTTTCCAAAGGCGTTTACCGGAGGTTGAACGGCCGAATGCAAGTCGCTCCGTGAGAGCGGCGATGCGATCCGGTCCTTCGACGTGGCGTACTTTACGGCAAGCGTCGATACGCCCGAGGACAACAAACGCTTCGGCGAGTCGCTCGAACTCGATTATCCGATTCTGAGCGATCCGGGCAAGCAGGTGGCGGCGGCGTACGGCGTGGTGACACCAGAACGCCAGCTCGCCTATCGGTGGACGTTCTACATCGGCAAAGACGGGAAGATTCTGTTCATCGACAAGAAACCCAGCCCGGCGACCGCGGGGACAGACCTCGTGGCGAAGCTGACCGAGCTGGGCGTGGCGAAGAAGCAATAGTCGCCGACGCGCTTCACGGCACCAAGATGCTCAGCGCCGTGGCGCGCCAGTCGCGACACGAGGCTGTTGCGCCCGTCCGGCGAATCTGAACCGCCAGTCGACCGGGTCGAAACGCCGTTCCCGTCCGGTCCGATCGATGAGGCGATCGAGAAACCCGTGGTACCAGAACCCGACGTCCAGTTGCCCCAGACCACCGACGCGATCGCGCACCCGGCTGCGCCCGCCGCCGACACCCCTTTGCCCGGCCCCACCGCCGAGGTCCAGGAACTGGCGCACGCCGAACAGCCGTCTTTGCCGGCCGTCGAGCAGCCAGGTCCTGAGGTGGCCGCGCCGCCAGCCGCTGCGCCGCCGGCAGCCGCTGCGCCGCCGACCGCCTCGGAGCTGACCGAGCGACTCGTGCAGCTGACCATGCTGCTCGACGGCGCCGAGCAGGTGCTGTCGGCGACGGATTTGCCCGACGCGCGCACGAGGTGGAATGCACTACGGCGCGATTGGGCGGCGCTTTTGCCCGGCCTTCACCTGGATGAGGCGGTCGCGGCACGGGTGAAGGCGGTCGAAGCGCGAATCGATGTGCGCGAAACGGAACTGCGAGAAGCCCGGTCGCGCCAGCAGCACGACAACCTGGCACATCTGCACCGTCTGTGCGAGCAGCTCGAGAAGGTAGCCCAGGCCGAGCAGTTGACGCTGCGAGACGCCGAACGGGCGCTGCGCGATGCTCGCGCCGCGCTCGACGCGCCCGGGCCCTTGCCGTCGCGTCAGGACCAGCAGGCGATTGTCGGGCGCCTGAAATCCGCGCAGTCGCTCATCTTCCCGCGCGTGCAGGATCTGCGGGAGGCCGACGAGTGGGAACGCTGGGCCAACGCCGGCGTGCAGGACTCGCTTATTCGCCGGCTCGAGGCCCTACGCGAGGAAGCCGACCCGGGCGTGGTGGCGCGACAGCTGCGTCAGGTTCAGGACGACTGGCACAAGGTGCGCACCGTACCGCGCGAGAAGGGCCGGGAATTGTGGGAGCGCTACAAGACGGTTGAAGCCGAGATCCGCGGACGTTGCGAATCGTTCTACCAGCAGATGGCCGCCGAGCGCGTCGAGAGCCTGAAGGCCAAAGAACTCTTGTGCGAACAGGTGGAAGCCATCGCCGACTCGACCGACTGGATCCGCGTGGCCGAGACCATCAAAGGCGTGCAGGCGCAATGGAAGACGATCGGCGCGGTGACGCCAGGCCACGAGAAAGCGATCTGGGAGCGCTTCCGCGCGGCGTGCGATCGGTTCTTTACCCGCCGCAAGCAGGACTTGACCGAGCGAAAGACGGTCTGGGCGGCGAACCTGCAGAAGAAGGAAGCGATCTGCGCGGCTATCGAGGCGCTGGCCGATACGACCGATTGGGACCGCGCGCTGGACCAGGTCAAGCGGCTCCAGTCAGACTGGCGCACGGTCGGGCCGATCAAGCGCAGCCGCGCCGAAAGCCTGCTGCTGCGATTCCGCACCGCCTGCGAGCATCTCTTCGACAGGTACGCCCACCGCAACGACCAGGAGGTGGCGCAGCAGGCCGCGGCGCGCGAGAAGGTGTGCGACGAGCTCGAAGCCCTGCTGCCCGCCGCCCACGACACCGGCGCGGTCCCCGCGCCGCCCGACGATCTGGTCAAGACCGTGATCGCGTTGAAGCGGCAGTGGGAACAGGCGCCGACCTTGCCGCGACCTGATGCGCAGGCGCTGGCCGATCGCTTCGCACACGCCATGAACCGGCTGATCGACGTCTACGCCGGGGCATTTTCGGGTACCGACCTGGATCCCGAGGCCAACCGGAAGCGCATGGAGCAGCTGTGCCAGATGGTCGAGGGGTTTGCCGGAGAAGAGAAGGCGGACGAGCGCCTGTCGCCGGCGGCCATTCTGGCCACGCAGTGGCGCGACGCGCTGGCCGCCAATACGATTGGCGGGCGGGTCGATGACGAAGCGAAGTGGCGCAATACCGCCGAGGAGGTGCGCAAGGCGCAGGCCGCCTGGCGCCGGATCGGCCCCGTGCCCGAAGCCACGGCCAGGGATCTGTCGCAGCGGTTCCAGCGCGCTTGCGCGAAGGTGTTCCGGCAGCGCGAACAGAAATACAAACCCTCGTCGACCTCCTCCCGGTAGACACGCCGGCAGGATCGGTCCGGCACCAGGCACCACGCGACGGCCCCGGCAGCGTTGCTGCACCATGGGGCCATCGGCGTTGGACCGGTGCCCTCATGGGAGGCACGTCTGAAGCCACAGACCCGCAACCGCTCCGACATCCCTTCGCGGTACAAGTGGGATCTCCATCACATCTTCGCCACGTGGGAGGCGTGGCAGGAGGCCTACGCCAAGCTGGAGGTCAGCATCGACGCGTTTGCGGCGCGCCGCGGTACTCTGGCAGAGAGCGGAGCGTCGTTGCTGGCGGCATATCGCGCGGCCGACGAACTGGGCCAGCTAGCCTATCGGGTGTGGTACTTCCCGTCGCTGCGCCACGACGAGGACCAGCGCAACAACGAGGTGGATGCGCGTCGCCAGAACGTGCAGATTCTGCTGGCGAAGTGGCAGCAGGCCACCTCGTGGTTCAATCCCGAATTGCTGGCGATCCCGATCGACACCGTGCGGGCGTGGATGGCGGCCAGCCCTGGCCTGGCCGTGTACCGGTTTGCCATCGAGAATATCTACCGCCAGCAGGAACACGTGCTCGACGAGAAGGGCGAGCGGCTGATGTCGCTGGCGAGCCGGTTCGACAGCACACCGTCGGAAACCTATTCGTCGCTGTCGACGGCCGACGCGAGATTCCCCGAGATTACGCTCTCCGACGGGAGGGCGGTAACGATCACCTACGGGGAGTACCGCTCGATTCTGGAAACCTCGCGTCAGCAAGCCGATCGGGCGGCGGCGTTTCGTGCGTATCACGGCACGTTCGACACGGCCAAGAACACCTACGCGGCCCTCTACAATGGCGTGTGTCAGCGCGACTGGTTTGCGGCCCAGGCGCGCGGCTACAGCTCAACGCTGGAAGCCGCGCTTCACGCACATGCCATCCCGACTGGTGTGGTCGAGAACCTGATTGCGGTGACGCGGGCATCGACCAAGGGACTGCAGCGCTACCACCGGTTGCGGAAGCGCGCGCTCGGACTCGAACGGTACTTCACGTATGACGGGATTGTTCCGCTGGTCGACGTCGACCGGCCGTACGAGTACGAGCAGGCCCGTCGGTGGGTGGTCGAGTCGGTGGCACCGCTGGGATCGGCGTATCAGGCCGAGGTGCGGCGCAGTTTCGAGAGCGCCAGCATCGACGTCTACGAAAACGACGGCAAACGTAACGGTGCGTACTCGGCTCCCGTGTACGGCGTGCACCCGTACATGTTGCTGAACCACAACGACACGCTCGATGCGGTGTTCACGCTGGCCCACGAGATGGGCCACAACATGCACACCGTGCTGTCGCATGCGCATCAGCCGTTTGTCTACTCCGACTACACGATTTTCGTGGCCGAGGTGCCGTCGACGCTGAACGAAGCGCTGCTGCTGGAGTACCTGCTCGCGCGTTGCCAGGAGCCGCACGAACGGGCCGTGCTGTTGCAGCACGCCATCGATAGTATGGCCGGCACGTTTTTCACGCAGGTGCTGTTCGCCGACTACGAACTGCGGGCGCACCAGTTGGTGGAGCGCGACCGGCCGATCACGGCCGACGTGCTGTGCGACCTGTACGGCCAGTGTCTTCGCGACTATTACGACGACGCGCTCGACGACGAGCCCCTGGCTCGACTCACCTGGGCGCGGGTGCCGCACTTCTTCAGCACGCCGTACTACGTCTACCAATACGCGACCTGCTTCGCGTCTGCCGCGAGCATGGTCGAGGCGCTTGTCCAGGGGCCGGAAGCCGATCGGGGGCGAGCCCTCGATCGCTATCTCGATCTGTTGAAGGCCGGCGGCAACGACCACCCGATGGATCAGCTGCAGCGGGCAGGTGTGGATCTCGGTGAGCCGGAAACCGTCCGCGCGGTGATCACCCAGTTTGACCAACTGGTTGGCCGACTGGAGATCGAACTGACTGCGCTCGGGGTGATCACGTGATCGGCCGCTCTTCCAGGCATCACGGCGCGGCCGATCTGAGAAGCGCTGTCGGGTGAGCCGCCAAGCGATCCTGGCTGGTTTCTGCCTCGCCTGATCGAGAAAGGTCGAATCTGGCGTTCTGATCTTTGCAGGGATTCAGCCGCTGAGTATAGAATCTACCGATCGGACATGACCAACGGAACGAGTCTGGCGCCGGCGTCAGGTGATGACCCGGTTTCAAGGAGAGGCATTCATGAGTGTGGCTGTTGAGCGAATTCACCCATTCGAGGCGTCGGTCAAGGCTGGCCGTCCGCCGTTCAAGGTGGCGAACCTGCAGCTTGCCGAGTGGGGGCGCAAGGAAGTGCGACTGGCCGAGCAGGAGATGCCGGGTCTGATGTCGGTGCGGGAGCGTTACAAGGGTCAACAGCCGCTCTCTGGCGCGCGGATCATGGGCAGCCTGCACATGACGATCCAGACGGCCGTGCTCATCGAAACGCTGGCCGACCTTGGAGCCGATGTCCGTTGGGCCTCGTGCAACATCTTCTCGACCCAGGATCACGCCGCCGCGGCCGTCGCCGTGGGGCGGCCCGAGACGGGCGGGACGCCCGCGCAGCCCAAGGGCATTCCGGTCTTTGCGTGGAAGGGCGAATCGCTGGACCAGTATTGGTGGTGTACGCGCGAGGCGCTGCTGTGGCCAGACGGGTCGGGCCCGACACAGATCGTGGACGATGGCGGCGACGCGACGTTGCTGGTGCACAAGGCGGCCGAGTACGAGAAGAGCGGTACGGTCCCGGCGTTTAATCCGGATGCGGATCCCGAGGAATGGGGCGTCATCCTGACGCTGGTGCGCGAGGAATTGGCGAACCACAAGGGCCGCTGGACGAAGGTGGCGGCAGCCATCCGCGGCGTCAGCGAGGAAACGACCACCGGTGTGCATCGCCTCTATCAAATGGTCGAAGCCGGAACGCTGTTGTTCCCGGCCATCAACGTGAACGACTCGGTCACCAAGAGCAAGTTCGACAACATCTACGGGTGCCGCCACTCGTTGCCCGACGGTCTGATGCGCGCCAGCGACGTGATGCTGGGCGGCAAACTGGTCGTCGTGTGCGGGTTTGGCGAAGTCGGCAAGGGCTGCGCACAGGCGCTACGTGGCCAGGGAGCCCGCGTGGTTGTGACCGAAATCGATCCGATTTGTGCGTTGCAGGCCGCGATGGAAGGTTACGAGATTGCCACCGTCGAGGACGTGATCGGCAAGGCCGACATTTTCATCACGGCCACGGGCAACTACAACGTGATCTCCGCCGATCAGATGGCCCGGATGAAGGACAAGGCGATTGTCGGGAACATCGGCCATTTCGACAACGAGATCGACATGTCCGGGCTGAAGAAGGTGCCGGGCATCCAATGCATCAACATCAAGCCGCAGTACGACGAGTGGCGCTTCCCGGATGGCCACAGCGTGATGGTGTTGGCCGAAGGACGATTGCTGAATCTCGGGTGCGCGACCGGCCACCCCAGCTTCGTCATGTCGGCGTCGTTCAGCAACCAGGTGCTGGCGCAGCTCGAGCTGCACACGCACAACGATCAGTACGAGAAGAAGGTCTACATGCTGCCCAAGCACCTCGATGAAGAGGTGGCGCGGCTGCACTTGCCGCACCTCGGTGTGAGGCTGACCACGCTGACCAAAGAGCAGGCCGACTATCTGGGCGTGCCGATTCAAGGACCGTACAAGTCGGATCACTACCGATACTAGACTGTGGACGGTTTCACAACCTGCGTACGGCGGCCTGTTAGCGGGCACAAGGTTCCGTCAGACTTGAACGGGAGTCAGACGGTAGACACGGTCGGCCAACTGGGAGGCCCGCCTGACATCCCCTGCCCGCAGCGCGTCTCGCACAGCGTCTAACTTGTTCGCATCGTCCAAGGACAAGTACGGTGTCCAGCCCCCCTCAGCCTCCACGAGTTCAACCGCCACCTCGGCGACCAATTCTCCTTCGCGCACGAGTCTCTGGATCGCCCTACGGCTCATGTTCGTCTCCTTCGCCACGTCTCGTCCCACTTCTCTGGGTCGGGTCTATACGCAGTGATCAACACTGCAGGCGAATCCTGGCCCGCCGGGATCCTCCAGAGTACATGAATCGGCTGGCCAGCTCCATCGTGCCCTAGAACCAGCACGCATGGCCCCTATCAACCTCTGGTCTCGACTCTGGCCTGTCCCGCCAACGTTCGCAGTCACCCGCGCGCGCCGCTTTCGCGCGCGTCGGCGTGCACTGCGCGGTTATGCGACGTTCTGCATCTTGTTCGCGAAATCGCGGCTCGACGTTGGCGGGGGGAGAGGTTTACCATCTTGGTGGTATAGCGCAATGGCTTCCTCTACCACTTGACATGGTTGCACGAAGACGGTTTTTTCATCTGCGCCATGGCACCCACCGTACATCAAACCCGGCGAGCTCCCGACAAAGCATTGGTCCTCTTCCGACCACTCGACAATCTTCGCGTACCTTGCACTTTCTTTCATGATTGTGACTCCTCTACGGCGCACTTCACGGCGCGGACTTGGTATTGCTTCGCATCGTCGCCAAGCGCTCCCGATATTGTGATCGGTTTTGAAACTCTGGGGTGGACAAAGTTTCGGTGGCTGCCTTTTCCGCCCCGATCGACGAAACCTGCGCGTTCAAGCTGGGCAACAAGTTCTCTCAGCTTCTAGTGTCGACCCGCAACCCGACCTTCGACGGGCGGTTCCCTTTCGTCTCGCCGTCCTGGTCTATCGCCCTACTTGGCGCCCCCTTCCCAGACACCGATGCCGTCTTTGAAGGCGATCGTCGTCCCGTAGACCTCCGACATCCTGGCCAGGCGGTCGATGATCTTCTTGCCCAGATCCGGACTCGCCAGACGCGGCGTACCCTTCTGTGACCTCGGCATGCTGAATCCCATGTCGACGGGGTACAGCTTGATGGCCGATACGTGGTGTCCCTTGAACTCCGGCACGGCCACGACGCTCTCCCATGCCTCCGGGTCTGCAGAGTAGTACGCGGTCGCCAGACCCGACTTCGGATCGATCTTCGATCGCTTGTCGTAAAGATCCGCGGCCAACGCGTCACCCCCCAGCCCGTAACCCTCATACATGTCGTCTGGCGTTGGCTCGATGGTCTCGTTCTGCATGAAGAAGTTCCCAAGGCTGTAGAAGATCGGTTTGCCCCTGTAGATCTCGATTCCTCTCAACCTGTGCGGGCCTGAAATGGCGTACATGTCGGCGCCCGCATCCAAGCACTTCTTGATGAAGCCCCGGAGGTGCTCGGGAGCGGGAACGAGGCCCGACGGCCCCGCGATGTCGTGCGAGTGGGCGTACACAATGACGAAGTCCGCCTGCCGTGCAGCGTTGCGGATCGAACGTAGGATTCGGTCTTCGTCACCCGCGTTCAGCTTGTAGACCACTCGGTTTTCAGCACCGGGCGACACTGTGGTGTTTCCGAACCTCACGGCCTCTTTCTCGGAATCGGGAACTCTCCCACCCACGGCCTTGACGACCTTCCGCAACTCGGCCATCTCGGCCGGTGCGAGCTCGATGGTACTGTCTATGCGCAGCGCGTTGATTCCGGGCCGCCCCTTGATCTCCGGCCTGGGCTCCCCGGCCCGCGACATCGGAGTGAACGAAGTCGCCAGCCCGACAAGCGCGAACCGGCCTTTGCTCGTTTCAAAGTACTTGGCCTGGGCTGCCTCTCCCGCCGTCATCCCTGCCCCCGCATGCACGAGGTTGAGCGAGTCCAGGAAGCGCATGGTCTCAACCATCCCCTCGACCCCATAGTCCGTCGTGTGGTTGTTGGCGTAGTTGTAGAGGTCGAAGCCCATCCACTTCAGGTCTCCACCCACTTCTGGCGAGGCGAGTTCCCAGTTGCCGCCGTTTTCGACCTGTGGGTATCCCTTGAATTCCCACAACCGGAAGAGCGCGAGCTCGAGGTTGATGACGGCCGCATCCGCCTCCCGAAGACGTTTCACCAGGCCCATGAACCCCTGATCGCCCTCGAAACACCTCACCTGACGCGTCATGATGGCATCGCCGGTCGCAGCGATTGACCAGGTTGCCTCGGAAGCTGCCAGCTGGGGTTCCGCAGCCCGAGTTGCAGGCGACGTCACTCCCGCGACGAAGATAACGGTCAGAAATAGCAGCCTTGCGGAGCGTCTGTCTCGTAGGTTCTTCATGTTGTTCTCCTCGGAAGACAAGCGCCTCCGCCGTGCGAGAGAGAGGCGTCAGCCGGACTTTCTCCCGCGCGGAGGCGCCTGCAGTGCGTAAGGAAACCCCCTCCCCCTGACTGGCGATCCGTGCTAGAAATCGACTCGGATGCCGAACTGTCCCTGGAACGGGGACAGCGCGTAGGACGGCAGGCCGAAATTCGGTGAGCGCTTGTTGCCGACGTATCCCCCATAGTTGACGGCGTTGCTCAGATTGAACATCTCCCAGAGCACCTCGATCTGGCGGCCCTTGCCCAATCGGAACAGCTTGCTCAATCTCATGTCGATGCTGAAGTAGTTATCGCCTCGAGCCGAGTACGGCGGAATCATCTTGCCATTGGCGTCGAGCGGTCGATCGTTCGTACGGCGGTTCCCGTTGTCGTCGCTCCCGGTGATGATGTTGTAGGGCGGCGCCGATGACGCCGACACGATTCCACCGACTCGGACGCCGATTCGCGGGATGGTGTACGTGCTGCTGAAGACCAGCCGATGGCGAACGTCATTGGGGGCCGGGCCCCAGTCCGCGTCCCGGTTGTAGTCGTCGACCGCTCCGCCGTCCAGGAACGTCTTCACGTCCATCCAGGTGTAGGCTACGCGGAAGCCAAACCCACCGGCCGGCTGCCGTTCAAGCCGCACCTGCACCTGCTTCGCCTGCACCCGGTTACCGAAATCAGCCACGCTCATGAGCGTGCCGCTGGGGTCGATCGGATAGGTGCGGTTGGGCAGAATGGCGTTGGGGTTCCATGCGCGCGGGTAGTGCAGCCCCAGCGAGTACACGGCGTCGGCAGAGAGGGCCATGTGGGTGGACACCTGTCGCTGCCCGCCGATGCTGTATTGTATGGTGCTGGGGTTCATCGCTGCCGGGTTCGGCAACTGGACCGACGTGCTGCCCCGGCGACTGAGGATCGACTGGGCCGGGATGTTCGGGAAGAACGAGTTTGGAATGCCACTGACGCGCACGTCGTTGGCGTACTGCGTCACGAACACATCCGGGTAGTTCTGGACGACGTTGCCGGTGTCGTTTGTCCAGATCACATCGTAGAAGAGGCCGGCCCCGGCCCGCACCACGGTGCGGCCGTCGCTGCCCGGTGACCACGCCAGCCCGACTCGTGGTGCGAGGTTGTTCGTGTCGTTCGGGTACGCCTGGAAGTTGATGCCTCGGAGGTCTCCCAGCACGAATCGCCGCCAGAGCTCCTCCGACGGAACATCGGGTGGTGGCTCACCGGCGAGGTCGCCCTTCAGGATCTGCAGGTCGTAGCGGAGTCCCAGCGACAGCGTCAGGTTCGACCTGAGGCGCCATTGGTCTTCCACGAAGCCCGCATAGATCATCAGGTTGCGGAGGAGCGCCTTTTCACCGATCCCCATCTGAAACACCGCCGGGTAGGTCGCCGGATTGGCCGGATTGAACGTCTCCGCGCGCAGGAAGGTGTACGACCCGTTGAAGGTGAGGTTGATGGTGCGAGGGCCGTTGCTCTTGTTGATCTCGATGCCGGCCTTCAGGTCGTGTTCGCCCCACTTGTTGTCGAGGCGATAGGAGACCGCGTCCATGAAGATCCAGTTGTACTGCTCGCGCGACTGCGGAAAGTTGGTGGCCTGGCCGAACCGGATCCCGGGCATCGAGACGCTGGGACCGAGAGGGCCAGACGGCACACGGTCCTTGATGGCCCGGCTGTACGCGAAGCGGAACTGATTGCTCAGCCTGCTGGTCAGCACCGAGGTCACGGTCGGATTGAGGAAGATACCGTAGGCGTCTTCGTTGAAGCCCGCGTCGCCCGCAACGGTCCCGCCGAGGTCCTGGGCCTTCCGGATGAATTTCTCATACAGGCCGTTCACCGACAGGTAGTGGCGGTCTGACAGGCTGGCCGTCAGCTTCCCGAACACGTTGTTCGCGTGGAACACCCGGGGCAGCTCAGTGCGCGGGTCCTTCATCATCGGCACGGCGAACGCTGGCACGGCCACTGTCACCACGTCGTCGTTCGTCTTCCGCTCGAAGGTGGTGAAGAAGTGCACGCGATCGTGGATGACGGGACCGCCGAAGGTGCCGCCCCACTGCTGGTTGCGGAAAGGGACCTTTCCTGTCGCCCTCGCGTTGGGTTTGTCGAAGGCGTCGTCGCGCAGGAAGTAGAAGACTCGGCCGCGAAACTGATTCGTGCCCGACTTGGTGAGGATATTGATCACGCCCGACCCCGAGCGTCCGAACTCGGCTGAGTACTGGTTGGAGAGGACCTGGAATTCCTGGATGCTCTCTTGCGAGAAGCTGTGCCGCACGGCGTCGGACAGGCCCGTTCCGCCGCGCGTCACATCGTCGTTGATGTCCACGCCTTCCAGCCACAGCGATTTGTACCGCTCATTGAAGCCGCCAAAGGAGATCGAATCCGTGTTGCTGTTGGCGGAACCGGTGTCGACCCCCACGCCAGGGGCGAGCAGGGCCAGGTCGGTGAAGTTGCGGCTCTTGAGCGGCAGCGTGTCGATTTCCTGTGGCGACACCGTGGTCTCGAGCACCTTCTGGGTAGTCTCGATGAGCGGTGCCTGGGTGGTGACCGTAATCGTCTCCCGGACCGTAGACAGCGCCAGCGTCAGGTTCACCGAGATCTCGGACCCCATGGCGAGGACGACCCCGGTCTTCTCCTGCGGGTTGAATCCGGGAAGCTCCGCCTTCACGGCATATCGCCCGGGGGGCAAATTCCCCACTCGGTAGAGCCCTCGCTCGTTGGTGACGCCGGTTCGCACCAGGCCCGTCTCTTCATTGGCAACCGTGATGGTCGCGCCGGGAATCACCCCACCCTGATCGTCGCTGATCGAGCCGATGATGGTGGAGTAGGTGGACTGCGCACGTGCGGAGGCTGTCAATGCCAGGATGATGAGGACCAACACACACATTCGCCGAGTGATGGCACCGGTATTCATGTCTCCTCCCCCTGAAATGGACGCGTGCCGACGCGGGATGCCGGCCGCTGCGAGCTGAGCACCGAGAAACCCAACTGAAGATCGTGAGTAACTGATCAGGCAGGCATCACCCGATGCCATCCTCGCACAGCATAGTTCACCCCCCCGCGAACGGAACAGAGAATCGTCGATACCGTGGTGCGGCGGTACACCGCGCCCGCAACCACATGGGCAAGCGTCACGCCCGTCGTGCTCCCCGGATACGACGATCCCGCTCACTACCGCCGGCGACTGGATCGAGGCACATCGGTCGACGAACAGAAACAGCTGCTCGAGCGACTTGCTCAGCGGATTGACGCACTGCTCAGAAAGGCAATCGTACAAGCTGGTTTCTCGCAGGTGCTGGCTGAGCACGCGGAGTTCTTCGCAACGTCTCCCCTTCGTGGTTCGAACATCAAGATCCAGCGACCCATGGAAGCGAGGCATCGATCTGCTGGCTGCTGGTCCGAAACCGCGGGCGCCTTCGCTTTCGGCTACGGCGGCCCAAGAACGCGGGAATCCAGGACTGGACCCCCGCCCCGCATCAAGTGCGGGGCAAGCCTATTGCGGGGGTGACGAAAATAATTGGCGCACTCGGTGAGACGAAGCCCATCGAAGATGGCTAGTTCCGGGCCGTGGCTGTTTGCTCGGAGCGGCTGGACTGGCCGGCGCGGCGGGCCAGGGCCTGGACCGCTTGCACGAGTGCCATCAGGCCCATGCCCTTGCCCATCGAGATGTTCTGCCTGAAGACCAGCTGCACCAGGTCGGAGGGCAGTTGTTCGAATGCCTCCGGACGGGCGCCGGACATGGTGGATTGCAGGATGGCCGCCAGCGCCTTGGCCGACACGCCCGACGGGTTCTCAACCGCGAAGTGCAGTGTCAGCGTACCGTCCGGCTGGGGAATCACCCACACGTAGGCTTCCGACTCACAGTACGGAACCATTGCGGCTTGCGGAAACGGACGTGTCGCGATCTCGGCTGGCACTTCCCGGAACTGGTCGGCAAAGGCGATGAGCAGGTTGACCCGATCGGCCTGGTCGGTCACCATCGCGAAGGTATCGAGTAGGTCCTGAAGAGCAGGAGGAATCAAGTTCTACTTCTCAACAGGTACGCCCACCAGGTTGCCCCATTCGGTCCACGACCCATCGTAGTTGCGCACGTTGGTGAATCCGAGGAGGTACTTCAGCACAAACCATGTGTGGCTGCTGCGCTCGCCGATGCGGCAGTAGGCGATGGTCGTGGCGGCCGGATCGAGTCCCTGTTCCCGCAGGTAGATGGCCTTCAACTCGTCCGCGGTCTTGAAGGCGCCATCGTCAGCGTTGATGGCTCGGGCCCACGGCACGCTTTTCGCGCCCGGGATGTGCCCGCCCCGCAATGCCCCTTCGTTGGGGTAGTCGGGCATGTGGAGTCGTTCACCCGAGTACTCCTGCGGGCTGCGAACGTCCACCAACTGACCCTTCGTGCGGATGTGCGCGAGCACCTCAGCTCGATACGCCCGGTGTGGGGCATCGTGCCGTTCAGGCGCCGAGTACGCGGTCGAGAGGTATGACGGCACCTCGCGAACCATCGGACGGCCTTCCTTTTCCCACTTCACGCGACCGCCGTCCATCACCTTGGCGTTGGTGTGGCCGAACAACTGGAACACCCAGAACGCGTAGCAGGCCCACCAGTTATTCTTGTCGCCGTAGAACACCAGCGTGGTGTCGCGCGTAATGCCAATGCGCGACGCCAACGCCTGAAGCGGCTCACGCGTCAGGTAGTCGCGCCGCACCTGGTCGTTCAAGTCGGCGGTCCAGTCTACCTGGACGGCTCCCGGGATATGCCCGGCCGGGTAGAGCAGAATGTCTTCGTTCGATTCGATGACGCGGATTGACGGATCGGTTAGATGTGCCGCCACCCAGTCGGTGGACACCAGCACCTTGGGGTACACGTAGCCACGGGCTTCAATCGGGGTAGTCATGGATGCTGCCATTTCCTTTCCAGTGAGTCCCTTCAATATAGGACTAATCTAGTCCTAAATCAAGATGCCGACCGCGCCAAGCCACCAGGGGCCGCCGCCACCGGCCTCTTCCGGTGTCTTGCGGTATGCTTGCAGCCGGACACGCCGACAGGGGTTAGTCACTGTGAACAAACCAGTAAGACACGCGTTGCTCGTAGGCGCCGTTGCCGCTGTGGCGCTGGCGATGGCTCCTGGTCCCGTCGCCGCCGACGCCGGCGCCGACGAGGCACGCTCCCGGGCGTTGGTCGAGCAACTGATTCGGGCCAGCGGCGCAGATGTGGCCGTGGCGTTCCGGACGCTGGACGATCCAGCCGGCGCCCCCCCTCGTCTGGAACTCCTGATCCAGCCCGACACCACGTTTCATGCGGCCAGCACCATGAAGGTGCCCGTCATGATCGAGCTGTTCCGGCGGGTCCGGCTCGGCGATCTCCGGCTCGACGACCGGCTGCCGATCCGCAATGAGTTCCGGAGCATCGTTGATGGAAGTCCCTACGCGCTGGGCGTCGGTGACGACTCGGATGCCGACGTCTACAAACAGATCGGACGGGACATGGCGTATCGCGATCTGTGCGAGGCGATGATCACCGTCAGTTCGAATTTCGCCACCAATGTGCTGATCGATCAACTGGGAGCACCCGCGATTCAACAGACGGTGCGCGACCTTGGAGCCGACGGCATGAACGTGTTGCGCGGCGTCGAAGACAACAAGGCGTTTGCCGCCGGGCTCAACAATGCGACGACGGCCCGGGCGTTGATGGTGCTGCTGGAGCGAATCGCGCGGCTCGAGGCGGTCGACGCCGACGCCAGCCGGCAGATGATCGAGATCCTGAAGCGCCAGACGTTCAACGACGCCATACCGGCCGGTCTTCCCCCTGGTACGCCGGTGGGCCATAAGACCGGGAGCATCACCAGAATTCACCACGACGCCGCCATCGTGTTTGCCATGCGTCCATTCGTGCTGGTCGTGCTGGTCCGCGGTCTCGACGACCTGAAACAGAGCGCGGCGCTGATGGCTTCTATCGCCCGGACGCTCTACGAGGAGGCCGAGCGCGACGTGCCTTCGCGTCCGTGAGCGCCCCGGGTTCTCCGTTCGTTGCGCTTCAACATCGCAACTTCCGCCTGCTCTGGATCGGGCAGATCGTCTCGGTCTCTGGTTCCATGATGCAGACGGTGGCCATCCTGTGGCATGTCTCGCTGCTGGCCCCGCCCGGCCACATGGTGTTTCGCAGCATCATCCGGCAGATGGAGACGCCCGACCACCTGCGCGGGCGCATGACCGGCGTCAACATGGTGTTCTTCATGGGCGGTCCGCAGTTGGGTGAGGTCGAGGCCGGCCTGGTTGCCAACTGGTGGGGCGCTCCCATTTCGGTCATCTCGGGCGGTATCGGGTGCCTGTTGGCCACTGGTTGGGTTGCCGCAAGGACCCCGGAACTGCGTCACTACCGGCGCGATGCTCACATCAGAGGGTAGAGACGTCGCGCAACGTGCGCCAGGCAGCGGCGAAACTTGGTGTGTCAGCCGCGACGGCGCACGACTGGCTGCGAACTCAATGACTGCCGGCTGTCCCTCTAGAGAGCACTCGGCCGAACGCTGCGGCCTTCCCGCAAGTCGTTCAGTTCGGTGCGCTGGCAGCGGAGTCGGAGACTCCACCGTACTCCGAGTTGCAAAAGCGTTGAAGGGTCGATTCACCAGTTGAAACGCGTCAAGGCAGTAGTTCTCAAAAGCCAGACCCCATGTGCTGGTGAACTGCTTCCGCCGCGCCGAAGTGTCCAGTGCGTTTATCACGCTCCAGAAGACGTGTGGGCCAAGTCGTTCCATCAGCAAGGCGGCATCGACGCAGAGGACGTTTCCATTTGGCATGACCCACAGCGGCTTCGCGCGAAATGGCGTCAGATCGAAGAGAGTGCTACGGGAGAACGTCGCAATGTTCAGCTTCTCCGGGAGTTCCTCGAATTTCACTGCGAGGCCTTTAACCGCTCGGACCAGTACCTCTTTCGAGATAACATCGTGAGGTCGGCCGGGGTCAAGGTACCCACGCGATCGGTCGGCCATTAACGCCTGAAACGTCACGCTCGACCAGAACGAAAAGAGGAGGAAACTGAGATCGATCCAGGCTTGCATACTGAAACCCGAACTGAATACGGCGATGCGTTCGATACGCTCCAATTCGGCTGGATCAGCCGCGGCGGCCGGAAGCCGAACCGTTAGCAACTCCTGGATTCTCGGCCACGAAAGCGCCAGATCCGGCGGATTCTCCGTCTCGTGTAACGGCCCCATCTGCGTTGCGACCCACAAGGCAGTACTTCTTGCGGAGGCGGGTTCATCCACCCGAAACAGGCCGTTCGTAAAAAAAGTTCACCGATGACGTCGAAGTCGTCTCTTGTTGTCAACGTGTTCCCACCGTCCGCTTTCCCGTGGGTAGCGATCAGTCGCGTGACGAACAGGAGCTGGGTCCGGTGCAGAAGGGGACGGTCGAGGAGTGATGCGTTTCCAAATTTCGATTGAAGGGTTGCAAGCAGTTCACGGCTGACGACTTCTCGGATCAGCCACATCTGGACGTCACGCACAGGCTTGATCCGGTTGGTCAGCTCAGTCTCGAGTGTCGCTGACGACAGCAAGAGGTTCAAGAATCCAAGGAATTCGAGAGCGTGGGAACGGTTGACACCCATCGCGATGCCGGACAGTTCGTCGTATGTCACGACCCGGCCGGGATATACCTCCTCCGGTGAAATGAACGTCCTTACGATCGGTGGCATCAGTACAGTCTGTCACGCCTCGCCGAGGCCGTGTTCTGGGATGGGCATGTCCGATGACGAAAGACGACTTCCCCCGGGAGTGGCGTGAAGATTGGAGATCTTGCGCCGCTGGTGCGGCCGTGCCAAGGGTCCGTATTCGTTGAAGAGCTCACGGAGGGCATCGCCCGGACTCGTGGCCTTCTCGTCGTCGGCCCGGACACGCGCGAAGGCTTTCCTTCCACCCAACTGCCAGGCCAGTTCGCCCCATAGCGTGCGCACCACCGTACCGTCGGGCTTGGTCACGGGGTTTCCCGGCGAGATCTTGTTCCCCACCAGCACGACGCGCGTCACCGCGGGCAGCTTCGTCACGCCGCCGTCCTTCAGCACCGCGTCGGCGCCGAGCAATTCGCTGGGCGCCGTGCCGGAGAAGAGGTGGTAGAGCGCCAGCATCGAGTGCGTCTTGCCACCGCCGAAGTTGGTCTGGAGCTG
>CAYHRK010000055.1:0-19290 GCA_964358795.1 uncultured Vicinamibacterales bacterium
ACCACGATCCGCTCGTCGGCCCAGGCGACCGATTCGAGAGCCGCCGCGATGTGGGCCGATTCATTGAGCGTGATGATGGTGGCGGTCACGCCGGGCACGAGAGAAATATAGCAGGTCTGCGCCCCCCCCGCTCCCAGTCTGTCACCCCCGCGCAAAGCTTGCCCCGCAATTGATGCGGGGCGGGGGTCCACGCTGGATTCCCGCGTTCGCGGGAATGACGAAGGGGGGCGGGAAAGACGGGATAGCGGCACCTCGCTAACCCTCCCCTTTGCGCCTGTGGTGTCCGCACTCGGATGCTGTCTACTGTCCCTGTTCGTCAGCCCCCAATCGCCACCGTCGAACCGCCGGCTGTCGGCGCTTCCTGCACCGTTTCGAAGTCCACCCGCGACCGGTTGTAGTCGAGCAGGGCCGAGAGTTCGTTGTACCGGGCGTCGGCCAGGTCTCGCTGGGCCTGGAAGACAAAGAAATTCGTCGACATGCCGGCCGCAAACTTCTTCTGCTCGGCGTCGAGCTGGCGCTCGGCCAGCCTGCGGGCCGCCTGTGTCGCGGCAAGCCGCTTCTGGTTGGTATCCAGCTGGCGGGCGACGTCTCTGACCGACGCGACGACCTGCAACTCTTGATTCTGCAATTGGATACGCGCCTGCGACACCTGAAGCCTCGTGCGGGCGAGATTGGCTTCGGCGTTGCTGGTTCCAATCGGATACGACACCTGCACGGAGAGCGACCAGTTGTGGAAGTCGTTGCCGAGCAACCGACTCATCACGGTGCCGAATCCTTCGACAGTCCGGCTCTCCTCCACCGGCGGGAACCCCGATCCGAAGATCTTGGTCGTGCCACCCTGCCCGGTCAGACCGTAACCAACCTGGGCGTTGACGTCCGGTAGGATTTGATTTCGGAGGTACAAGACGCTGGATTCGGTCAACTCGATGCTCTTGCGTGCCTGCCGCAAATCCGTGCGCTTCTCGAGTGCGGTCTTCACGGCGCCGTCCAAGTCGATCGGGCGCGGGTCGAACACCGGCTGTTCGGTCAGCTCGAATCCCACGTTCCAGAACTCCTTGGCTGTCGAGTCGAGAACCAACGTGCGCAGCCGGTCTTCGGTTCGACGCACGGCCGATTCGGCCCTGATGAGCGCCTCTTCGCGGCGGGCCACTTCGGCCTCGGCCTGTACCACATCGATCGGAGCCATGGTGCCGATCTCGACGCGCGACCGGTTGTTGCGAAGCGACTCTCGAGCCAGATCGAGCGACTGCTGCGCCACGGCCATGGCGGCCACGGCAGCCTTCACATCCCAATAGGCGTACTTCACGTTGCGGACGGTAATCAGCACGGTCTGGCGCAGCGCCACATCCGAGAGATCGCGATTGACCTGGCTGACCCGCAGTTGCTGACGGGCGCCGTCGATCTTGAAGTTCCTCCACAAAGGCTGGTTGAAGTTGAACCTGAGATTCGAGACAAGCGACGGGTTCGGGCTGTCGAACACGCTGTTCGACTTGCCGCGCGACGTGTCCCACGTCACCGTGTAGTTGCCTCCCGTGGGCAGCAACTGGTTGGCACCGACGTTTGACGAGATGTTCTGGTTCGTCAGTTGGTCGGTGGCGCCCGCAAAGGCGTTGGTGATAGGGCTGACCCTGCTGGTGTTCGTCACGGAGGCGGTCAGGTTCGGCGTCCAGACCGTCTTCGCTTGTGTGATGGACCATTCCTGCAGTTCCGGGTTGATTCGCTCCACCTTCAGGCCGAGGTTGTTCTCGAGGGCGAGCTTGACGGCCTCCTCGATCGAGAGCGGCCGAACCGGTCCGGCCAACGGTGCCTGCGCGACAAGCGCGCCTGCCGGGGCGGCAGGCGCCTGTGCGAAGGCGGACACCGACAGCCCGAAAACGAACGCGGCGACCAGTAACGTCCGCGCGGCATGAGACCACTGTTGACGCATCACGATCAGCTCCACTGCTAGACCACGGGTAAAGAAGTACCAGACTAAGGAGATAGACGGATTCGGCCCGAATCCGGTTCAGGAAAACGGCTGCAGGTATACTAGCACCGCGCCGGCGCCCTCGTCTTTGCGCCTCCTGCAAATCCGTTGCCGTTTCCGTCAAGAGGCTGGAAACCGATGTCTGTCAATCGCACCCTGCCGTTGGCCATGATGGTGTTTCTGGCCGTTTCCGCCGCGGTCGCCCAGCAGTCCGGCATGCCGGCGCCCCAGCCGGTCCGGATGGCGCTGACTGTCGACAGCATCATGCGTGGGCCAGCGCTGGTGGGCTATCCACCTTCCGGTCTGCGCTGGTCCGGCGATTCCCGCGAGCTGTACTTCGAATGGCGCAAGCCGGGCGAGACGGAGGCTTCCACCTACGTCCTGACCCAGAGCACCACGGTGCCCCGCAAACTGACCGACGACGAGAGGAAGCTGGCGCCGCCGGCCACAGGCACGTGGGACGAACCCCACCGCCGGGTCGTCTTCATCGAGAACGGCGATATCGTGCTGGTTGACACCGTGGCCCACACGCGGCAGCAGGTCACTCGGACAACCGCGCCCGAGTCGAACCCGCGTTGGGTCCGCAAGGAAACCGCCATCACGTTTGTGTCGCAGAACAACTTGTATCTGATGCCCCTGGCCGCCGGCGGGTCGCTCCAGCAGTTGACCGACGTGCATCCGCGCCGGCGCGAGACACGCGACACCGACAGTCAGAAGTTCGTTCGCGAGCAGGAAGCCGCGCTCATCGACTTCACCAAGCAGGCGGCCGACAAGAAGAAGCAGGACGAGGACAAACGCAAGAAGGACGCGCTGGCCGAATTCGAGACGACCGAACGCCAGAGCGTGTCGCAGATGCTGCTGAACCCGGTCGAGACCCACGTGTTCATGTCCGTGGCGGACCGGGCCGAGCCGAAACCGGCCAACGTGCCCAACTACGTCACCGAGTCGGGCTATACCGAGGACATTCCCGGACGGTCGCTCGTCGGCGATGCGCAAGACCGCACGCGGCTGGCCATTCTCAACCTGAAGACCCGGCAATCGGCCTGGGCGGATGCCGCCTTTGCCGGTACCGAGAAGATCAACGGCAAGGACGAGCCGCGAGAGGTGCGCTGGAGTCTGCCGATCGTGTCACCCGATGGCCGTTTCACGCTGGCCGTGGCGCGCGCTGGCGACTTCAAGGACCGCTGGATCGTGGCGCTGGATCCCGACACGGGCAAGACCAGAGTGGTCGACCACCTGCACGACGCGGCATGGGTGCGCGAGGCCGGCGGGGGAGGACCATTTGGCGGTGGCGGCATGGGATGGATGCCCGACGGCCATGCCATCTGGTTCCTGTCCGAGCGAGACGGCTGGATGCACCTGTACACAGTCGATGTCGAGGTTGCCGGCGCGCAAGCCACACAGCTGACCGCGGGGCGATTCGAGCTGGCCACGGCCGATCTCTCGCCCGACAAGAAGACGTTTGTGTTCGTGTCGACCGAAGTGCACCCAGGCGAGCGTCACATGTACGAGATGCCGCTCTCCGGTGGCGCACGGACACGCATCACCACGATGACCGGATCGAATACCGGCCAGGTGTCGCCCGACGGCTCGATGATTGGCCTCATCTATTCCTCGTCGACCAGGCCGCCCGAGCTGTACGTGATGCCCAACAAGGCGGGCGCCCCCGTGCAGCAGATCACGACCACCCCGACCGACCAGTGGCGGTCCTTCAAGTGGATCGAGCCGGAGGTGATCACCTTCAAGTCGCGCGACGGCCTGGATGTGTACGCGCGGTTGTTCACGCCCGAGATGATGGGCGCCAAACGGGATCCCTCCAGGCCTGGCGTGGTCTTCGTGCACGGTGCCGGCTACGCCCAGAACGCCCACAAATACTGGTCGACGTACTACCGCGAATACATGTTCGACAACCTGCTCGCCTCGCGCGGCTACGTGGTGCTCGACGTCGACTACCGCGCCAGCGCCGGGTACGGCCGCGACTGGCGCACCGCGATCTACCGGCACATGGGCGGCAAAGACCTCGACGACATTGTCGATGGCGCCGCGTATCTGGTGCAGGCACAGAAGGTCAATCCCAGGCGCATCGGCGTGTGGGGCGGCAGCTACGGAGGATTCATCACGCTGATGGCCCTGTTCACGTCTCCTGATACCTTTGCCGCCGGCGGCGCGTTGCGGCCCGTAACCGACTGGGCCCACTACAATCACGGCTACACCAGTAGCATTCTGAATGAGCCGCAGGATGATGCCGAGGCCTACAAGCGGAGCTCTCCGATCTACTTCGCCAGCGGACTGAAAAGCGCCCTGCTCATCTGCCACGGCCTGGTCGATACCAACGTGCACGTGCAGGACTCGATGCGGCTGGTCCAACGGCTGATCGAACTGCGCAAGACGAACTGGGAACTGGCGGTCTATCCGGTCGAAAACCACGGCTTCGAGCAGGAAACCAGCTGGGCCGACGAATATACGCGCATTCTGAACCTCTTCGAAACGCATCTTCGCCTGGCGAAGACGCCCCGCGCGCCGGGCCGCTGAATCGTCGAGACCCCGTCATGGAATCCGAAGACGTCCTGACCCGTTTTCGCCGCATGGGAGCGCTGCTCGACGGCCATTTCAGGTTGTCGTCAGGCCTGCACAGCCCGAGCTACCTGCAGTGCGCGCTCGTGTTACAGCACCCGGAGGAAGCCGAATCCCTGGGCCGCGCCCTTGTGGAGTGCCTCGGGAGCCTGGCATCGGGGCACCTGGACCCGACCGCCGTGCTGTCGCCGGCACTTGGCGGCCTGATCATCGGCCATGAGGTGGCACGCGCGCTGGGCGTTCGGGCGATCTTCGCCGAGCGGGCCGAGGGCACGCTGACACTGAGGCGCGGATTCGACCTCGCCGTACGCGATCGGGTCGTGGTGGTCGAGGATGTGTTGACCACCGGGCTGTCGACCCGGGAAACGATGAGCGTGGCGCGCGCGACCGGTGCCACGGTGGTGGCCGCCTGTGCCATCATCAATCGCAGCGGCAGCCGGTCGCCGGTCGATGTGCCGTTTGCGGCGCTGGCTGCGATCAACCCTCCCACCTATCAGCCCGACGCGTGCCCGCTGTGCGCGCTTGGTGTGCCGGTCGTGAAGCCCGGATCGCGCAGGACCGAAAGCGGAAGAGGGTAGACGGTAGACCGTGAACAGCGAAGCACGGCCTCGATCTGCCCCGCCATTTCGACGGCGGTCGGCGCCTGGAGGGGCAATGCCATTCCGTCATTCCCGCGAACGCGGGAATCCAGTTCCTGGACCCCCGCGTTCGCGGGGGTGACAGACGGGGCGCGGGCGTGACGACAACTCCGCGTCACTCGGTGCGATGACACGCGTGGTGCCCCGCCCGGGATACGTGGTCGCACTTCGGAATCGGGGGCGTGGCGGGTGGAAAACCACTCCCGGAGTAGTGCGGGAGTGGTTGTCGCAGAGGTGTCTGGGGCGTGGCGGGTGAGAACGATCAGACTGACACTGGCGTATGACGGCACCGCGTATGTGGGATGGCAGCGACAGGCCCAGGGCGTGTCCATCCAGGGCCTGATCGAGACCGCGCTCACCCGCGTCGAGGGCGCTCCAGTGGCCGTGGCTGGCGCCGGTCGCACCGATGCCGGCGTGCACGCGCGGGGACAGGTGGCCAGCGCCCGGGTGTCGACCGCGCTCGACATGCCAACCCTGCGACGGGCGCTCAACGCCAACCTGCCGCCCGACATCCGCGTGATCGGCCTCGATGTGGCGCCCGACCAGTTTCACGCCCGCTTCGATGCGCAAGGAAAGGTTTACGAGTACTGGATCTGGCAGAGCGCCGTCATGCCGCCGCATCTGCGCACATGGTGCTGGCACATCCGGCGCCCGCTTGACGCTGGCGCGATGGACCGCGCCGCGCGGATGTTGGAGGGCGCGCACGACTTCGCGGCCTTCCAGGCGACACGAAGTGACGTCACCACCACGACCCGCACGATTCGAGAGGCGCGGGTCACGAGCGAGCCGCCGCCAACCGGCCCGTGGGGTGGTGCGCTAACTCCCTTCAGCGGCCACGCCATCGTCGTTCGCGCCGAAGCCGACGGATTCCTGCGCCACATGGTGCGCGCCATTGTTGGCACTCTCGTCGAGATTGGTGACGGCACCCGGCGGGCCGAATCGATTCCTGAAGTTCTGAAGGCTCGTGATCGGACGCTGGCCGGTCCGACGGCTCCAGCGCACGGCCTGGTACTGGTCCGCGTGGACTACCCGCACGTGGCGCCTGCCGTCAGAACTTTGTAAGATACGGGCTTGCGATCTCCGGGACATCCCCATGTCGCGTGAACAACTGCTGGCCGGAATTCCTGCCGGGTCGCCAGACGACACGCTGGCGCGACTGATCCACTACGACCGACTTCCGGCCCACATCGCCATCATCATGGATGGCAACGGCCGCTGGGCGTCGCTGCGCCACCTTCCCCGGGTCAAGGGCCACAAGGCCGGCGTGGATTCCGTGCGCGAGACGGTCGAAACCTGCGCCCGCCTGGGCATCAAGGTTCTCACGCTCTATGCCTTCTCGGTGGAGAACTGGAAGCGGCCTCCGCTTGAAGTGACCACGTTGATGGCGTTGCTGAAGCGGTACCTGCGCCTGGAATTGCAGACGCTGATTCGCAACAACATCCGCTTCCGGGTGATTGGCCGCGTCGAGGAACTTCCGAGAGACGTGCAGAAAGAACTGACGCGGGCCATCAACGACACCGCGGGGTCGTCAGGCATGCTGTTCAATATTGCCTTGAACTACGGCGGTCGTGCCGAAATCGTGGACGCGGCACGGCGGATTGTCGAAGCCGGTGTGCCGCCCGGCGATTTGGACGAATCCCGGTTCGCCGGATTCCTGTACACAGCCGGACAACCCGATCCCGATCTGCTCATCCGTACGAGCGGCGAGATGCGGGTCAGCAACTTCCTGCTCTGGCAGATCGCCTACGCTGAAATCTACGTCACCGACGTGCTGTGGCCAGACTTTCGTCGCCACAACCTGCTCCAGGCGGTGATCGACTACCAGAAGCGCGATCGCCGCTACGGCGGCATCAAGCCGGCACCACACGCCCGCGTGGCCCTGTGATTCGCGTCCTCAGTTCGCTTGTGCTGATTCCGTTGGCGCTCTCAGCCATCTGGTTCGCGCCGCACGGCTGGCTGGTGCTGCTGCTGGAAGCCGTGCTGCTTATTGCCTTCGTCGAGTACGCGGATCTGGCGGCCCAGACCGGCGTGGTAGTACCCAAGGCTGCCGCCGGCACCGCCGCCGTGGTGACATGCGCTGCGGTGGCGTGGCCCGAGGTGCCGCTCGATCTCGTCTTGATTGCGGCGTTTCTGGCGGCCTCCCTTTCGGTGCTCGGCGCCTATCAACCCGCGCCGCACGTGCCGGCCTCGGCGGCGGCCGTGCTGTTCCCGGCGTTCTACCTGGGTCTGCCCATTGGAACACTGGCGGCCACCCGCTACGCGTTCGGTCGTGAGGCGCTGCTGCTGATGCTGCTGGTCGTCTGGGTCTCTGATAGTGCCCAGTTCTATGTCGGGTCGGTCGCCGGACGCCATGGGCTCTCGCCCGCAACTAGCCCGAAAAAGAGCGTCGAAGGAGCCCTGGGTGGGTTGGTGGCAGGCACGATCGTAATGGTCGTGCTCGGACGCTTCTGGCTGCCGGCGCTGTCGGTCCTGTGGCTGGTGGGTCTTGGCGCCGTGCTGGTCACGCTCGGGATCGCTGGCGACTTGTTCGAATCGCTGCTGAAGCGCAGCGCCAAGGTGAAGGACAGTTCCGGCCTGATTCCCGGACACGGCGGCGTGCTGGACCGCATCGACTCGCTCCTGTTTGTGGCGCCAGGCTACTATCTGTTTCTTCGGCTCCTCCTCTGACGTACCAGTGCCCACCCGAATCGCCATTCTCGGATCGACCGGCTCCATCGGACGCAGTGCGCTTTTGGTGGCCGCGGCTCACCCCGGTAAGATCGAGGTCGTGGGGCTGGCTGCCGGAGCCAATTCGGCGCTGCTGGCGGCGCAGGTGGAACAGGTCCGGCCCCGGG
This sequence comes from uncultured Vicinamibacterales bacterium, assembly GCA_964358795.1. Taxonomy (GTDB): domain Bacteria; phylum Acidobacteriota; class Vicinamibacteria; order Vicinamibacterales; family JAKQTR01; genus CAYHRK01. Next base: position 8,013 of record CAYHRK010000055.1, read on the forward strand.
TGCTGGCCATGGCCACGTCCGCGGCGCTGGATCACGCCCGCGCGCGATTCCATCGGTGGAAGCCGGCTCTCTGCCTGGCGGGGCCTGAGGGCCTGTTGGCGGTGGCGACGCACCCCGATGTGGACATCCTGCTGTGCGCCAGCTCTGGCACCGCCGCTCTGGAAGCCGTGCTGGCGGCCATCGAGGCGGGCAAGACCATTGCGTTGGCCAACAAGGAAGTGCTGGTGATGGCCGGCGGCATCGTCACCGCTGCCGCGAAGCGCCATGGGGTGGCCATTCTGCCGGTCGACAGCGAGCACAACGCCATTCACCAATGCCTGCACGGCCGCCAGGTGGGCGACATCAAGCGGCTGATCCTGACGGCATCGGGCGGCCCGTTTCGCCAGTATTCAGCCGCCCAGTTGGACAAGGTCGGTCCAGAAGAGGCGTTGCGGCACCCGACGTGGCGCATGGGCCGCAAGATCACCATCGACTCGGCCACCCTGATGAACAAGGGACTCGAGGTGATCGAGGCGCACTGGTTGTTTGGCGTCGGTCCCAGCCAGATTGACATCGTCATCCATCCGCAGTCGGTGGTGCACTCGATGGTCGAGCTGTGCGATGGATCGATCATCGCGCAGTTGGGTGTTACCGACATGCGCCTGCCGATCCAGTATGCGTTCTCCTATCCTGAACGCTGGACCAGCCCGCTGCCATCGCTCGATCTGGTGCGATGCGGCCACCTGGAATTCCTGATGCCCGACCATCACCAGTTTCCGTGCCTCAACCTGGCCTACCGTGCCCTGCGCGGGCCGGCCAGCCTGCCGGTGGTCCTGAACGCCGCCAACGAAGTGGCGGTCGCGGCGTTTCTGGCCGGCCGATTGAACTTTCTCCCAATTGCCGAGGTGATCGAGCGCACGATGGATGCCGACCAGGGCCACGACGTGGCCACCCTGGCTGGTGTGCGCGCGGTAGACCATTGGGCCCGCCAATTCGCTCAGGACCTGGTCCGGGGTTACAATCAGGGTTGAGGCTCTACCCTTGATCGATACCGTCTATTCGCTGTTGGCGTTCGTCTTCGTGCTTGGCGTCCTCGTGTTCGTGCATGAGTTGGGCCACTTCCTGGTGGCCCGGTGGGTCGGCGTGCGTGTCCTCACGTTTTCGTTGGGCTTCCCGCCGCGAGTGTGGGGGATCAAGCGCGGTGGCACCGACTACTGCATCGGGGCGATCCCGCTAGGCGGCTTCGTGAAGATGGCGGGGGAGAACCCGGACGATCCGCACACCGGCGCAGGCGATGAGTTCATGGCGCAAAGCAAGTGGGATCGGTTCCGGATCCTGTTTGCCGGTCCGGCCATGAACATCATGCTCTCCGTGGTGCTGATGACCATCGTGTTGCTGCAGGGCGCACAGGTGCCGGTGTTTCTGGACGATCCGGTCGTGGTGGGCTCGATCGCCAAGGGTTCGCCGGCAGAACGCGCCGGCGTCAAGGCAGGCGATCGCATCATCAAAGTGTCCAACCTCGACGTGGCGACCTGGGAGCAGTTCTACCTGTCGATTGGCGGGCGAGCCGATCGCGCGGTGCCGCTGACGGTGCGACGTGACGGACGCGATTCGATCGTCACCGTCACGCCGGTCGCGGCCAGCCGGCTGCAAGCGGCCGATATCGGTGCGCTGCCGAATGTGCACCCGCACGTAGGTACGCTCCAGCCAGGCGCGCCGGCCGAGAAAGCGGGCCTGAAAGTCGACGATGTGATCGAGGCCCTGAATGGGGAGACGATCGCGTTTGGGGGGCAGTTGTCGGCCGGCATCCGCAAGTTCCCCGATGTGCCCATCACGCTTCGGGTGGCCCGCGGCGGGTCATCGTTCGACCTGAAGGTGACCCCTCGGCGATCGGGCGCCATCGGCCTGATTGGTGTGGGCCTGATGGACGCCACCAAGCTGGTGCAACCCGGGCCGCTTGGCGCGGTGAAGATGAGCGTCGAACGAAACGTGCAGTTTGCCGGGCTGATCGTGCAAACGCTCGGAGGATTGTTTACGCGGGAGACCTCGCCCAGCCAGTTGATGGGCCCTGTGGCCATCGCCCAGTTGTCGGGCGACTACGCCGCCGCGGGGTGGATGGCGCTGTTCACCTTCATGGCCTCGCTCAGTCTCAACCTCGGCCTGCTGAATCTGCTGCCCATTCCGGTGCTGGACGGCGGGCACATCTTCATCATGGCCCTGGAAGGCGTCGCGCGCCGCGACTTCAGCCTGAAGATGAAGGAGCGAATGCTGATGGCCGGCTTCGCCGTGCTGATGCTCCTGATGGTGGCGGTGATCTATAACGATCTGGCCCGCCTGCCCTTCTTCGAGCGTCTGATTCCCGGCAGCCGCTAGCGTTCCTGACTTCTTCCGCTGTTTCTGAAGTGCCGCACCACGGCCGCCACCAGTGCCGGAATCGAGTGCTGGTCTGGGACCACGGCCGTCTCGATGCCGTGGGCTTGAGCGGCCTGGGCGGTCACCGGCCCAATGCACGCCACCACCGTCGTGCGTAGCAGATCGGCGAGGGCTTCAGCCCCGAATGTCTGTGCGTACTCCAGCACGGTTGACGCGCTGGTGAACGTCATCACGTCCACCTGGTTTTCCAGGAGCATTTTGTAGAGATCGGGCTCACCCGGATCGCCAGGCAGGATGGGCACCGTGCGGTAGGCAGGCACCTCGGCCACATCCGCGCCTCCTTTTCGCAGCTCGGCCGCCAGCACGTCTCTGGCGCCCTCCACGTGCAGCACCAGCACCCGGCTTCCGGCAAGACTCCGCACGCCGGACAGCGCATCCGCGATGCTCCCGGGGCGATACTCTGCCAGCGCAACATCAGGCTTCACACCGAGCGCCGTGAACCGATCGGAGGTGGCCTGGCCGATCGCGCAGATGCCCACGTGGCTGAGCGAACGGATGTCTCCAGGTCCCCCCAGCAGGCGCCGCAAGAACACGTCGGCGGAGGCTGAGCTGGGCAGCACCACCCAGTTGTAGGAGGCGATGTTGGCGCACGCCTGATCGAGTGGGGTGTCGTCGGTCGCGGCCGTGATGCGCACGCTGGGCGCCTGGATCACCTCGGCACCCTGTTCTTCAAACAGATCGACCAGCTCCTGCGCGTGTTCCCTCGGACGTGTCACCACCACGCGTCGGCCGAACAGGGGCCGGACGTCGAACCAGCGAAGGTGATCCCTCAGGGCAGCCACGCGGCCGACCACGACGATCGCGGGCCGCTGCTGGGATGGCAGCGACGCCTGCGCCAGCGATCCCAGCGTGCCGGCAATCGTCTGCTGTGTGGTCAGCGTGGCGTCGTAGATCAACGCCACCGGCTCCTCGTCGGATCGGCCGTGCTCGCGAAGCGCCGAGAGCATCAGTGGCAGCTGAGCCGGTCCCGCATAGAACACGATCGTGCCATCCAGGCGGGCCAGGCTCTCCCAATCCAGCTTTGGCGTCCCCCTGCTGGCATCTTCGTGACCGCGCACCAGCGTCAGGGTGTCGCCGCCCCCCCGGTAGGTGACCGCCACGCCGGCGTAGGCCGGACCGCCGACTGCCGCGGGTATGCCCGGTACGACTTCGATGGGGACGCCGTGTTCGTGCAAGAACAGGGCTTCCTCGCCGCCATCATCGAACACGAACGGATCGCCCCACTTGACCCGGGCCACCCGCTTGCCCTCGCGGTATTTCTCGAGCAACAGGTAGGCGATGGCGTCGCTATCGGGACCAAGCGGCGCGGCGCGACCCACGTCGATTCGTTCGGTATCGGGCCGGGCATGACGCAACACCGACGGGTGCACGAGGCGGTCGTAGACGACCACATCGGCGCGGCCGAGCCACTGGGCACCGCGAACCGTGATCAGGCCGGGATCGCCCGGGCCCGCGCCAATAAAACAGACGGTGGGACGATTGGGCATGACACACCTGCCCAGGATGTCCGGGCGGCACGAGTCTATCAGAGTCGCCGCAGCGTGGAGGGCTTCCCGGTCGATCAGGAGGAGGGCGCGTAGTAGCCCAACCGGGTCCGGGCCGTGGTGCCGGGGCGGGCCGCGCGCACGAGCAGGCGGCGCCATTTACCGTCGTGCCGGGTGTTCCTCGACGAGTAGCCGACCAGGTACTGGCTCGACAGTTCCTGCGAGATCTGCTCGTAGACCGCCGGCAGTTCGTCGGCCTTCTCCGGAAAGTAGAGGCGCCCGCCTGTCTGGCTGGTCAGCTGACGCAGCACAAAGTCGGCCTCGTTGTAGGCCTTGCCCGGCAACGGTCCGCCCGATCGGAGGCCGATGGCGTAGATGGCCGTTTCGGAACGCTTGGCCAGCTCCAGCACTTCCTCGAACGACACCAGGCTGGATGTGTCCTCGCCATCCGAGAGCACCACGATCGCCTGCCGCCGAAGCTCGTCGGTGGAACGGGCTCTGGTTTTGTTGAGTTCTCGAAGCGCGATGTAGATCGCGTTGAAGAGCGATGTCGAGCCGCCGGCGGTGGTCGACTTGATGGCGCGCTCGAGGTCGGTCTTCGCAGTCGACATCGGGACGACCACACTGACCCAGCTGTCGAAATCGACGACCTGCGCCTGATCCTGCGGACGCAGGTGCCTCACGAAGCCGATGGCGGCCGTCTGCGCGACGCCGAGCTTGTCTTCCATGCTGGCGCTGGTGTCGAGCAGCAGCGACACGGCCAGCGGCAGGCTGCTGGGGCTGAAGAACGATACCTCCTGCAGAACCCCGTCCTCGAACACCGAGAAGTCGCCGGCGCCCAGATCGGTCACGTACCGGTGACTGCCGTCGGTCACCGTGACAGTCAACGACACCAGATCCACGCCGCTGCGAAACGCGCCGCTCTGGGCCTGCCGATCCTGCCCGGTCGACCCGGCGGCACTGGCGAAGGCGCCCAGAGCAAGACCGCACGCCAACGCCACGCCGGGAGATGGCCTCACTTCGCCGGGCCCTTGTCGTGAACGGGCGTGGCGCGCACGGTCCACTCCGCTGTGCGACCAGCCACCACGATCTTCTCGGGCGGAATCAACGTTTGCGGGCGGGCATAGGTGATCCGGTACTGGTTCAACAGTTCGGCCGCCAGGTGGGTGCACGCGTCGGTCAGCGCCATCGGAGACAGGATGTTCTGCCGGCGGCCGCCACTTCGCTCCGTTCCGCGGTCGAACACTATTTCGCGATTGCGGCCCTCGTTGGTGCCGGCATCGCTGGGCGTCCCCGGCGACACCGCGATCACGTGCAGGGCCGGCCCTTGAGCCGCCAGCGGCTCGAGGATCTGATCGTAATTCAGGTTGCTGAACTCGCGTCCGCCCACCCACAGCACCACGATGGCCTGGCGTCCAACCTCCCGCTTTTTCAACCCCTTCAGCGTGTCGGTGATCGCTTCCAGCGTGTAGGCTCCAGACCCGGATATCCCGAACACGCGCCCGATGCCAGCCTTTAGTTGCGCTGCGTCGGTCGTGTAGTCGGCGAGTACGGTGGGCCGCTCCCCGTATCCAATCAGACTGATGTGGGCCTGAGCCTGCATCCGGGTGACCATGGCCTCGAGTGACTGCCTCAGGTCCGTGATTTGAACGGAGGCGGCCTGGCTGGTGTCGATCAGGATCGCCAGGTCGATGGGATCGGTGGCGCGGCGCACACGAAGCACTTCGCGCGCGCGGCCGTCCTCCAGCACGATGAAGTCGGCGGGCCCAAGATTCAGCACCGGATCGTCGGACCGGTTCAGCACACTCACGAAGACATCCCGCTCGATCGCCTGGCCGGAGGCAGCCACAGGCACGGCCAGGGACGCTGCGGCGCACAAGAGAGCCGCGGCAGTCCGGATGACCCGAAGCGACGGCATGAGAGTCGTCACGGTATTGTGTCCTTCTGTTGGGCGGGCGCTCGTGCCAGTATATCGCTTCCGCGAAACGCTTGTCAGCACGGCACTTGGCTGCCTTGACCACGGTTCCGAGTGCGTGTTATAACCCGTGGGCTAACTTCGGTCCGCCCGGGTGCGCCCGTGCGGGACAGACGGCCCAGCCCTGACGGTCGCCTGCAGTGCACGGTACAGGAGTCGAGAGCCCCCCCGACGCCACTGTGCCGACCGCCTTCGAGCGCGCATCTGCGGAACAACCGTACGCGACGGTCCGGCATGTTCGGTGTTCCCGGCAGGTTGGAGACGCGCCTTGCTCGGCGCTACGGGTGATGACGGCGATGGTCAACGCGTGGATTCCAATCCTCCTCTTCATCCTGGTCGCTGTCGGTTTCGCCATCGTCACGTTGTTGATGGCCAGGCTGGTCATCCCGCATCGCTACGGGAAGGTGAAGCTCGAGCCCTACGAGTGTGGCATCGAGGCGGCTACCGATGCCCGGGACCGCTATAGCGTGCGGTACTTCCTGGTGGCGATGCTGTTCCTGATCTTCGACGTGGAGACCATCTTCATGTATCCGTGGGCGGTGATTGTGGACCGCCTGGCGTGGTTTGGGCTCATCGAGATGCTGGTGTTTCTCTTCATCCTCGTCGTCGGGTACTTCTATGCCTGGCGCGAGGGCGCGCTGGAATGGGCGTAGGCCGGATCATGGCAGATAGTCAGAAGCCCGAGTCGCCCGACGCGCCGGTTCCCCCCAAGGCCGACCCGGCCGCCGTCGCGCCGTCAGCCGCCGGCCCGGCATCGGCCCCGCCTGCCTCGAAGACCGCCGCCCCCGCCGCGAAGCCTGCCGCCGCCAAACCCGAACCGAAGGCACCTCCTGCACCGCCGACGCCCCCCGATCAGGCGCCGCCGGCCGACGCGGTCGTGCCGGCCACGGTGGCAGCCTTGCAGCAGCGACTGCCCGGCGCCGTCGAACAGGTCAGCTACTGGGTCGGCGACTGGACCGTGATCGTGCCCGCCGATCGGCTCATCGAGGTGGCGACGTGGCTGCGCGATGACGACACCGGCGCCTTCGACTACCTGTCGGACCTGACGGCCACCGACTGGCCCGCGCGGCCGAAGCGCTTCGACGTGATCTACTGCCTTTATTCCACCGGGTTGAGGCATCGCCTGCGGGTGAAGGTGCGCGCCGGAGACGGCGAGACGGTGGCGTCGGTCACGGGTCTCTGGCCGGCGGCCAACTGGCTCGAACGCGAGGTGTTCGACATGTTCGGGATCCCGTTTGCCGGACACCCCGACCTGCGGCGGATCCTGATGCCGGCCGACTGGCAGGGGCACCCGCAGCGCAAGGACTACCCGCTCGAGGGACCGGGCGAGCTGTTGATGGAAAACCCGCAGGACTGGTTGAAGGCGCGGCAAGCGGCGGTTGAGGCCGACATCGAGTGAGCCACGTACCCGTGCAGACAGACGCGCCCCGCCCGATGTTCGACACCGACGAACTGGTGATCAACATGGGGCCGCAGCACCCGAGCACCCACGGAGTGCTGCGTCTGGTGTTGAGGCTGGACGGCGAGAAGGTGATCGACGCCGACATCGTGATCGGCTATCTGCACCGCGGCATCGAGAAACTCTGCGAGAACCGCGACTGGACGCAGATCGTCCTGCTGACCGATCGCATGGACTACGTGGCGGCTGCCACCAACAACCTCGGCTACGTGGAAACGGTCGAAAAGCTCTACTCGATCGAGGTGCCGCGCCGCGCCCGCTACATCCGCACCCTGCTGTCCGAGTTGCAGCGGGTGGCCAGCCACCTGGTCTGGCTCGGCACGCACGCGATGGACATTGGCGCCGTGACGGTGTTCCTGTTCTGCCTGCGCGAACGGGAGCTGGTGCTGGACCTGCTCGAAGAATACTGCGGAGCGCGCCTCACGCTGAACTCGATGCGCGTGGGTGGTCAGCCGTTCGACCTTCCGCCGGACTGGGCGAAGAAGGTGCTGGCGTTCTGCGACATCCAGGATCGGAAACTGCCCGAGTACGAGCACCTGCTGACGCAGAACCGGATCTGGCTCGAACGCACCAGAAACATCGGCGTGATCTCGGCGGCCGAGGCCATCGGCATCGGGTTGTGCGGCCCGCCGCTGCGCGCGTCAGGCGTGAATCGGGACGTGCGCAAAGACGAGCCCTACGCCGCGTACAGCGAATTCGAGTTCGACATTCCCATCGGCACCCGCGGCGACACGTACGATCGCTACCTGGTGCGGCTCGAAGAGATTCGCCAGTCGCTGCGGATCATCCGGCAGGCGGTGGCCGGGTTGCCCGAGGGGCCGGTGATGGCCAAAGTGCCGCGTCTGATCAAGCCCCCCGCGGGCGAGACGTACCACGCGATCGAGGCGCCAAAAGGTGAGCTGGGCTACTTCATCGCCAGCGACGGCAAGTCGGTCAGCCCGTACCGGTTCCGCGTGCGGCCGCCGTCGTTCTGCAACCTGCAGGCGTTGCCCCGACTGGTGAAGGGGCATCTGGTGGCCGATGTGGTCGCGCTGATTGGCACGATCGATATCGTGCTGGGGGAAGTGGATCGGTAGGGCTGGCAAGAGACTCGCGGACATGATTGAAGCCGTCATCTTCCCGCTGATCAAGATCGTCATCGTGTTCGCCGCGGTGCTGGTGGCCGTGATGTACGTCGTGCTGCTCGAGCGCAAGGTGCAGGCCTGGGTGCAGGTGCGCCTGGGACCGATGCGCGTCGGACCGCACGGCTTGCTGCAGCCGATCGCCGACGCGCTGAAGCTGTTCGTGAAGGAAGACATCACGCCGGTGCGCGCCGACAAGTGGGTGTTCACGGCCGCGCCGGTCATCGTGCTCGTGCCCGCGCTCATCGCCTTTGCGGTGATCCCGTTCGCCAACCAGTTGTCGCTGTTCGGCTACACGATTCCGGGCCGGGTCGCCGACGTCAACGTGGGGCTGCTCTACATCGTGTCGGTGGCGTCGATCGGCATCTACGGCATCATCCTGGGCGGCTGGTCGTCAAACAGCAAGTATCCGCTGCTGGCCAGCCTGCGGGCGTCGGCGCAGCTCATCAGCTACGAGATTGCGGTCACGATGACACTGGTCACGGTGATCGTGCTGGCAGGCACGCTGAGCATGGTCGGCATCGTGAACGCGCAGCTGGCCAAAGGCTGGTGGTTTGCCTTCGCGCAGCCGGTGGCCTTCTTCATCTACTTCGTGGGCGGCCTGGCCGAAACCAACCGCGCGCCATTCGATCTTCCTGAAGCGGAACAGGAACTGGTCGGCGGGTTCCACACCGAGTACTCGGGCATGCGGTTTGCGTTTTTCTTCCTGGCCGAATACGCCAACATGATCGTGGTCTCGTCGGTGGCCACCACGCTGTTCTTCGGAGGATGGCTGGCGCCGTTCCCGAACGTGTCGTGGCTGTCGTGGCTGGGCTACATTCCAGGCTGGGCTTGGTTCGGCATCAAGACGTTCGTGTTCCTGTACGTGTTCCTGTGGGTGCGCGCCACGCTGCCGCGCTACCGCTACGACCAGCTGATGCGCCTCGGCTGGAAGTGGCTGATCCCGCTTGCCATCCTGAATGTGGTGGTGACCGGTTTCCTGAAGGTGCTGCTGTAAGGGGCGTCGCCGGTCGCAGAAGAGCCATGGCCGAAGTCATCACGTTCTACGTGCTCGCGGCGCTCATCCTCGGGTTTGCCGCGCTGGTCGTCACCGCCAGGAGCGCCGTACACAGCGTCCTGTTCCTGGTGGCGGACTTTCTGTGCGTGGCGGTCCTGTACGTGGTGCTGCAAGCCCAGTTCCTGGCCGTAATCCAGGTGCTGGTCTACGCCGGCGGCATCGTCGTCTTGTACCTGTTTGTGGTGATGCTGGTGAACCTGAAGCGACCCGCCGAAGCGTACAGCGACCCGAACCGGCTCGGACGTCTGGGGTTGGTGATGTCGCTGGCGGTCGTGGCCGAACTGGGCGCGATTGCCGCCTACGGATGGGTGAAGCCGGACGGCCCGGCCTCGACGCTCGACGCCGCCAACGTCGAGCAGATCGGGATGGCGCTCTACACCGACTATCTGATCCCGTTCGAGGTCGCGTCCATCCTGTTGCTGGTGGCGATGATTGGCGCCATTGTGCTGGCCAAGCGGGAGATGTAAGGCTGATGATTACCCAGACCCACTACCTGGCGTTGTCGGCGGCGCTGTTCTTCCTGGGCGTCATCGGCGTGCTCACGCGGCGCAACATCATCATCATCCTGATGTCGATGGAGCTGATGCTGAACGCCGTCAACATCAACCTGATCGCCTTCTCCCATCAGTGGCAGAACATCGTCGGGCAGGTGTTCGCCGTGTTCGTGATCTGCGTCGCTGCGGCCGAGGCCGCCGTCGGCCTGGGCATCATCCTGGCGTTCTACCGCAACAAGGAAACGGTCAATATCGACGAGATGAGCTTGATGCGGTGGTAAATGGTATGGACGTGATCTGGCTCATTCCTCTGCTGCCTGGCCTGGGTGCCGCGGCGAACGGGTTGTTCGGCGTGCGCTTCTTCAGCAAGCGCACCGCGGGCCTGGTGGCCTGTGCCAGCATGGCCGCGGCACTGCTGCTGTCACTGGTCGCCTTCTTCGAGCTGCTGGGCCTGCCGGCCGACGCACGCGAGAAGACAGTGACGGTGACGTCATGGATTTCGGCCATTCCGCTGCAACTGGCCAATGGCACCGTCGGCACCTTCAGCATTCCGTGGGCGTTCCGGCTCGACCCGCTCTCCGGGGTGATGATTCTGGTTGTCACCGGTATTGGCTTCCTGATCCACGTGTACTCGACCGGGTACATGCATGAGGAACCCAGGGGCGCCTACGCGCGGTACTTCGCGTATCTGAACCTGTTCGTGTTCTTCATGCTGATGCTCGTGCTCGGCAGCAACTTCGTGGTGATGTTTGTCGGCTGGGAGGGTGTGGGCCTCTGCTCGTACCTGCTGATCGGGTACTACTACGAGAAGAAGAGCGCCTCGGACGCCGGCAAGAAGGCGTTCATCGTGAACCGGATCGGCGACTGGGGCTTCATCCTCGGGATCTTCCTGATCTATTCGGTGTTCGGCACCCTCGACTTCCGTGCCGTGGCGAATGCCGCCGGGCCGATGACGACCGAGGCGGCCGGCTTCGGTACGCTGTCGCTCATCACGCTGCTGCTGTTTGTGGGCGCCACGGGCAAGTCGGCCCAGATTCCGCTGTTTGTCTGGCTGCCCGACGCCATGGAAGGCCCGACGCCTGTGTCGGCCCTGATCCACGCGGCGACCATGGTGACCGCCGGCGTGTACATGGTGGGACGCAACGCCGTGTTGTTTTCGCACGCTCCCATGACGATGGAGATTGTGGCCATCGTGGGCGTGGCCACGGCGCTGATGGCCGCCACCATCGGCCTGGTGCAGAACGACATCAAGCGGGTGCTGGCCTATTCGACCGTG
>CAYHRK010000056.1:0-19228 GCA_964358795.1 uncultured Vicinamibacterales bacterium
GCCCATCACCACCGGAGGCGGCGACGCCAGGTCCCGACGCACCTGGATATTGACCGCCTTCAACTGGTGCTCGAGCAGCGCAAGCACGTCGTTGACCACGCCATTCACATCGACCGGGGCGCGCTCGTTGCCCGAATCGCCGCCGCGCGCCAGGGTGAGCAGACCATTGACGATCTTGGCGGCGCGGAAGGTCTGCCGCTCGATCTTCTCGAGCAACTTCGTGTCGGGGGCATCAGGATCGGCGCGCTCCAGTAGCATCTGCGTATAGCTGGAGATGCCGGTCAACGGCGTATTCACTTCATGGGCCACGCCAGCCGCGAGCAGGCCGATCGAGGCCATCTTGTCCGAGATCTGCAGTTGTTCCTCGAGGCGTGCGCGCACCGTCACATCGTCGAAGACCAGAATCGAGCCTTCGACCGCTGCGCCAGGCTGGCCGCCTTGCAGCGGCACGACGGCCACGTTGACGAGCGACCTCTTATCGCCCCGGCTGTCGCCCCTGCCGGCAGACGAACCCAGCGGCACCCGGTAGAGTGTGGTCCCGGCGGGATAATCGCGCCGGGCGGCGCGCAGCGCAGCGACAACCGGCGCGGGAAACAACTCGTCGAGTCGCCGGCCGGTCGCTTCGTCACGGCGCAGGCCGCACAGCTGTTCGAGTGAACGATTCCACCGCACGACTCGATCGCGCGCATCGACGACGGCCAGCCCGTTGTCGAGCGACTCGAGGATGTTCTCGTTGAACTGCCGCATCCGCTCCACTTCTGTGGCCTGCACCTTGAGTTGCTGGTACAAGCGGCCGTTTTCAATGGCGGTGGCCACCTGAGCCGCCACGGCGATCAGCAACGCCATGTCTTCGCTGCTCAGCGGTGCGGCCCGATCCTTGCGGCCCAGCACCAGGACGGCGATCGTGGTCTGCTTCGAGACGCACGGGATGAAGTAGTAGACGCCCTGGTCGCGCCAGTAGCTGACTTCCGCCTGTCCAAAGCGCCGCTGCGTGGTCGGGTCGTCCAACGCCACCATCTGGCCAGCCACGACTCGCGTGCCGATCCCGGACTGGACGCCGATCGGCGGAGCATCTCCGACAAATCCGTACGACCGCAACGCCACGTAGCGGCCGGCGCTCTCATCAACCAGCATCAACGCCATGCGGTCGATCACGAGCGTCTCGGTGATGCGGGCAACCAGGCGATCGGCGAGCCGGTCCAGGTCGAGATCCGTACTGAGGTCGCGGGCGAATCCCACCAGCGCCCGGCGATAGTCGTAGCGATCGCGGTAGAACGCCCGGTCCAACACGTTCTGGATGCCGTCCTTCACCGGCCGCGCCAGCAGCACCATGACGAGTGTGGCGAGCACCGCGATGATCGTGTTGTGTTCGGTGCCGTCTGCGAGAAACGCCCAGCCGGCGGCTCGCAGCAGCACCGCATAGATGGCAACGATGGCGGCGATGGCCGCGACATAGACCAGTCCGCGCTTGACGATCACCTCGACGTCCATCAGGCGGTAGCGGACAATCGCCGACGCGAAGGCCAGGGGAACCAGGCCCAGCGGTACGACCAGCAGTTCCATGCGGACCGTCGGCGCCGACCCCAGCGCGAACGGCACGGCATAGCCGAGGGCGAAGGGCGCTCCTCCGAGCACCGTGCCCCAGATGATCCACCGCAGTTGCCGATGCGCGGTCACCGAGCGCACGTGCGCCAGCGCGTGCAAGAGCACGACGAAGCCGGCACCCAGACACGTGGCCAGGTACAACGGCTCGACGCGATCCAGCGTTGCGACCACCCGTACCAGATTGCCGTTGGCATCAAGGCGCGCCACGGCCAGGACTCGCAGGGCGCCCATGGCCAGCGCCGGGAGGTAGATGAGCGGCAATAGACGGGATCCGACGGCCGTGCGCACCCAGCTTCCGGCACGCTCGGGGAAGACCAGCGTGAAGTGGAGCAGCATCGGGGCCAGCGCCAGCAGCGCCACCACATCGGACCAGTAAAACAACCAGTCGAGGCGATCGAATCGGCCGCTGAAGGAGAAGGCGAAGACGCCGAAAAACGCCACGGCGAGCCAGAAGAAGTGAAGCGAGGACTGGTCGCCTGGCCGGCGCAGCCGGACCAGCGCGCCCACCAGCAGGGTGAAGATGCCGACAGCTGCCAGCACGAAATAGAGCACGCTGTTGCCCTGCGGGATCGGCACCAGACGCACGTGCAGCATCTCGCGCGTGCCCAGCCGCAGAATTGTATACGTCAGCAGGGTTCCCGGTCGGGCGCGGCGGGCACGGGCGAAGACGTCGGACGGCCGATCGACGGGTTGGCCGTCGATGGCCAGCAGCACATCACCCACCCGCAGGCCGGCGCGAACACCGGCGGCCGAGTCGGCCAGTTCGGCCGCGGTGACGCCTTGCGAACGCGACACCCACAGCACGCCATCCTCGACCTCGTGCCACGTGGCGCGCACAGCGATGTTCGCCACACCCAGGCCGAGCAGCACGACCACCACGGCAAACGCGGCAAACCAGCCCAGGGTGCTCGGGACACTGGCAGCAGCCGCCGACCGTCGTGAGTCGCCCACCCGCATGTGGTTGTCGGACATCGATTTGTGAATTCCAGACTCGTCAGTGTATTCGAAGCAAGGGGTATACCACGTTCGGATGCAGCATCACGAGATGTAAACGCTTATGAATGAACAATTTAGAAAGCACAATCGCGTTGAATATTCTGGCGAATCCATTCGTTGGTATGTCGCATCCAAAACGCCGGATCAGCAATCAAACGCCTTGTCGGTCGGCAGGGCGTTCACGACAGGCGTGGTTTTCGTGCAGCGGGGAATCAGAACCGGACGCGCACGCCACCAACCACTCGCTTGGGCGGTCGCACCACCAGCAACTCGTCGTAGACCGAACGATCGCCAGTGGCCTCGCGGAACAGGTTGCACACCGACACCAGCACTTCCCAATCGGCCGACGTGAAGTTCAGGAATGGCAGGGACTGATTAACCTGGACGTCGAATCGGGTGTCGAACCCGGCGTTTCCCCCATTGGTGTCCGGCCGCGAGAAACCGGAATTAAACTTGTAGAGCACGTACACACGCGTGGCGGTCGGGGAGATATCGGTTTCAACAGACGTGGTGAGATCGTGTAGCCGCTCGACATCGGTGCGCCGTCCGCCGGCCCACCACTCCATGGCAGCGGCGTCGGGCCCGGACCGCCAGCGTGTGGTCGTCTGCGAGTAGTCTACCGAGCCTCGAACGCCGCCGACGATCGGACGGCTGACGCTGACGCCCCAGCCGCGCGCCTCGACATCGCCTAGCGCGGCCACATAGTAGTGGCCCGGGCTGGCGGCCGGATGATCGGGTGTGGCCGCCGCAAACAGGGCGCCCGACTGGTCGTCGACCCGCTGAACGAACGTGCGGAAGCCGACAATGTAGGCATCGACGTCGCGCTCGACGGACACTTCGACGTGATCGGTCCGCTGTGCACGAAATCCACTCTTCTCGGACCATGGCGAGAAGGAACGTTGGGCCGGCAACCACATGGCATCGCGGGCGGAGGTCTTCGGCTGAAACTCGTCAGCTCCCGGAGCAGACACACGGCGAGCAACGATGGCCTGCAGCCGCAGGCCTGGGGCGGGCTTCAGCGTGACCGACACGCGCGGGCTGACCAGGCCATTGTCACTCAGGTAATCCTGCCAGGCATACCCAAGCCCGTACCCGATCGTCACGATTGGCGACACCGACCATTCGTCGAACGCATACAGAGTACCCAGGGCCCGGGACCCTGTCCGGATGGCCGCCAGCGCCGCGGGGCTTGTTTGATCGTAGCGTTGCGTGCTGTACGACAGTCCCGTCACGTACCGATGCGAGGCCGTGGACCGCGCGGTCAGGGACCCGGCCACGAACCACGATCCCAGACTGCCCTGCGTCACGGCGCCGCGTACGGCCCAGTCTCCTGCCCGGCCTACCGGCGCGCTCAGGGAAACATAAGCCACACTGGCGGCCGCCAGCGCCCCGTTGGACCACAACTCGGACGGGCTGTCGAACGAGCCGGTCGTGATCAGATTCACCTGACCGGTGAATGGCGGCAGATCTTCGAACAGGGCCGAGGCAAACCCCTTCGACGAGTGGAAGGCGCGCCCCAGAAACGATCCCCCCGATCCGTCCCCTGTCGCGGCACGGCCGTCGGCTCGCTGCACGGGCTCGTCAACGCTCTTCAGTACGCTCCGCTTGACGTGACGCAGGCGCCACGCGGTTTCGCTCTGATCGGTGTCACCGCCGGCGGCACCATCGGCAGCCATGGTCGCACCCTCGAGCGGCAGCACACCAGCCGCCAGGATAGGCGTACCCATTGCGGACGCACCCGCTTCTCCAAGCGCCCGCAGCGCCACCGAGACCATCGAAGGCGAACTGGGACGCACATCCACCAACTGCCGGGGAGCCGGAACGAATCCGTCCAGGTGGATTCGCACGGCATAGGCCCCCGGTGGCAGGGACTCGAGCAGGAATCGACCGTCGCGATTGGTCAAGGCGAACGCGACCGTCGACCCGAGCGCCGACACCATGGCTCCGGCAAGTGGCCGGCCTGTTACGTCCAGCACCAGCCCGTAGATAGAGCCCTGCCCGACGCGAGCCAGAGTCGTCTGCGGGGCGCGGACCGGCACGGTCTGCCCCAACACCGGCGCAGACAGCGGAGCAGACAACGCGACGAGGTTGACGGCGGCGGCGGCGGCTACACACGTGGAGAAGCGTGTCATAGATTCGCTCGTCACACCCTCGCGCCCTGCGCGCGCCAGCCTGGCGGGGCCTGAGGTGGCCCCGCCCCAAGCGACGTCAGGACGCGACGTTGAACTCGAGGTTCTGCGTCAGTGTCTTCCCCGACAGCTTGTCGGTCACCTTGATCTCGAGCCGGTAGCCGCCCTCCGGGAAACTGACGAGCGGAACCGACTGGCCGGCAACAAGCTGGTGCCCCATCGCCGGATCGAATTGCGGCGGCAGGGTGGTGGCGTTAAACGCCTGCGGGCTCGTCTTGTTGAAGAACTTCTCGCCCTTCTCGGCGCCGGCCACCTTCTGGTAGAAGGCGTACTCGACGGCGACATCGGGCTTCTTGTTGGTGTCCATCGCTGTGTTGTAAATCAGGAACACCACCGACAGCTCGACCTTCTTCGAGAACCTGGATGACAGGGCGGGCACGATCTGCGTCATCCCGAACGTGTACGGCTGCTCTGCCTGTTCACGCGCCGAGAGCGGCGCCGTCAACGGCTCGACTTTCTCGGCCAAGATGACGCTGCTGGTGGTCAGTTCGGCGGTCCAGTAATTCGGCACCGTCACCGACTGTCTGACGAACCCGGCTTTCTGGACCGCGTTCTTGTCCTTCGTCTCAATCGGGGCGCGCTCTTTCAGCACCACGAACAGCTCGTACTCGCCGGCAGGCACCGCAAACGCCCGACTGATGCGCAGCGACTGCCCTGGCTCGGCTGCTTTCACATCCAGGAAATACACCTCCTGGAAGGTGTACTCGGGTGCCGCGGCTTTTTTCTGAGCCTTGGTGTCTTTCTTCGCGTCGGCAGCCGGCAGCGGCGGGGGGAGCGGCAGCGCCGAGGGGGACGGCACCGGCGGGTTCTTGTTCACCACGCGCATGTACATCGCGACGGCCTTCGACGGGAGTTCCGCCGGGTCGATCGACACGGTAAATGGCACGTAGGTGCGATTCTCCTGAGCCTTCAGGAAATCGGTGCGCAGCGTGAGCGCAATGTCGCCCGGCGCCGGCTGTCCGGCGGCCACGGCATCGGCAATCCGGACGACGGCCTGCACCTCTGCGGCCATCGCTTTCTCCAGCTTCGGATCTCGCTTCTGCTGCTGTGCAACGACGGGCACCAACGCCACCCCTGACGCCGCGACGAACGCGAGCACCAGCGACGTTGGCAGCCTCCGACGGATGTGCATGATGACTCTGCTCTCAGTATGCGTGCCAAACTGGCTTGGCTATGCCCGATCATAGGCGCCAACCACCACTGCTGTCAAAGCTTATGGCCGAAAACGGTATGGTAAGATCCGAGACCTTGCGCTCCCCGGTTCTGGCCCTCCGCTTGAAAGGTTCACCATGACGATTACGCACGTGCTCGGCCGGGAAATCCTGGATTCCCGCGGCAACCCCACCGTCGAAGTCGATCTCACCCTGAAAGACGGCGCCTCTGGCCGCGCGGCGGTGCCGTCGGGGGCATCCACAGGCGAACGCGAAGCCCTGGAACTGCGTGACGGGGATCCCCGGCGCTACCTCGGCAAGGGCGTGTTGACGGCGGTCGATCACATCAACTTCGAACTCAAGACGGCGCTGGTCGGGCGGGATCTCGATCAACGCGAGCTCGACAGCCTGCTCGTCCGGCTCGACGGCACACCCACCAAGAGCCGGCTCGGCGCCAACGCCCTTCTCGGTGTGTCGATGGCCTTTGCGAAGGCGTCGGCCGCCAGCCGCCGGCTCCCGCTCTACCGCCATGTCCGGGATCTGCTGGGCCAACCAGTCGACGAGTGGGTGATGCCGGTGCCCATGATGAACATCTTGAATGGCGGGGCGCACGCCGATTCGAACGTGGACTTCCAGGAGTTCATGGTGATGCCGCTTGGCGCCACCAGCATCCGCGATGCCGTGCGGGCCGGTGCCGAGGTGTTCCATGCGTTGAGGGCGATTCTGAAAAGCCGCCGGCTCTCGACCGGAGTCGGCGATGAAGGCGGGTTCGCGCCCAGCCTGGCGTCGAACAGTCAGGCGGTTGATCTGGTGCTCGAGGCCATCGGGAAGGCCGGCTACAAGGCGGGCCGCGATATCTGCATCGCGATCGATGTCGCCGCCAGCGAGTTGTGGGACGAGTCGGCACCGCGATCCACGCCCTGGGACCCGCCGGTCAGCACCGAGGGCCGCTACCTGTTCAAGAAGTCCGGCGACGGCGGTCGATCGGCGTCCGAGTTGATCGCGATCTACGCCGACTGGGTCGCGAAGTACCCGATCGTGTCCATCGAAGACGGCCTGGCGGAAGGTGACTGGAACGGTTGGAAGGCCATGACGCGGCAAATGGGCGGCCGCATCCAAGTGGTGGGCGACGATGTGTTTGTGACGAATCCCGAGATTCTGAAGCAGGGCATCGAACACGGCATCGCCAATTCCGTGCTCATCAAGCTGAATCAGATCGGCACGGTGTCCGAGACGCTGGACGCCATCGCGATGGCGCACCAGGCGGGCTACACGACGGTGATTTCGCACCGTTCGGGCGAAACCGAAGATGCCACGATCGCCGACCTGGCCGTGGCGACCGGTGCGGGCCAGATCAAGACCGGATCGGCCAGCCGCACCGATCGCGTCGGAAAGTACAACCAGTTGATGCGGATCGAGGAAGAGGTGGGCCTGGAGGCCCGATACGCGGGCCGTACCGCCATCGCACAATTGCGCGAGCATGCGTGAACAACCACTCCGGAAACGGCATCGCATAGAATGGCCACTATGAATCCGGGTCCCGACCACAGCCCCGGCGAGGCGGCCGCGTGGAACACGGAGCACGATCCTGAGTTTCCGGGCGAGTATCCATTCACCCGTGGCATTCAGCCCACCATGTATCGCGGCCGTCTGTGGACCGTGCGGCAGTATGCCGGGTTTGGCACGGCCAGGCAGTCCAACGAGCGGTACCGCTATCTGCTGGCGCAGGGCGTTACCGGCCTGAGCGTCGCCTTCGACCTGCCGACCCAGATTGGCTACGACTCGGACCATGCGCTGGCGCTTGGGGAGGTGGGTAAAGTCGGCGTGGCCATCGACTCGGTCGAGGACATGTCGGACTTGTTCGACGAGATTCCGCTCGGGCGGGTGTCGACGTCGATGACGATCAACGCGACGGCCAGCACGCTGCTGGCGCTCTACATCAGCGTCGCCAAGCGGCAGGGGGTGGCGATCGGGACGCTTGCGGGCACCATTCAAAACGACATCCTCAAGGAATACGCGGCGCGGGGCACGTACATCTATCCGCCGCGGCCGTCGTTGAGACTGGCCACCGACATCTTCGCGTTTTGCGAACGCGAGGTGCCCAACTGGAACACGATCTCGATCAGCGGGTATCACATCCGCGAGGCCGGATCGACGGCCGTGCAGGAAGTGGCCTTCACGCTGGCCCACGCCATCGCGTACGTGCAGGCGGCCGTTGACGCCGGGCTGGATGTGAATGCCGTCGGAGAGCGGCTGTCGTTCTTTTTCAACGCCCACAACGATTTCTTTGAGGAGATCGCGAAGTATCGCGCCGCGCGACGGTTGTGGGCCACCATTATGCGCGACCGCTTCGGTGCGACCAACCCGCGCGCGCAGCACCTGCGCTTTCATACGCAGACCGCCGGCAGCACGCTGGCGGCGCAGCAGCCGGACAACAATATCGCGCGCGTGGCCCTCCAGGCTCTGGCCGCCGTGCTGGGAGGCACGCAGTCGCTGCACTGTAGCTCGCGCGACGAGGCGCTGGCGCTGCCGACGGAAACCTCGGCGACAATCGCCTTGCGCACCCAGCAGATCATCGGATTGGAGTCGGGTGTCGCCAACACCGTCGACCCGGTCGCGGGTTCCTTCGTGATTGAATCGATGACGAGCCGTATCGAAGCCGAGGCGAGGGTGCTCATCGAGCAGATCGATCGGATGGGCGGCACCCTGGCGGCCATCGAGGCGGGGTTCGTGCAGCGGGCGATCCAGGAAGCCGCCTATCAGGCACAGGTGGCCGTCGACAGCGGTGCCCAGGTCGTGGTGGGCGTGAACCGGTTTGCGACGGCCGAGCCGGTGACGATCGATCTGCTCCAGGTCGACCCCGAGGTGGAGCGCCAGCAGGTCGAGCGTGTCCGGCAGGTGCGGGCCAGCCGCAGCCGGCACCAGTGGACCGCGGCGCTCGACGCCGTGGGCCTGGTGGCGCGATCGGGCGGCAATCTGATGCCGCCGATCATTGGCGCGGTAGAGGCGCACGCCACGGTCGGCGAGATTTCAGACGTGTTGCGTGGCGTCTTCGGTGAATACCGTGACTGCTTCGTTGGTTGACCTGCATCCCGCACTCACCGACGCGCCGCTGCTCGACGTGCGCGGCCTGACCACCGAGTTCCCGGCCGCGCGTCATGGCGGAGCCGGCCGCGTGCGGGCGGTCGACGGTGTGAGCTTCCGGATTGGTCGTGGCGAAACACTGGGTCTGGTAGGCGAATCGGGCTGCGGCAAGTCGGTGACGGCCCTCTCGATCATCGGGCTGGTTCAGCCGCCGGGGCGCATCACCAGCGGCTCGGTGGTTTTCGAAGGCCGCGATCTGGTACGTCTCGACGAGCGGGAACGACGGCGCGTGCGCGGCGTCCGAATCGGGTTCGTCTTCCAGGAGCCGATGACGGCGCTCAATCCGGTCTTCACGATCGGCGATCAGATTGCCGAGGCATTGCTGGTGCACGGTCTGGCGACGCCGAAGGTCGCGAAAGCCCGGGCGGTGGAACTGCTCGAAGCGGTTCGCATGCCGGATCCGGCGCGATGTGCCGCAGACTATCCGCATCAGTTGTCGGGCGGCATGCGCCAGCGCGCCCTGATTGCCGCCGCCATCGCCTGCCAGCCACCGCTGCTGATTGCCGACGAGCCGACCACGGCACTGGATGTGACGATTCAGGCCGGCATCCTCGACCTGCTCTGCGACATGCGCGCCCGCTTTGGCCTGTCACTGCTGCTCATCACGCACGATCTCGGTGTGGTCGCTCAGTTGGCCGATCGCGTCGCCATCATGTACGCCGGGCGCATCGTCGAAGAGGGCCCGGCCGACGACGTGCTGTCGTCGCCAGCGCATCCGTACACCCGCGGTCTGCTGGCCTCGCTGCCGGGCGCGACCCCGGGAAGCCGGCTGCAGGCGATTCCGGGGTCGGTGCCCGATCTGGCGAAGCTGCCTCGAGGGTGCGCATTCGGACCACGCTGCGGTGACCGGGTGGACGGGTGTGACCTGCGGCCACCCGAACCTGTTCACGTTGCGGCGGCCCACACGGCCCGGTGCATTCTCCACGATCGGGCCTGACGGTGCCTGTTGTCGATGTGCGCGGTCTCGTGAAGACGTTCTCGCGCCGGCCCACGCCGTGGAGCCGGATGTCGATGGTCACGGCGGTCGACGACATCAGTTTCGTCATCGACGAGGGCGAGACATTCGGCCTGGTCGGGGAGTCGGGCAGCGGCAAGACGACGACCGGCCGCTGCCTGCTCCGCCTGATCGAGCCCACCGCCGGGCAGTTCCTGTTCCGGGGGGAGGACGTCTTTGCTCTGCCGCCCGCCAACCTGCGCCGGTTGCGCCGGCAGATGCAGATGGTCTTCCAGGATCCCTACTCGTCACTCAATCCCAGGATGCGGGCCGGGGCGATTGTGGAGGAGGGGCTGATCATTCACAAGCTGGGCACGGCAGCAGAGCGGCAAAGCCGGGTGCGCGAGCTGTTCGGCCTGGTGGGCCTCGACGCGTCACAGGTCGATCGATTTCCTCACGAATTCAGCGGTGGCCAGCGTCAACGGATCGGTCTGGCCCGAGCGCTTGGGGTCGGTCCGTCGTTCCTGATCGCCGACGAGCCGGTGTCAGCGCTTGATGTCTCCATCCAGGCCCAGGTGATCAATCTGTTCATGGATCTGCAGCAGGCGCTGAAGCTGACGCTGCTCTTCATCGCCCACGATCTGCGATTGGTGCGTCACGTCTGCAGCCGGGTGGCCGTGATGTATGGCGGACGCATCGTCGAGATGGGCACGTCCGAAGCGCTGTTCAGAGAACCGGCTCACCCCTACACGCGGGCGCTGCTGTCGGCGGTGCCCAATCCCCATCCAGGCGCGCGCGGCCCGCGCATCGTCTTCGATCCGGCTTCCGTGGATCTCACGCGTCCGCTGCGCGATATCGCCCCGGACCACAGGGCGGCTATCTAGCGAAGCGCCGCCGCAAACTGCCGGGTCCTCTCGCGGGCGATCGGCGCCGGGTGAGGCTTCGCCATCCCGTCATTCCCGCGAAAGCGGGAATCCAGCACTGGACCCCCGCCTTCGCGGGGGTGACGAGGCATTGCTGCGTCGTTCGCGATGGCGCGGCAAGAAGGTGGTCAGGTCCGTCTGTCAGGCGGCCTTGCGGATGTCGTCCTCGACGCGACCGTCTCGGATATGGATGGTCCGCTTGGCGTGCGCCGCGATGTCGGCCTCGTGTGTGACCAGAATAATCGTGTTGCCCGCCTCCGAAAGCCGATCCATCAGCCGCATGATCTCGGCGCCGGTTTTCGAGTCGAGGTTGCCGGTGGGCTCGTCGGCCAGCAGGATTGACGGGTTGTTCACCAGCGCCCTGGCAATGGCTACGCGCTGGCGCTGGCCTCCCGACAACTGGTTGGGGCGATGGGTCATCCGGTCGAGCAGTTCGACCTTCTCCATGGCCAGCTTGGCCCGGATGAGGCGATCTTTCGCAGGCACGCCCGCATACACGAGGGGCAGTTCCACGTTGTGGAGGGCTGTCGCGCGCGGCAGCAGGTTGAAGGTCTGGAACACGAACCCGATTTCCTCGTTCCGGATGCGGGCCAGTTCATCGTCGTTCATCTGGCCGACTTGTTTGCCATTCAACCGGTAGCTGCCCTTGCTGGGAGTGTCGAGGCAGCCGATCAGGTTCATCAGCGTGGACTTGCCGGATCCGGACGGGCCCATGATCGCCACGTATTCGCCGCGCTCGATGGTCATGTCCACGCCCCGGAGCGCGTGGATTTCCTCGGCGCCCATCACGTAGGTCTTCCAGATGTCCTGCGTCTCAATCAGTGCCATAGGTCGCCAACTGCGCACCACACGGGCGTCGGTCCCCGCAGTTGCACGCATCCTCTCTAGACAGAAGACGGCAAAAGGCCCGGACCGGTTCCCGGCCGGGCGTGCGAGACCTGAAGTGTAGCACGAGGGATACAGGAGGGTTAGAGGCGGAAGATGAGCTCGACCAGCTTCGTGCCGCCTCCATAGGATTCAATCGTGTCCTGCACCACGATCTGGTCCTTCTTCAGGCGGACGACCGCGATGGCGTGGACCCCCTGCGGAATGTTGTCGAAGATGAACGGCGCGATGTCGTCGGTGAGAAACGCTTCCTTGCCGTCGATCGAGTAGTACAGCCGAACCTGGTAGCCGGGCGGATCGAGCGTGTAGCCGATATCTTCGGCCGCCATGCGCTTGATGGTCACCAGCACGCGGCCGCCGACGACGGGCGGATTGGGCGGGTAGACGATGTCGTCTTCGTCGTCGAAGACGCCGTCAGGTCCGGCGCTTCGCACCTGGCCGGTTGGGGCCCCTTTGTAGGGCCGGCCAAAGGCATCGATCAGGATGTCGTCCTTGGAATCCCCCGCGTTGATGTAGGGCCCTTTCCAGCCGGTGGCCACACCCCTGAACGTGAGAACCTTGTAGAGCGGGGTGTCCCGGTCCGGCCTCATCAGCTCCTCGAAGCTCTTCGGGAACCGGCCCATGTCGCCCACAAAGCCGAAGCTGCCCTTCACATCGCTGCGGCCAATGATGGCCTCGCAGAGGATCTTGGCTTCCTTGCGGGTAGTCTCGATCTTGGCGTCCACCACCTGTTGCAGGATGGCGGGGGTAATCGCGGCGGCGAGGATGGCCAGGACGGCGATCACGACCACGATTTCAATCAACGTGAATCCGGTGTGCCGGAACGGTCGGGTGTTCATTGTCGGACGGCTCCAGCCAGCCTGAACAGCGGCAGGTAGAAGGCCACCGCGATCAGGACGAACACGCTCGCCAGTACGATCAGCATAATCGGACCGAACAAGGTGAGCGCGCGGTTCACGGTTTGATCGACTTCGCGGTCGTAGTAATGGCGCACGTGCTTCAGCGCCTTGCTCATCTGCCCGGTGGTTTCGCCCAGCGCCACCATCTGAATGACGATCGGCGAGAACTCACCCACTGCCACCAGCGCGCGCGACAGGGATTCGCCGGCCATGACGCGCGACACCGCGGCGCGGAATCGTTGCGACAGGTACGCGTTGCCAATCACGCGTTCCATCAGCGTCAGCGACGGCACCACCTCGAGGCCTGCCTCGTGCAACGTGCCGAAGTAGTGCGCGAACCGGGACAGCGCCACCTTGCGCATCGCCTCGCCGAACACCGGCACCCTCAACAGAAGGCGCGACCACCAGACCGCCCCTTCCGGTTCCTGCATCCGCAGCCGCACGAGCAGGACCACCACAATCACCAGCGCTACGATCACGAACCAATTCGACGTCATCAGGGTAGCCGCCGTCTGCACGAAGCGGGTGGGCAGCGGAAGCTTGAGGTTCGGATTGACGCGATGGTAGACGTCGGCAAATCGGGGAATCGTGAAGCCAACCAGCACGGTGAGGAGCGCCGTCAACAGGCCTATCAGGATGATCGGGTACGTGAGCGCCTCGCGGATGCGGGTGGCCAGCTTGTCCTGCCACTCGAGCTGCTGCTCCAAATCGTCCAGCGCCCGGTCGGCGTGGCCGGTGGCTTCGCCCGCGCGGACGATGTTCACGTACAGCTCGTCGAAGGCCTTGGGATGCTTCTCCATCGCGGTCGACAGGCTGTCGCCGCTCTCGATATTGCGAATCAGGCCGGCGACGACCTTCTTCATCGGCGCCTTGACGATTTGCGTTTCGATCCCGCGCAAGCCGTCAATCAAGTTGACGCCGGTCGAAATGATGGTCGACAGCTGTGTCGTGAAGAAGATGACGTCGCGCCGCGTGACACGTTCGAGCACGCGAATCTTCGACAGATCGATGACATCCTCGTCTTCGTCGGCCGGGCGCGATTCCACCAGGTACTGTTCGCGCATGCGCAGCGTGGCCGCCAGCGCGTCTTCACTGGCCGCGGCGGCGGTGCCCGCGATCCGCTGTCCGTTGGGCCCGACGGCAATGTAGGAGAAATCCGGCATGGGTCACCCGGCTATTCGTAACTGACGCGTACCACTTCGTCGAGCGTCGTCTGGCCGAGGACCGCCTTCGAGAGCGCATCCTCCAGCAGCGTCTTGAACCCACCGCGCACGGCCGATTCCTTGATCCGACGCGAGTCGGCGCGTTCGCGGATCAACTCGAAGGTGGCCGGTTCGATCATCAAAATTTCGAACACGCCGCTCCGGCCGTGGTAGCCGGTCTCGTCGCATTGGGCGCAGCCCTGACCCTTGTAGAACGTGACGCCATCGGAGGGCGCCAGGTTGACCTTCGCCAGCATGTCGGGCGGATAGGTGGTCGGGGCCTTGCAATGCTGGCAAATCAACCGCACGAGGCGTTGCGCCACCACGCCGGCCAGGGCGGACGCGATCAGGTACGGTTCCACCCCCATGTCCATCATGCGCGGCACCGCGCCGGGCGAGTCCTGCGTGTGCAGCGTGCTGAACACGAGCACGCCTGACAGTGCGGCGCGGACCGCGAGCTGCGCGGTTTCGGGATCCCGTATCTCGCCGACCATGATCACGTCGGGATCTTGCCGCAGCAACGATCTGATGGCCGTGGCAAACGTCAGGCCGGCCCGCGGACGCACCTGGGTCTGGCGGATGCTCGGGAATTCGTACTCCACCGGATCCTCGACCGTCATGATGTTCTTGTCGCGCCCGCCCAAGACGTTCAACGCCGAGTAGAGCGTGGTGGTCTTGCCGGCGCCGGTCGGCCCGGTCACCAGCACGATGCCGCGCGACCGGCTCAGCAGGTCCTGGAACAACCCCAGGTTTCGCCGGTTGAAGCCGAGCTCTTCGAGCCCGCGAATCAGCTTCTCCTTCTCGAGCACGCGGATGGCCACCTTCTCGCCAAACACGGTCGGGAAGACGGACACTCGGAAATCGACGGGCCGGCCCGCCACGCTCTGCGTGATCCGGCCTTCCTGCGGCAGCCGCTGTTCCGAGATGTCGAGACCGGCCATCACCTTCAGCCGGCTGACGACGGCCGCTTGCAGCTCCCTCGGGATGGTGTCGATGTGCGCCAGCACCCCGTCGATCCGGTGACGCACGCGCACGACGCGCTCTTCCGGCTCGAGGTGGATGTCGGTGGCGCCCGCGCGCACGGCATCTTCAATCAGCACGTCAATCAACCGGACCACCGGCGAATCGGCCGTCGTGAATTCCTCCGAAGGGTTGGCGAGCGCGGTGATCCCTTCGTCGGCCAGGCTCTGGAGCCGACCGCCGCCAAGCGCGCCGCCCGATCCGGGGCCATACGTGCGATCCATCAGGCGCATAATCGCGCCTTTGGGCGCGCACACCACCTCCACCGGCGTCTCGATCAGCCGCTGCAGGTCGTCGATGGCGATCACGTCGAAGGGGTCCGCCTGCGCCACTTTCACCCGGGTCGCCGTCCGCGACACGGGCACCAGAGAGTGGCGCCGGGCCAGCGTTTCGGGGACCAGGCTGGCCGCCCGGCTGTCGGGGCTTGCGCCCTCCAGCGAGACAAATGGCACCCGGGCCTCCTGGGCTAGAGCCTTGGCCAGGGAGTCTTCGGCGACGAACTTCATCGAGACCAGCACATCGCCCAGCAAGGCGCCGGACCTCCGCTGCTCCTGGAGGGCCCGATCCAACTGGTCCTGCGTGATCGCCCGATTCGCAACAAGTAGCTGACCGATCATGAATACGCCCCAGGCGCGCTACGTTTGCGCGCGCTCCTTGATCTTTTCGACCTCAATGCGGTGTTTCTTGACAAGGTGCCAGATACTCCGCTCGGTCACACCCAGCAGTCGCGCCGCCTGGGCCTGAACGCCCCCTGTCCGGGACAGGGCCTCGATCACGAAGGCCCGTTCGAGTTGGGCCATCTTCTCGTCGAGCGACACGGTGCCGGCCGTCTCCCACTGTTGTGACGCCACGCCCGCCACCAGGCCGACGCCAGCGGGCCGGATGGGGTTGGGCAGGGCCGCCAGCGTGACCACTTCGCCGTCGGTCACGACGGCCGCCCGTTCGATGGCGTTCTTCAACTCGCGGATATTGCCGGGCCAGTCGTACGCCATCAGCGCGGCCATGCCGTCCGATGACAGCCGCCGAATCGTGCGGCCCAGACGCTGGTTGGCTTCGGCCAGGAAATGATCCACCAGACTGGGTACTTCTTCGCGGCGTTCGCGCAGCGGCGGCACCTGAATGGTGATGACGTTCAAACGGAAGTACAGGTCGTCGCGGAACGTCCCGTCTCGCACGCTTCTCAGCAGGTCTTTGTTGGTGGAGGCCAGAATGCGCACATCGACGCGGATGGTGGTGGTGCCGCCCACGCGTTCCACCTCGCGGCTTTGCAGCACACGCAGGATCTTGGCTTGCGTGGCCATCGTCATGTCGCCGATTTCGTCGAGCAGCAGCGTGCCGCCGTCGGCCAGTTCGAACTTGCCCGGCTTGCGGGCCTGCGCGCCGGTGAACGCCCCGCGCTCGTAGCCGAACAATTCCGATTCGAGCAGCGTCTCGGGAATGGCCGCGCAGTTGAGCCGCACAAACGGCCGGTGTTTACGGGTCGATCGTTCGTGAATCGACTCGGCCACCAGTTCCTTGCCCACACCGCTCTCGCCGAGAATGAGCACCGTGGAGTCGGTCGGGGCGGCCCTGTCGATCAGGTGCATCACCTCGGTCATCGCCCGACTGCCGGCCGAGGCCCAGCCATGTCCGGGCACCGTGGCCAGCTCTTCGCGCAGGCGCTCGATTTCGAACTGCAGCTTGCGCTTGTCGAGGGCCCGGCGAATGACGATCTCCATCTCCTCGAGCCGGAAGGGCTTCGTGAAGTAGTCGTACGCGCCACGCCGGATGGCCTCGATCGCGTTGTCTCGCGTGCCGTGTGCCGTCATGATGATGATCGGCGCGCGTGGGTCGATCTTGAGGACCTCCTCGACCGCCTCGAGCCCGCTCATGCCGGGCAAACGGATGTCGAGCAGGATCAAGTCGGCCCCGTCGGTCTTGAGCACCTGCAGGCCTTCCTCGGCGGTCTTGCGCAGCGTCACGGCATAGCCCTGACGTCGCAGCGCCTCGTTGAGAAAGAACTGCATCTGCTCGTCGTCGTCGATGACCAGGACATGGAACATATGGGTACAGTCAAGCCGATCGGGCCATGCTCGTCAATGCCGAATTGCGCTCCTCGGCGGCCTCGGTCGAGGGCTCTCCGGCCGGCGCCGGCAGCTCCAGGATGAACGTGGTGCCCTTTGCAGGGTCACTTTCAACGTCGATGCGCCCGTCGAGCCCCGTGATGATCTGACGCGCAATGGCCAGACCCAGGCCCGTTCCCGCCGGTTTTGTCGAAAAGAACGGCACGAACAGACGTTTCATCATCTCGGGCGGAATGTACGACCCGGTGTTGTGTACGCGGATGGTAACCTGACGATCGTCGGCCAGGATCCTGATTCCCACCTTGCCGCCATCAGACGTGGCCTGGACGGCGTTCAGCACGATGTTCGACAGGGCCTGGATCAGCCGGCTCCGGTGCCCCCGCACCACCGCCGGCACGCCCGCCGTGTCGTTGGTCACGCCGATGTCGAGTTGGCGCGCGCCGAGGCCAAGCTTCACGAAGCTGGCCACTTCGTCAACCAGACCGGCCAGATCGACTTCCTCGCCGCCCGGCGTGGAGTTGACCGACAGCATCAGCAGATTCTCGACCAGCTTGTTCAGCCGGTCGATCGACTCGATCATCGTCGCCGCGTAACGGCGCCTGGGATCGTCAAGGGGAAAGTCCCGTCCCATCAATTCCGTCAATCCGCGCATCGACGCCAGCGGATTGCGCAGTTCGTGGGCCACGCCTGCCGTCAGCGTTCCGAGCGCCACCAACTGGTCTGCTTTGCGCAGGTTGTCGCGCAGCCGGCGAATCTCGCCCAGGTCCTTGAAGCCAATGGTCACGCCCACCACTTCGTGCTGAACCGGCTCCGACCCGGTACCCTTGCCGTTACCCTGCCGATCGGCCTGGCGCAGGTAGGATACCGACACGCCGATCCGGATGCGCCGGCCATCCTTGGTCGAGATGTGGGCTTCGTCTGTGGTGACCGGTTGTCGCCGAGTGATGGCGGTCTCGAGTGCCGTCAGGTGTACGCGATCGGAACCGCCTGGCGCCAGGACTTCGCTCAGGCGCCTGCCGACCAGCTCGTCTTCCCGATAGCCAAGGACCATCTCGGCAGCGGGGCTGGAGCCGATCACGTGGCCCGTGGCATCCAGCGTAATCACCGCACCCGTCATGCTTTGCAGGAAGTACCGGTTCACGGAGCTGAGGGCGTCGTTAAACGCGCCAGCCAGCCACTGCACGTCCGCTGTGGAGTGTTGGTCGAGCTCCGTACGCAGGTCACCCGCCTTCACGGCCTCGAGACGATCGGCAAAGGCTCGCAGCGGCATGGTGACACCAATCGCGATCCCAAACGCCAGCACGGCGGCAATCACGGCGATCAACATCAACTGGATGTTCAACTGATCCAGTTGCTGCGTGGTGGCCGTGCTGAACACCCCGTGCAGCATGTGCACGCGGCGCGACATGCTCACCGCAAAAAAACCGGTGGCCGCCACGAGCAGGCCCATGGTGAGCGGCAGCAACACCACGAGCTTCAGCCGTGTCGGCGTTGGGCGAAACGCCGAGGCCGGAACCGAACGCCACAGTCCGGCCCGCCAACTCATCGCCGGATGCCTTCAGGCGGCGGCCCGTGCAAAGACACCCGCCGCCGCTCACCGCCCGCGGTGGTAAATACCACGGCGTCGCGCTCGATGCTGGCCACCTTGAAACCGCCGACGGTGTCGCCGACGCCGACCATCCGGTTCTCCACGAGCGCCAGGCGCCGGGTTGCTGAAAACAGAATCGACCGCACGAACGGATCCGATGTGACCCCGCGCACCGTTTCCACCTTCATGTCGCGGCTCTCGTTGCCGAACAGAAACGGATCGCGGCCGCCCGATGGGGTTCGTGCCATCTGCACGTCCGGCGGCGCCGGAATGGCCAGCGGATCGACAACGTCAGACGGCGAAGTCGGCTGCTGCATGCCAGCCAGCAAGGGCTGCTCCTGGCCAACAGGGCGGTTGGTCGCCTGGCGGGCGGCCGGAGTCAGGTAACTCCACGCGCTGTACACCACCGCGGCCACCAACGCAAACAGGGCGTACTGGAGGTGCTTTCGTTGAATTTTCATCGATCCAACCCCTCGGCGCCGGCCACCTGCGCGACTCGCGGCACAGTAGGTATCCCGGGGGGCGTCCCGGGCGCCGGGCCCGGCGCGAACGGACCCACTGGCTGATCGGCGGCGGCGCCGACGCGCTGGTACACCCAGACCGTCAACTCCATTTTCATGAGCGGCACG
>CAYHRK010000057.1:0-19214 GCA_964358795.1 uncultured Vicinamibacterales bacterium
GCTCAATGCCCTCTCGGGCGAGATCCCCGAGGGCGAGCGAGTGGTCACCATCGAGGACTCCGCGGAGCTTTCGCTTCAGGTCGAGCACGTCGTTGGGCTCGAGTCCCGGCTGCCCAACTCCGAGGGCAGGGGGAGCGTGCCCGTGCGCGATCTGGTGAGAAGACATCGGCGTCTCCAGCGCGGGCACCATGGTGTAGATCGCGGTCGCCGCAATCACCCATTCCCCCGTGCGATGGTCGGCCACATAGGCCGTCGTAAACCGGGCTGGAGCGGTGTTGCGCTGGATGAAGTTGCTCAAGCATCCGATGTCGTCAAAAAAACGCGGATCTTCGCCCGGAACGACGATTTGAGCGGCGTATCGCTGGTTGGATACCGGCATCCGACAGTATGCGCAGAGATCGTTGCGCGTGTCGAGGGTGGCGGGGCGCTGCGGGCCTCCAAAACACGCGAAGGCCAGAAGAGCCGCCGTGGCGCAGGCGAGCCTTATCGCACGGGGTCCCCACATGATTGGTCTCCTACCAACTCGCGGTACCACGTGTCGAGCCGGCCCTCTTCGGTGACCAGGCCGCGCATGTCGACCGCCGCCCCGCGAATGGACTCGAGCACCGCCGGCCGGGCCGAAGGGGGACCGGGCACGCAAAGTTCCCCATCGAGCCACGACGCTTGCGGCGCCGTTTGCCTGACCCGATCCAGCAGATCCGCCGGACAGTCGGTCAGGCTGATGCGCATGATACCGCGAGCGGCAAGCTTTGCGCGCAATTCCCGTTGCGTGAGCACGCCCACCAGACGTCCATCCACCAGCACGGCAAACCGGTCGGCCAGGCGCTCGGCATCGCCCAGTTGGTGGGACGTGAACAGCACGGTGCGGCCGTCATGGGTGTGCCGGTCAATCAGCGCATAGAACGCCGACAGGCCGTCGGGATCGAGCGCAGCCGTCGGTTCGTCCAGCAACAAGAGTGGAGCATCTGGCAGCAACGCCACGGCGAGACCCAGGCGCTGCACCATGCCGCCGGAATAGGTGCCGACCAGTCTGGAAGCCGCCCCGTTCAGCGACGCAAATCGCAACACTTCGCCGATGCGTTGCGGCGCAGTGCCTCTGATGCCCCGGTAGAAGTCGAGCACCTCGTGCCCGGTCAGGTTGTCGGGAAACGCGACGCGCTGGGGCAAAAACGACAGGAGCTTCCGCGTGTCTGGCTTTGAGGCGAGGCCGGCCGCGCTCCCGATCCAGATGCCGCCTGCTGTCGGTTGAATCAATCCCGCCGCAGCCTTCAGCGATGTGGTCTTGCCAGAGCCATTTGGGCCAAGCAACGCCACGACCTCTCCCGGCGCGATCTCGAGCGACAGATCGTGAACGGCGATATGCGGGCCAAACACCTTGCGGAAGCCCCGGAACGCCATCATCACGGCTGATCCTTGTGGCTCGGTTTCGGCAGGCGGCCACCCAGAGCGGCCGCCAGTCCGCCGGCCAGGGCCAGCACCGACAGGCCGATTCCGGCCGGCCTGATCCCCCGGGTGGTTCGGGCCGGCCGCGGCACGTGTGCCAGCTCGGGAGGCCGGGCAAGCGGCTGGTGATCTTCCACGGGAATGGGTTCCAGCACCGGAAAGGACCGTTCGGCTGCCGCCAGCGCCGTGGCCGCCAGCCCCTGCGCAAACAAGTCGGCCGCCGTCAAGTTTCCGCGGAGATGGTCGAAGATGTTCGACAACCGGTACGGGCGATCGGTGATGCCGTCGGCGTCGAGATCGGGGCTGTCGTTGTCGGACCAGTAGTTGCCGTCAAAGACGGTGTCGGTTCGCCTGCCGACCAGATTCAACGGTGTGAGGTTGGCCACAAACGAATTGCCGGCAAACCGCGTGTTGGCGCACGAGTCGTAGAGCACCACGGCGACGTCTGATTCCGCCACGACGTTGCGCCGAAACACGCTGCGGTACGAGCCCTCCAGGAAAATGCCACGGGCGTTGTCGGCAATGAGGTTGTCTTCCGCCAGCACGTCGTCGCAGGCTTTGAGCAGCAGGCCCACCGAGGCAAAACCGCGGTTGTGCAGGAACTGATTGCGGCGGAAGGTGATGCGTTTCGAGTACATCAGCGCCGCGCCGGCGGCCCCGTTTTCGAACACGTTGTCTTCGAACACGTTATCGTCGGAAAACATGAAGTGGAGGCCGTACCGAAGATCGCGCGCAACGTTGTGGGAGAGGTACCCGTGTGGCGACGACTGGATGTAGAACCCGTCACGCACGTCGATGATCTCGTTGCGAATCAAGCGGAAGCCATCGGTGTTCCACACGTGGATGCCCGATCCTTTTTCCCCCGGGTCGAGGCGGGGAATGCCCCGCACCCTGTTGTGGTCGACGGTGGCGCCGTCGGCCGCCCGCAGGTAGATACCGAACAGCGCGCCGCTGATGTGGCAGTCGCGGATGGTGACACCGGGCGCGGCCACGTGGATGCCGGACGAGTCACGCCCCAGATCGCCTCCGCCACCGCCGTCGATGTCGAGTCCCTCGATGGTGACGTGTCCGGCGCTTACCCGAATCACGCTGCCCTGGCCGGAGCCGGTCAGCCGCGGGCGGCCACGGCCGACCAGCGTCACCGTCTTGTCGATCAGCACATCGCCGTGGTAGCTGCCCGGTTCCACCTCGATGCGATCCCCTGGATGGGCGCGGTCAATCAAGACCTGCAACGGCGACACGGCGGGTCCCCCGGGCCGGCCCTCGATGGGTCCGGGCGTCACGGCGTGGTCCTGACCCGGTGCCGGGTCCGGCGCCAGGAGCGCCATCGCGATCGCCACCAGGGTCGAGACCAGGCGCATCAGTGTGCAGCCTGCCGGTCGAGCCGGCGATGATGGCGCCACGCCGAGAAGGCCGCCGCCAACGTCAACAGCGTCGACAGGGCCATAGCATACGAGGCGAGTTGCGGATAGGAGTACACCTCGAAATTCGCCAGTTGCTTGTACCCGAACAGCGGAGGCATGAACGGCGGCACTTTCACGGCCGCGGTCGGCGCGAGCGTGTGGCCGTACTGATAGAGCTTGTAGGCGAAGGACCAGAGGGCGAACGACGAGAAATACATGTTCAACACCAGCACGTCGAGCAGGTGACCCACCGTGCCCAGCACGGCAGCCCGCAGGTACAGGAGACCGAGGGCGCCGACGACAAACGGCAGCCACTTGAACTCCGTGAAGTCTTCGGTGACGAGATCGCGCATGCCGATATAGTGATTCAGCACGTTGATCTCCTTGACGTCCTGGCCCTTGTTGCCTCCCTCGAGCGTATAGCTGTAGATGTCGAGTCGCAAGCCCTCCGGATACTGCGGCGCGAACATCGTGAGGTTCCAGAGCGGAAACAGGTAGATGGCTGTCAGCAGAAGAGCGGCCGCAACCAACAGCAGTCGCGGAGACACGCCGAGCGGATCGGCGAGCAGCCGGTTCAACCGCTCAATGAGACGGTGCATGGTGATTCTCCCCATCCGATGGGCGCGCGACACCTGTCGTGCCGGTGCGCCGACTCGGGGGCGATGGCGGCGGGCGTCGCAGCGATGGCCGGGACGCCCGCCTTCGACTTTTACCGGACGATCATGTAGCCCTGCATCTCCTGGTGGAGCGCCGAGCAGAAGTTGGTGCAGTAGTACGGGAACACCCCCTTCTTGCTGGCCTTGAAGGTCACCGTTTTCGTCTCGCCCGGATCGACGACGATGTTGATGTTGTAGTCGAGCAGGCCGAATCCATGCAGCTCATCGGTGGTCTGTTCGATGTTGGTGACCGCGACGGTCACCTCGTCACCTTCCTTGATCTCGAAGTCAGTTGGCGTGAAGGTGGAACGCACGGCGACCATCTTCACGAGCACCTTGTTGCCGTTGCGCGTCACGCTGGCGTCCTTGACGTCCCAGACCGCATACGGGTGCTTGTTCTCCTCTTTCGGGTAGACCTCGATCGGCTTGATCTTGTCGGCCTTGACGATCTGGGCGTAGTGCGGCTCGGGTTCGGTGAAGGCGTCGGCCAGCAACTTCATCTTCTCGTCCGAGATATCAACCAGTTGGAGCGATTCCGGTTGCGACGGGCCGACCGACAGGTGCCGGCCGTGCGACAGCTTGTTGAGACCCACGAGGTACTTGCCGTCAGGGTTCACCGTGTCGCCTTCGGCCGCCGTCAGATGCCCGATCGAATACGACATCGGGACCTTGTCCACCACTTCCCAGGTACCGAGCTTCCACTTCGCAATGGCGCTGTCCACAAAGAGCGACGTGTAGGCCCAGCCATCCGGTCCGAACTGCGTGTGCAGCGGACCGAGGCCGACCGGCACTTCGGCGTCCTTGATGGATTCGTACTTGAGGACCGGAATGCCGTCCTCCTCGCCCGTGAAGTCCTTGTTCCTGATGGCCGTCTGAATCTTCTCGAAGTTGAACACCGTCGTCACGCCCTGGAGCTTGCCCGATCCGACAATCCAGTTCCCATCGGGCGCGACGTCGACGCCGTGCGGCGACTTGCCGCAGGGCAGCAGATAGACCAGACCGGGCACGTCCTTCGGATTAATCACCTTGACGCCACCGATCGTCGACCCTTTGCCCTCGGCCGCAGTCTTTTCGGCCAACTTCCAGTTCACCATCGCGATGTAGTCGCGGTCGCGCTGTGAGGCAGTCACCTCGAGTTTGCCCGTGGCCTTTTCGGTGTTGTACGACGTGAAGAACACGTACCCATCGGACACCTTCTTGCCGGCATCACCCAGATCGTAATCGTACGGCGGCATCAGCACTTGCCAGCCAAAGGACATCTCGCCTGATTTCGGATCGATCTTGATGCCGGTGATCACGCCCTTGTAGTCGGTGGCGTACTTCGCCACTTCGACCGGCGTGCCCTTCGGGAGGGGAATCGAGAAGCGGGAGGCCATGACCGAATACTCGGTATTCGGCGTCACAAAGGCCGACGCATGATTTCCCGAGACGTTGGGCACCGGACCCAGGATCTGCTTGGTCTTGAAGTCGCGCAGGTCGATGCGGGCCACCCGGCCGTTCATCTCGTTCACAAACAGCCAGCGCCCATCGTAGTCGCCGTTGGTTTCCGACAGCGACGGGTGGTGCACGTCGCCCCAGGTCAGGTTGCCCAGCATCTTCTTCGAGTCGTCGTCGAAGCCATAGCCGGTGGCGGGGTAGGGCGTGAACACCGGGATCGTCGACAGGTGACGCATCGATGGCACGCCGTACACGTAAACCTGGCCCGAGTGGCCGCCCGACGCAAACATGTAGTACTCGTCGAGGTCGCCCGGCGCCACGTACACCTTTTGCGCCGCCACGGCGATGTCTGACGAACCTGCGGCCCTCCGGGAATCCTTCGGCGCGCTTGGCGCGCATCGGCTGACGAAGAGCGCGAGCGCCAGCACGCCCATCACGGTCCACGCTGCTGCGCGAGAGCGAATCCAGTTCATCTGATGTCCTCCACGGTGTGTGTTCTGCCCGGCACCAACGTCTTCGGGGCGGTCTGCAGGCGGTCCGGGCAAGCCCGCTGCCCCACGTTGGACGCGACTAATGGCTGGCGGCAGGCGGCGTCACGCCCTTGGCCGTCGCGGCCTGCTGCTTCTGGTGCTCGGCGAAGGCCTCACGCAGTTTCTGAATCGCCGTTTCTTTCTGTTCCGGCGTCAGGATGATCTGCCGCGACAAGACGACCGACATCGTGCCGGTCGGGTTCTTCAGAAACTGATCGATGGTCAAGCCAAACCGTTTCTGGGTGTCTTCGACGGCAGTCGACAGATCGGGACCAATTTGCGCGGGGCTCGTCACCTTCAGAGCCGAGATCGAATGGCAGACGAAACACCCGGTCTGCACGAACCAGGCACCCGGACCGGTCTTCATGTCGCTTTCGGCCTTTCGTTCCTCCGCCGTCTGCGGGTCGGTGCGCGGCACGCCTGGCAGGTAGGCCGCGTCAAACGGAGCCTTGCGCCACGACAGCACCAGCATGGCCAGGCCCTGCGCTTGCTTGGTGGTGAAATGGAAATTCGGCATGACCGAGTCCTGCACGACCGTGCGCGGATCCTTGAGATGCGCCACGTGCCAGGCAAACGCGGTGGTCTGGCCCGACAGGTGACTGTAGTCGTACTGTTCGGGGGCCTTGTCGCCCACCCACGTGAGGTCGGGCCCGATCGTGCCACCGCGGCCGTTGATCACGTGACAGGCGCGGCAGCCCTTGTCCTGGACCAGTGTCTTCGCCAGGTTGATCATGTCGGCGCCTGGCGTCTCGCGCTCGTACCGGTGGCAGATGTTGCAGTTCATCTGCATCAGCGCGGCCTTGTTGTCGACCAGCGAGTACGCCTCGCCCAGCGGCCGGCCCAGCAGCGGTTCCTCCCAGTGGGCCACCTCGCCGTGCGCGGCCACCGTGTCGATGGCCCAGCCTTGCCCGCCGTGGCAAGCGCTGCAGCCGAACCGCTCGAGCGGATGCTGCTTGAGCGGTCCGACCGGGTGCGTCCGCATCGGCTCCTCAGCCGTTTCGAATCCCTTCCACGCGACCGCCTGGTGACAGGTGATGCAGCGATCGGCCCGGCGCAATCCTGGCACCCAGATCTGCTGGATTCCCGATGGCACGGTCCTGGCGCGCTCGGCCCCGAGCTTCTCGGCCACCATCGCGCGGAACGTGTATTGATAGTACACGTAGTCGTGGGCACGGTCGCGCCACGCGAAGAAGGCCGTGGCCGCTACCAGGACGAGTCCGATCAGGGCCAGCACCGGGCGATCGATCCGCGGGAATGGCGATGTCGTTCGCTGTTCCATCTCAGATCCTCCCCGGGATGTTCGGCCACGCTTCCCACGGCCAGTAGAAGTGCCAGTACGGGCCTCTCAGGAAGAGGCCGACGATGGTGAATGCGATGATGAGCAGCAGGAGCAAGGTGAACACCAGGTTCTGTGTGCGGCGGCTTTTCGCGAACCAGAACCCGGTGACCGATCGAGGTGTGCGGTCCATCCACGGCCACACCGTCAACAGCCCGATCAACGCTCCCGGCAAGATCACGCCGCCCAGGAAGGCGCCGTTGATCGTGAACGAGCCAATGCGGATGGTCGTGTCGGTGACAATTTCCTGCAGCCACAGGAAATACCACGGGGCCTTGGCAGGATTCGGCGTGACCAGCGCGTTGGCTGGCTCTTCGAGCGGAGACGGGATGGCGCTGGCCAGGATGCTGATGAGGGCGAACGTGCCGAGAATCACAATGAGCGCGCGCCGCGTCAGGTCGGGCACCGCGTTCACCGTCAGGTCCGGAGCCTCGACCGATGTGGCCGTCACCGTTGGTGCCGTACCGCTTGCCACGCCAAGCAGGGTATAGGTCTTCGACGCCGTCACCCCGGTCGGCCGCTTCTCGGCGAGTACGGCCGCCGTGTCGGCACGGGCCAGCCCGCCGTCCTTTCGGATCCGCCACATGTGGTACGCGAACAGGCCGCCAAGTGCGCCAGGCAGCACGATGATGTGCAGGACATAGAACCGGATCAGCGTGGCCTGCTCGATTGCCCGACCGCCAATCAGCAGCTCGCGAATGGTTGGACCGATGAACGGCACCGACGAGGCGATATTCGTGCCGACGGTGACAGCCCAGTACGCCAGTTGATCCCAGGGGAGCAGGTACCCGGTGAACGACAGGAACAGGGTCAGCAGCAGCATGACGACGCCGATCACCCAATTCCACTCGCGCTGTTGCCCCTGGCCGACGCCGTTCTTGTAGGCCCCCGTGTAGAACACCCGCGCCAGGTGCAGGACCACGGTGACGATCATCAGGTGAGCGGCAATCCGATGGACGGCCCGAATCCACCAGCCGAACGTGACGACGTACTCGATGTCCTTCACCGACTGGTAGGCGCGCTCCACCGATGGGATGTACAGGAACATCAGCGGCAGGCCCGAAAGAATCAGCAACAGGAAGAGCGCCGCTGACGCCGTCCCGAGCCAGAACGAGTAGGTCCACGCCAGCGACGGCTTGTAGACGTTGGACGGAAACCAGTGCAGCAGCAGGTTCGAGACCACCGCATCGCCGGCGTCACGATCCGACTGCGGCCGGAAACTCCAGAACCGGCGCGGCCGAACACCTGGCGCGGCTGGTTGCTGCGGTGCACGTGTCGAGAGAGCCTTCATGGCAGCCACCTCAGGCAAGCGTCAGGCGAAACGCATGGTCCACTTCGTCGGCCAGATCCACCACCAACTGGCCGTCGTCGGACGCCAGTGACAGCCGGTACCACGCGAGCGGCGTGGGTGCGGGGCCCGAGATATTCGAGCCGTCGCCGCCGTAGCGCGACCCATGACAGGGGCACGAGAACCGGTGCGTCACCCGCAGCGGCTGGCCTTCCACCGTGGTCTGTTCCGGACGCGACAGGGCTTCGGCGCGAACCGTGCAGCCCAGGTGCGTGCAGACCGCCGAGATGGCGTGAAACGTCTTGCCGGTGCGGAACACGAACACCCGCTCGTCTGGCAGGAACTTCAACCCGTCCGGGAACTCCTCGGGCAGGCCCACCTTGACCGTGGTGGGCGCGTCATAGGTGATGTTGGGTACCAGCGACCGCAGCGAGGCGCCAGTCTGAGCCGTAATGGCGACGATGCCCGCGCCGGTGCCGAGCTTGAGCAGGAAGTTCCGCCGATCTGTCTGCGTCGGGTCTGTGGTGTCGCTCATGGGCGTATCCAGGAAAGAATGCGTTGCGGCGTCACGACCGCCCCGCGGGAACAGGCACAAGCCGTTCAGTCACCGTAAACGTCTCCATGGTCATCGCGTCTGTAGGGCAGCGCACCGCGCAGAGTCCACAACGGATGCAGCGGGCGTCATCTTTCACCATGGCCGACAGGGGCAGGCCGCTGGATGCGGCACGCGACTCCAGCACCTCGCGCGTCGTGGTTTCCAGGTCGAGGCTGTCGAACGGCACGAGGGCCAGGCAGTGTTCAGGACAGATGTCGACGCACCGGTTGCACAACACGCACTTCTCGGGGTCGTAGATCGTCTGCACATGGCACACCAGGCATCGAGCCGCCTGCACGACGGCATCCGCTTCGCCATAGCCGGTTTCCACTTCGGCGATACCGGTGCGCCGTCCCACGTCGAGTGTGGGAGGCGTCTGCCGGTTGAGGCGCTCGAATCCCGCGATCATCCGGTAGCGAGACGTCGGGATCTTCTCGATGTCGAGGCGGCGGTCGAGCCACTGGCGGTCGTGCGCCAGGTACTCGTGAATCGAGCGCGCGGCCCGCTTGCCGTTGGCCACGGCTTCGATCAGGTTACGAGGGCCAAACGCGACGTCTCCACCCGCAAAGACACCGGCGGCGGAGGTGGCCATGGTGGCGGGATCGATCTTGATTGTACCGGCCGGGGTCAGCGCCACGTCGTCGCCGGGTTTCAAGAACGACAGGTCCGCCCGCTGTCCGATGGCCAGGATGCAGGTGTCCGCTTCCAGGGTGATGACGTCATCGTCGTTGTATTCGGGGGCGAAGCGGCCAGCAGCATCGAACACCGAACGCACCGCGCGAAGCTGAAGTCCCGACAGGTGGCCCTCGCCGGTGAAGCGGAGTGGACCGCGGCGGGGCAGGAACTGGATGCCCTCGTTGCGCGCCTCTTCGAACTCCTCGTGACCCTGGGTGGTGCGCAGCACCGGCATCTCGTCGAAGTTCTCGAGCGACACGATGGTGATGTCGCGCGCGCCCGCACGCAGAGCCGTCCGCGCGGAATCAAACGCCTCCTTCACGCGAGCATCGGCTCCGGCGGCCAAGCTGGCCAGCGCGCTGGCCACTGAGGCGCCGTCTTCCCGCAATGCGGTCCGCGCCGCATCAAACGCCACGAAGCCACCGCCGATGACGACCACCCGGCGGCCAACCGGAACGCGATAGCCGCGATTGATGTTGAGCAGGTAGTCGACAGCTTTGATCACGCCGTCAAGCTCCACGCCAGGCACCTGCAAATCGCGTCCCTTCGAGACGCCCACCGACAGGAACACCGCCTGATAACCCTGCTCGCGAAGTTCGGCGAGACCAAACAGCGAGGTCAGAGGCGTACGGAGCCGGAGATCGACGCCAAGGGACTCGATTTTCGCGACTTCGGCTCGAATCAGGGTGCGAGGCAGCCGGTATTCTGGAATGCCGAACCGCACCATCCCGCCGGGCTCTTCGGCGGCCTCGAACACCGTCACGCCGTACCCGAGCAGGGCCAGGTCGTGGGCGGCGGCTAGTCCGGCGGGTCCGCTGCCGATCACCGCGATCGTCGGCCGATTCCCCGGCTCGACAGCCGGCGAAGATCGATGAAACGTCAACGGCATGTGGCCGGCGTAACGATTGCCCTCGACGATGGGCGTGTGACGCAGCTGATCTTGCGTGTCGGGGCGTGTGGATTCGACGCCGTACCGTTCGGTGACGAAGCGTTTCAGGGCGCGAATCGCGACCGGCGCATCGATCGTTCCCCGGCGGCACGCGTCCTCGCACGGTGCGGCGCACACGCGGCCGCAGATTGACGCCAGCGGATTCGGCGCGCGCGCCACCAGGTAGGCGTCTTCGTGGCGTCCTTCCGCAATCAGTTGCACGTACCGGCCGGCGTCGGTCGAGACAGGACAGCCCGCCTGGCACTTGACCTGTGCTTTCCAGTGCTCGAGATCCGGGAGTTGCGTATGGATGCCCATGGCGATCCCTCTTCTGCGAAAGCATGGCTCGGACTGGCTTGGCGGCCTATGACGCGCGTCATAGTGGGGACATCGGCCCACGCGGCTGGCGGGATCCGGAGCCCGGCACCGCGAAAGTCGACTTGCATCGGAAGCCTGTGCGACGGGCATCATACAGCAACCTGAGGCATAATGAACGCGTCATGATGCTCAATGCGTGCGAACTGGAAATCGACTTGTTTTGCCGGGGCATGCGGATACCCAACGAGGTGTCGCTCGAGGGCGCCAGGGGGATTTCGCGCACCCGTGCCGGACTTGGCTCGGGGCTTGAGATTGTCATCCCAACCCGCTCGTGGCTGAAGCCCGAGGTGTGGGTGAACGTGCCCGTGGTCGAATCGTTCGCGAAGCAGTCGCCCTACGTGCTGTTGGGTTCGCCGGGAGACGGGTACGCACTGCGCAACGATGCCACGGGCGATCGCTATCCGGTTCGGATTCCGCAGGAGCCCGGGTGGTATGGCCGGCACACCTCGCGCGACATCCCCATGAACCAGATCGGCGTGTTGCAGGGCACGTACCTGGGCATCTACGTGAACATGGTCTGCACGTTCTGGAACTACAATCCGCCGCTGAACTGTAAGTACTGCACGACGGGCCAGAATGTGGGCGAATTCGAGTCCGCCGACAAGGCCGTGTCCGATGTGGTGGAAACGTGCCGGGCCGCGCGGGCCGAATCGGGCGTGACCTTCGTGCACCTGAACGGCGGGTTCCAGGGCACGCGGGGCATCGAGTTCACCGAGCCCTACATCCGAGCGATCAAGGAACAGGTGGGCATGCTGGTTGGTGTGCAGTTGGCGCCGGAACGTGACTTCAGCCGCTACAACCGGCTGATCGATCTGGGTGTCGATCACCTCTCGTTCTGCGTCGAGTTCTGGGATCCGAAATGGTTTGCGGACGTGTGTCCCGGCAAGGAAAAGATGCTCGGTCAGCAGCTGTTTTGGGACGCCATGGCACACTGCGCGAAGCGCATGCCGAAGGGCGCCGTGTCGGGAGAGATCATCGCAGGTCTCGAGCCGATCGACAACACCATGAAGGCCATCGATTTGATCGCCGACATGGGCGCTTTTCCCACGGTGTGCGTGTTCCGCCCGACCGTCGGGGCGGACATGGAACGGGTGCCGCCACCGGCGTACGAAGACATGCGGCGGGTGATGGCTCAGGTGTACGAGGCGTGCCGGCGCAACTGGATTCCCATCGGCGCCGCCCCCAATATCGAAGTCAGCCTGGTCGTGAATCCCGACGACGCTGCGATGCTGGCACCGCGCACGCCGGCATTCTGGGCCTACGAGGCGTTCCGCCGCACGGCGCGCGTGGTGGCGACCCCGCTCTTCAAGTGGCGGCAGCGGCCGCGCGCTCGCCGAAAACCCGGCGCGGCCGGGGGACGCCAGTCCGGCGGCGACCCGGCGCCCAAGACATCGGCGGCTGCCTAAGCCGAAACGGCGGAGTCGGCGACGGCGGTCAGCGATTGTGGCATCCAGATTGCGTTCGGACGG
Source organism: uncultured Vicinamibacterales bacterium (assembly GCA_964358795.1). Taxonomy (GTDB): domain Bacteria; phylum Acidobacteriota; class Vicinamibacteria; order Vicinamibacterales; family JAKQTR01; genus CAYHRK01. The sequence continues at coordinate 12,139 of CAYHRK010000057.1, forward strand.
TGCAGGTGCCGGATACCTGCATGATCGATCGCGAAAAAGTCCTTGCCGTACTTCAGAAGCGCTTCCCCGGATCGAGAGCCGACCAGGTGGCAGCCGCGGCCAACGCGATCGTCGGCCTGGGTGACGAGTGGGTCGACGTAACGTCGCGCGAGCAGGAGCTGGGCTATCATTTCTCGGTGCAGTGCAGCGAGATTTGCTTTCTCGCCGACCAGCTTCAGCAGGGCGCTCAGTTCCGGATCTTCATGAAACGTCCCGTCGAAAGCTGACCTGCCTGCCACGTTTCTGCCGCCATGCCGAACAGGACGCCTCGCGGTCGGGCGACCGTCGCACAGCCGACGTGGGCCTGACGGGATCTCGGCAACGTGGGTGGTCCGTGGGAGTGGCAACTGACGGGTATGCGTTGACCCCGATTCCGGAGTGCCTGAAAACCCCACAAAACGCCGTGGTATGAGGTTTGCGTACAAGGAGGGTGTCTGGGCCAGACTCCTTCGATTCTTGGCCCGTGGTGTAGCTTGTGACACTTGTGAACACTTCGATCTTGCCGCTCGGGAGGTTCGTGCATAGGATTCCTCTCATACCCACCGCGGCCGACCAGCCCATGAAACGGCCGGCCGTGACGACCCTCTTTACCCAGTCCCTCCAGACCCATAATCTACAGGGCGACTCTTCCGAGCGGCGGATCGGTTGTCAAGGCTGAAGTCGGATGTCCCGGCACGATCGACGTGCCGGGGCACCAAACGGGTGGCCCCCCAGTCCCCCGTAAAGGAGCACCATGAAAACCGAGCGCGTGCCGTGGACGTGCCGCTGGAGCGAGTTCCGTCCGGCGACGCTCACCCCCATGTGGGTCGACGAGTGGATGTCTCAGTGGACGTGCCTGGTCGACGGCCGGCGAGAGACGGCCTCCGGCATGGACCGTTGCGCGGATTGCCAGAAGTTCGACACGCGCGACGACCGGGCCGGGCAACCCTCTCGCGAACGTGAGATCTGACAGCCATTGCCTGTGCGGTGCCAGCCGGCCGGGTCGCGTGTTTTCCCGTCACTGAACCAGTAGCCCCGATATATTCTGGATGACGTGTGCCGGACCAGTCCCCACATCTGTCGTGAAGAGACTCCTGTGCCCATGATTCGATTCCGCCACCTGCTCTCCAGCGCCGCGTTGGTGCTCGGGTGCCTGGCCACGCCTGGGTGGGCCGGGCCACTCGGTCAAGCGTCCGCTCCGAAGCCCCCCTCGAACGACGACTGTCTCGCCTGCCACAGCGACCCGGGCGCGGCGCGTGCCAATGGGCGTCTCGTGACCGTGAAACCGGAGCAGTTCGGCGGATCCGTCCACGGACAGGCGGGCGTGGCGTGCGTCGATTGCCATGCGGATCTCGGCAAGACCGCTGAGTTCCCGCACGCCGAGAAACTGGCGCCCGCGCAGTGCGCGACCTGCCACGACAAGACCGTAGCGTCCTACGACCACGGCGTGCACGCGCAGGCGCGCCGTTCGCGTGCGAATCTCACCGCCGCGACCTGCGCCGACTGCCATGGCAGTCACGACATCAAGCCGGCGGCCGATCCGGAGTCGCGTACTCACCACCTGATGCTGCTCGAGACCTGCGGCCGCTGCCACGGCGACGAGGCGATCATCAAGCGCGGCAACATTGCGATCGGCAACGTGGTGGATCTGTTCCGGGACAGCATTCACGGCCGGGCGCTCATCAGGAGCGGCTTGAGCGTCGCGCCCACCTGCACCGACTGCCACAATAGTCACGACATCCTGCGAAAGACCGATGCGGCGAGCCGTGTCTTTCGCAAGACGATTCCCGCGACCTGCGGGCACTGTCATGAAGGCATCGTGCGCGACTATTGGACGAGCATTCACGGCCAGCAGGTGCACAACAACAGTCCGCTGGCGCCCGTGTGCACCAGTTGTCACACCGCGCACGCCATCAAGCGTGCGGATGTGGAAGGCTGGAAGCTGGACGTGATCAACGAGTGCGGCACGTGCCACGAAGAATCAATCAAGACGTACCGCGACACGTTTCACGGGCAGGTGACGGCGCTCGGCTATTCGCGCGTCGCGTTGTGCGCCGACTGCCACGGTTCGCACACGATCGTCCCGAAGTCCGATCCACGCTCGCTCGTGTCGTCCGCCCGGGTCGTTGGCACGTGCAAGAAGTGCCACGCCGGGGCGACATCCAGTTTCGCTCGGTACGATCCGCACGGCGATCCGGATAACCGCGAGCGCAACCCGTTCCTGTTCTACACATCGAAGTTCATGAGGATGCTGCTGTTCGGTGTCTTCGCCTTCTTCGGCATTCACACGTCGCTCTGGTTCGGGCGGGAGGCCCAGATCAAGACGACGAGACGGTGGCGGCAACGAAGCCGGGCCACCCGCAAAGGAGACCGGCCATGACGGTGGAACCGATGGCCGGCAGCGGTCAGCCCATCTTCGTGCGGCGTTTCGACCGGTACAACCGGCTGCTGCACGGCTTCCTGATGCTCAGTTTTCTGGGCCTGGCGTTTACCGGCATGCCGTTGTTGTTCAGTCATGAGGCGTGGGCGGCTCGGCTCGCGCGGCTGTTCGGCGGGTTTGGCTCGGCGGGAATCCTGCACCGGCTGTTCGCCCTGACGATGATTGCGGTGTTCGTGCTGCACCTGGTGCGGATCGGACGCCGAGTCTTCCAGGGGAAGGACCTGTCGATGCTATGGGGGCCGTCCTCGATGGTGCCTCAGCCCCGCGACCTGCTGGAGATGGTCGGTCACATCCGCTGGTTTGTCGGCGCGGGACCGCGGCCGAAGTTCGACGACTTCACCTACTGGGAGAAGTTCGACTACTGGGCCGTGTTCTGGGGCATGGCCATCATTGGCGGGTCTGGAATGCTGTTATGGATGCCCGAGTTCTTTGCCCACCTGCTGCCGGGCTGGGTGTTCAACATCGCCATGATCGTGCACGGCGAGGAAGCGCTGCTGGCAGTGGGGTTCATTTTCACGATTCACTTCTTCAACGGCCATCTGCGTCCCGAGAAGTTCCCGATGGACACGGTCATCTTTTCCGGGCGCGTCACGCTTGATGAACTGCAGCACGAACGGCCCGACCAGTACGCACGCCTGATCCGGGAAGGGCGCCTCGACGAACACGTGATCGGCGACGCTCCGGCCTGGGTACACACCCTGGGCCGGGTCGTGGGCACGCTGGCCGTGCTGTTTGGCCTGACCATGGTAGGCTTGATTCTGTACGCGGTTCAGTAGGGAATCGCGGCTCTTGGCAGGCACACACATGGATCCAGTGCGCGAGCGCTTTTCACTCCTCCGTAACGCCATCACGATTTTCGGGGCGGCCGTCACCACCACCGGTGCCGTGCTCTTTCTGGCGTTCTTTGCCCTCGATCTGTTCGGTTTCCACAGCAATCCGTACATCGGGATGTTGTTCTTCCTGGTGTGTCCGGGCCTGTTCGTGGCCGGACTCGTCATCATGCCGGTCGGCATGTGGCTCGAACGTCGGCGCCGCGTGGCGGGACGAGCGGTGTGGCGGATGGAGTGGCCGCAGATCGACCTGGGCGACAAGATTCAGCGGCGCGGGGCGGCGGTGTTTTTCGGCTCGACCGTGCTCAATATCCTGATTGTCTCGGTCGCCGCCTACAGCGGGATCGAGTACATGGACTCGCCGCAGTTTTGCGGTCAGCTCTGCCACGAGGTGATGCAGCCCGAGTGGGCGGGGTATCAGGCCGGACCGCACTCGCGCGTCGCGTGTATCCAGTGTCACATCGGACCTGGCGCGCCGTGGTTCGTGAAGTCGAAGATGTCCGGCTTGCGCCAGGTCTACGCCGTCACGTTCAATACGCACTCGCGCCCGATTCCGTCCCCGGTCAAGGATCTGCGGCCCGCGCGCGACACCTGCGAACAGTGTCACTGGCCGGAGAAATTTCATGGCGACAAGCTAAGGACGATTCGCGAGTATGCCGACGATGAAGCCAATACGGAATCCGCGACGACACTGCGCATGCACATCGGCGGCCAGAGCCTCGGTCGGCAGACACCGACCGGCATCCACTGGCATGTCGGCGCGATGAACCGGATCACGTACGTCGCCACCGACGACAAGCGCCAGGTCATTCCGTCCGTGACGCTCGACGACGGCAAGGGCACCATCACTGAATTCCGCGCCGAGGGCGTCACCGATGCGCAGTTGGCGGCCATCGAGCCGCGCGTGCTCGATTGTGTGGATTGTCACAATCGTCCCTCGCACACTTTTGCCTTCTCAGCCGAGCGAGCGGTCGACGATGCCTTGGCGGGGGGCGGGATCGATCGGGGCATGCCGTTCGTCAGGCGAGAAGCGGTTCGGGTGTTAAAGGCCAGCTATCCTGAACCACAGGCCGCCACACAGGGCATCCAATCGGGAATAGAGCGGTTCTACCGCGACAACTACCCGGCCGTCTCGCAGGCAGCGGTTCGCCAGGCAGTCAGTACTGTGCAGGCGCTCTATCAGAGGAATGTCTTTCCAACCATGAAGGTCGGTTGGGGATCCTACCCGAACAACATCGGCCACACGGCGTTTCCTGGCTGTTTCCGTTGCCACGACGACAACCACAAGTCCAAGTCCGGCAAGGTGATCTCGCAAGATTGCAGCTTGTGCCATACGATGGAGTAGCGGTCGGCGCCTGAGAGTCGTCATCCAATTGGTTGGATGGCTCAACGTGCGCTCCTGCCGAAATCCCGCCATTTCCATTCGCTCAAGACCCGTTGCTCGGCAGCGAGCGGAATAGGCAGACCGACTCCTCAAATCCAACGAGTTGGATGACATGGCGCGGGCCATTGCCGAAATCCCGCCATGCGCTCCTCTTACCGCCGTTCCTTCGGCAGCGTGCAGAATAGCTCTACGATAGGACCAATGGGATTGCTGAACAATCCTTCAGAAAGTGTTCAGGTATTCGGCGGTGTCGTCGGTACTACCCTTGCAACCGTCTTGACGGGTCTCGGCTCGGGGCCGAGGATCCGGCATGTTTAACCTTAAGGAGCACGCCATGCATTCTTTCTGCAAGACCTTCTTCCGCGGGGCAGCACTGGCAGGCTTGGTAGCCGGCCTGCTGGCCTCGGCGGGGACGGCCTCGGCAGCGACCTCTGGCAAGGCGACGGTGCAGCAGGCACCGGCCGCTAAAGCCCAGGGCGAGTATGCCGGTCAGGACACCTGCCTGGGCTGCCACGAAGACAAGGCCGCCGCGGTGAAGGACGGTCCGCACGCACGGGCATTCAATCCGAACAGTCCGGCTGCCACAGCCGGCTGCGAAAGCTGCCACGGGGCCGGTAAAGCCCACGCCGAAGCCGGCGGGGACAAGAGCCTGATCAAGGGCATCTCGAAGCTGCCGGCCAACCAATCCAGCGAACTGTGCACGTCTTGCCACGATCGCAAGAAGCACGCGCTCTGGGCCGGCAGCCAGCACGACCAGCGCAACGTGGGCTGCACCTCCTGCCACAGCGTACACGCCGCCAAGGGCGCGCCCCAACTGAAGGCCAAAAGCGAGCCCGAGCTGTGCGCCTCGTGCCACAAGGCCATTGTGAACAAGCAGAGCCGCTTCAACCACATGCCGGTGCGCGAGAGCAAGCTGGGCTGCTCGTCGTGCCACAACGTGCACGGCAGCACCAACATGAAGCTGCTGAAGGCCGGCACGACGGTTGACGAGAGCTGCACTAGCTGCCATTCCGAGAAGCGCGGGCCCTACCTGTGGGAGCACGCGCCGGTGGCCGATGCCTGCGTGACCTGCCACGATCCGCACGGGTCGAACAACGACCGCATGCTCGTGGCCAAGGCGCCATTCCTGTGCCAGCGCTGCCACGTCACCGCGCGGCATCCTCCCACGGTCTACGACAGCTACGCGCTGAAGAACTCCTCGGCCGCCAACAGGATTTCCGGCCGTTCCTGCCTGGTCTGCCACCAACTGATCCACGGATCCAATTCCCCGAACGGAAAAGCGTTCCTGCGCTAGAGGAGGACTGCAATGCGCAACAGACTGATGATTGTGACTGCGGCGCTTCTGCTGGCCTCCGCGACCCTGGCACCTGTCCAGGCGTCGGCGCAGAGCCAGGAGCAGCCGGCGGCTTCGGCCGCAGCTTCAACCAAGGGTATATTCGACGTCGGATTCCGCGGCACGTCGGTGACGGGCGACGAGGCCCGCTACGAGCGCTACAGCGACCTCCAGAACGGCGCGAACATCAACCTGAGCTTCCGCAAACAGACGGACACCTATTTGTTCGGGGCCGATGCCCAGAACGTCGGCTACCGCGATCAGCAGTATTCGGCCCTCTACAAATCGGGCAAGGTGAACTTCTCCTTCCTGTACGATTCGATTCCGCTCAACTACGGCTACAACACCTCGACGCCGTGGGTCGAGTCGGGGAAGGGCAAGTGGACGCTCGACACGGCGGCTCGCACCGCCGTCCAGAACAAGCAGGCCGGGATTCTCGGCATTGCGACCACCGCGGCCCAGGCGGCTCAGGCGTCGATCTACCGCGCGCTGGCCAAGCCCTTCAATCTTACGCAGAAGCGCGACAGCCTCGGCTTCGATGTCACCTACAATGCGACGTCCGAGCTCGGCATCACCGCGGCCGTCCTGTCCACCGCGAAGACGGGCTACCAGCCGTGGGGCGCGTCATTTGCGTTCAGCTACGCTAACGAACTGCCGCTGCCGCTCGATCACCGCACCAACGACATCTCGCTCGCCGCGGAATGGGCCAACCAGAAGGGCATGTTCCGCGTCGCGTGGGAAGGGTCGTGGTTCAAGAACCAGATCCAGTCACTGGAGTGGGACAATCCGCTGCGCATCACGGACTTCAGCAATGGCCGCGAACCGCCGCTCGGCCCGTATGATCCGAGCGGGTACAGCAACGGCAACGGCCCCGCATTCGGCCGGCAGTCGACGTTCCCCGACAGCAGCCAGAACACCGTGTCGTTTCTGGCGCTGGTGAAGCTGGCGAAGCGCACCGTCATCAACGGCGCGTTTTCGGTGGTCGACAACACCCAGAACGACACGCTGATTCCGTGGACGAGCAACTCCGTCATCAACCAGCCGGTGGTGTGGGCGGCGTTCCCGGAACTG
>CAYHRK010000058.1:0-5871 GCA_964358795.1 uncultured Vicinamibacterales bacterium
ACTTAGGCAACGGACCACTGGGACGGGACACTAAAACACCAGCGGTCCGAGGATGGACACGACCGCCACCACGACGACGAAACCGATCACATCCAGCAGGAAGCCGTACTTGATCATGCTGGTGATGGGCACCAGGCCTGAGCTGTACACGATGGCGTTAGGCGGCGTGGAAATCGGCAGCATGAACCCGACGCTGGCCCCAAGGGTGGCACCGAGGGCAGGTTCGATGGGCCGTATCCCCGCGGCCAGCGATGCCGCGATGGCAATGGGTACCACCATGCTGGCGGCCGCCGTATTGGACGTGGTCTCGGACAGGAGGATCGCGAACCCCGTGAACAGGGCGGTGTACGCCAACGGTGTATGGGAAGGAAACCAGTCGGTGATGGCGTTTCCCATGGCTCCGGCAAGTCCCGTCGAGAACGCCATCGAACCCATGGCCATCCCTCCGCCGAAGAGCAGGATCGTGCCCCAGTCGATTTTCACGGCGCGGTCCCACGTCATGGTGAACTGCCTCGACTGCCAGTCGATCGGCATCACAAACAGCAGCAGGCCCCCGACCAACGCTGCCACCGATTCGGGAACCGCAGCGCTGTAGGCTTTCGCAAACGCCGATCCGTCCCAACTGGTCACCGCCAGCACACCGGGAAGCACCCACAGCGCCACCGTCAAGCTGAAGGCGATCAGCACGTTTCGCTGGCCCGTCGAGAGCGGTCCCAGCCGCTGGAGTTCGTTCCGCACATCGCGGACGCTGCCGGCTGACAACTCGACGTGCCGCGCGCCAATGGCCCAGAACCAGACGGCCAGCGCCGCGTACAGCAGCAACGACAGCGGAACGCCCAGCAGCATCCACTGGAAAAACGAGATCTTGGCGCCGGCCAGGTTTCTCAGCATGCCGATGCCGATCAGATTCGGAGGCGTGCCAATGGGCGTAGCCATCCCGCCCAGCGACGCCCCGAACGCCGTCATCAACATCATGATGAGCGCGAACTGGCGCAATGCGGCAGGACTGGTCCGGGAATCCCGGCTCAACTGAGACACCACCGACACGCCGATCGGTAGCATCATGGCGGCCGTCGCGGTGTTGCTAATCCACATCGACAGTACGGTGGTCACCGCGCCGTACACGACCAGCACCCGCCCGGCGCTGGCACCGACCAGTCGCGATGACAACGCCGTGAACGCGATCCGGCGGTCCAGGCCGTGCACATACATCGCCTTGGCCAGAATGAAGCTGCCGATGAAGAGAAAGATGATCGGGTCAGCGAACGGAGCAAAGGCCTCTTTGACGGGCATCACGCGCAGGATCACCGCCAGGGTGGGTCCCAGCAGCGCGGTGACGGCAACTGGCAGCGCCTCGCACACCCAGAGCAGGACGACGGTGGCCAGGATGGCCGCCAACCGGTGGGCCGGCACGGGAAGGGATCCGAGCGGTACCATCAGCATGCCCACCAGGACTACTGGGGCCAACACCAGGCCGAGCGTTTGGCGCCAGCGGTTGAACACCTCTTCAGTAGGCGAGTAGAGCGCGGCCGGTTCGTTCTCGGTTCCGGCGGACTCGGTCAGTCGATCCATTGCCCCTCCCACACCACCTCGGCCCAGCCCGTAAGGAACAGGCCGTCATCGGTCCAGTCGACGCGCTGCGCCCCACCGGGCGACACCACGTCGACGCTTCGTTCGGCCCCGCCGTAGGCCATGGCGGCCACCGCCGCCGCACAGGCGCCGGTCCCCGAGGCCAGTGTCGGACCCACGCCCCGTTCCCAGATCAGGATGTCCACCCTGCGCGGGTGGGTGACGTGCGCGAATTCGACGTTCGTTCCGTGTGGAAACGCCACGTGCGTCGCGAGCGCGGGACCAAGACGCCGATACCGCTCTTCGTCGAGCACGGGTTCCAGGACCACGCATTGAGGGTTGCCGACGCGCAGCACGATTGCGGTCACCCGCTCTCCGGCGGCATCAAGCGTCGTCTGTGTCACCTCGGTTGGAGGGCCCATGGCGGCGCGCAGCGTGAAACGAGGCCCCTCGGCAGCCAGCAACTCGAGCCGCTTGGGGCCGGCGTCGGTGTCAATGATCAGCTCGCCTGGAAGCGTCCGACCGGCCTCGGTGGCCTTCCAGCACAACCACGCCGCCAGTCCCCTGACGCCGTTTCCGGACACTTCCGAGTCGCTGCCATCCGCATTGAAGAGCCGCATTCGGGCGCCGCTCGCCGTGGGCGCATAGATGATCAAACCGTCGGCGCCGGCACCCCGGTGGCGGTCGCACGTGCGCCGCGCATGTGCGGACCAATCGCGCCGGCTCCAATCGTCGGCGCGCTCGTACAGAAAGTCGTTTCCGTAGGCGTGCGCTTTCGCGAGGTTGGTCGGCACGGCGGCTCCTCCGGAAAGTTTTCCTTACTTGCGGCAGAACGCGAGCAGATGCCACCCGAATCGACGTACAAGTGGCCGGGGGATGGCGTTGAACGCACCGACGAACAGTCCGTTGTAGAGGGCCCCTCTCCAGCCGCCGTGCAGGCGCGATTTCACAGGGAATCGCTCCAGCACGATCCGAACGTCCTTGAAGCCCGCCAGCAGCCGGCGAAATTCGCGGGGGCTGTACTTCTGCAGTACCGGGGCGTCCTCGTGCTCCAGTCCCACCTTCATCACCAACGACAGCGCGTTGAGCCACGAGATGCGATTGTAGGCCTGAAAGAACGCGACGCCCCCCGGTTTCAGGACCCGGTGGCACTCGTCTACCAGCGACTGGTCGACCCGTGTGTACTGCACCACGCCGTGGGCGTACACGAAGTCGAACACGCCAGACGCGAACGGGAGCTGCTCGGCATTGCCGATGCAGAGCGACGCGGGCAGGTGTTGCTGGGTGACGTTTTGCCGGGCCAGGGTGACGGCCGATTCAGCGATATCAACGCCGGTCACCAGCGCCCCGCCTCGCGCGAAACGTACCAGATCCACGCCCGCCCCGCACCCGACTTCGAGCACCCGTTGTCCCCGATACGACTCGAAATCGATCAGGCGCAGCAAATGGTGCAACTTGTCGAAGTGATACTCGTCGAGATCGGCAAAGAACTCCCGCGATCCGGACGGGTGGGTCGTGATGTCAAGATCGTGAATGTGGCGATCCCAGTAGGAGCGCACGTCGGCGATCGTCGGGCGTCGGCGAGTCTCGCTGTCAGGCACGGCGGCTTACTATAGAATACTCACGCCTGCCCGACAACGGGCCGTATCGCGTGGCGCTGCACGGTCATGACTCGCAATCTCACTCGCCTTCGGTCCCAACCGTTCGACCTGCTCGTGATTGGCGGCGGCATCCACGGACTGGCCGTCGCCTACGACGCGGCCCAACGCGGGTTGTCGGTGGCCTTGATCGAGCGCCACGATCTTGGCGGCGCGCTGTCGTTCAACCACGCCAAGACGGTGCACGGGGGCCTCCGATCCCTGCAGTCTGGCGATGTGGCCAACGCCCGATTCTCGGTCCACGAACGGCGGGCGATGGCCCTGATCGCTCCCCATCTGATGACACCACTCCCGTTTGTGATCGCCACCACCCGAAAGCCCACGCGATCGACCATGGCCATGCGCGCGGGGTTTCTGCTGGACAGGATCATCGGATTCGACCGCAACGACGGCCTGCCGGACAGCCTGCACCTGCCTGCCGGCCGGGTCATCAGCCGCACCGAGTACCGAGACCTGTTTGGTCCGTCGGCCGACCAGGCCGCCACCGGTGGCGCGCGGTGGTGCGACTACCACATGCCCGCCTCCGAGCGGCTGACACTGGAGTTCGCGGCGGCTGCCTATCAGTGGGGAGCGGTGCTGGCGAACTACGTGGAGGCTGTCGAGCCGCTGACAGCCGGCGGGCGTGTTCGGGGCGTGTGCGCTAGAGACGCGACGACCGGCCAGACGTTCGACATCGAGGCCGCCCTCACCGTGAACGCCGCCGGTGCGCACACCACACGGTGGATGCACGCGTTCGGCACGCGGCCGGCGTTCCCGCTGCTGAAAGCCATGAACCTGGTCACGACCAGACCCGCCGGGCCGGTGGCGATTGGAGCGCCTACGACAGGCGGACGCCTGCTGCTGATTTTGCCCTGGCAGGGCTGCATGCTGGTCGGTACATCGCATTCCGACGCCCCCGTCGGCGCCGATGACTCGACGGTGGACGCCGGCGAGCTCGACGGTTTCGTGGGCGAGGTCAACGACGCTTTCCCGGCGCTGAAACTCACCCCTTCCGACGTGAGTCTGGTTCATCGCGGCGTGGTTCCCGGACAGACAGACCGGCGCGGCAGGCTGGGCTTGATGGGCCATCACCTGATTGTCGACCACGCGGTGGACGGCGTCCACGGTGCCATCTCCGTCGTCGGCGTCAAGTACACGACCGCGCGCGGCGTGGGTCAACAGGTGGTCGATCTGGTGGGCCGAAAACTCGGCCGGACGCTGCCGAGGTGCCGCACGGGCATCGCCCGCCTTCCAGGAGCCCTCATCGAGTCGGTCATCGACGAATCGGCCCGAGCCGCGGCCGCGACAGCGTGGTCCCCGTCTGTGATCGCCCAGGTCGTCTCGAGGTACGGGGCGGGATGGCGCGCGCTTGCCGATCTGTGCCGCGCGGACCCGAACCTGGCCGATCCGATTTCGCCCGGGCTCGAGTTGCCACGGGCCGTCGTGGTCCACGCCGTCCGGCACGAGATGGCGTGCACGTTATCGGATGTCGTGATACGCCGAATCGGGATCGGTGCTGCTGGCTATGCCGGAGACGACGCCGTGCAATGCTGCGCGACGGTGATGGCAGGCGAGCTGGGTTGGACCGCGGCACGTGTGGCGGAGGAAGTGGCTGCGGTGCGCGCGTTCTACGCCCTGGCACCGCCGACCCGTCATTCCCGCGAAAGCGGGAATCCAGGACTGGTTCCCCGACCCGGATCAAATCCCGGACAAGGGTTTCGAGGGGGTGACCAAGCACTTACTTCGTTCAGTAAGAGGAAGCCCACAGAAGCGGGCTAGGCCGATTCCCTAGTAACGTCTTCCGACTGGCGATCAGGATCACGCCACGTCCCACCTTTGCACGGCAGCGGCCAAGTCCACGGGCGGATTCAAGCGCCGATCGAGCAAGTGTCCCGGAACGACGTTGGACAACGCCCGCAGCATCGAGTTCTTCACGCCGGGGTGTTCGCGATCGAGTTCGAAGATCAGCCGCTTTACCCGCTGGCGTTGCAGGCTCAGGTCGCCGCACGCCGGACAGCAGCAGCCGACGATTGGCAGGTCGCATTCCCTGGCGTAGGCGCGGGCTTCATCTTCAGACACGAGAACGAGCGGCCGTACGACGACGTGCTGACCGGTGTCGGACACGAGGCGGGCCGGCATCGCCTTCATCGAGCCGGCGAAGAACAGGTTCAGCAGCGCCGTCTCGATGAAATCGTCACTGTGGTGCCCTAGTGCGATCTTCGTGGCGCCAACCGCCGACGCCAGGCGGTACAGGACGCCGCGCCGGAATCGCGCGCACAGCGAGCAGGGTGTGTCGGATGGGTCGAGCATGTCCTCGATGGTTTCGCCAATCGTGGTGCGTTCGACGTGGTGTTCCCACCCGCGATCGGTGCAGGCCTGGTGGATCGCATCACGTTGAAAGCCCTCGTACCCGGAATCCACGGTCACGCCGACCAGACTGAACTGGATGGGCGCCCGCTGGCGAAGCACGTCCAGAATCTGCATCAGGGCCCAGCTGTCCTTGCCGCCAGACAGTCCCACCATGACGCGGTCGTTGTCCGCGATGAGACCGTACTCGGAAATCGCGCGGGTCACCTTGCGAGCCAGGCGCGCCTCGAGGGTGCTGCGATAGGACATGAGTGGATGCAGTCTACCGCAGGAGCAGCTTGTCGATGGTCTTCGGCCA
>CAYHRK010000058.1:5971-19102 GCA_964358795.1 uncultured Vicinamibacterales bacterium
TGATCAAGAGATCCATGCGTTTCAGGGGTGTGAGTCGCGACACCGCGAAGAACCAATCGCCATACTCGTCACACCGGTATTGGCGTGGAGGTGGTGGCGGGTACAACACCTCGGATGGCAGACTCCCCCATCGCTCCAGGCGCCGCTGGACGGTGGCCGAGAGCACGAAGAGCTTTCTGACGTGGCGGGTCAGCAGATACCGGTCTACTGCGTGTAAGACACGGCGCCTGGCGCGCTCCTTGAGGCGGGATTTCCACGAGAGCTGCCGATTGAAGTCATCCCACAGATCGTAGTACTCACGCATCCGGTGATTCAACCAGCACACGTGGCTGGGATGCCGGACGGCGTACGCCGGGTATCGCAAGGAGATGACGTGATCCACTCGTGATCCGTCGTGAGTCATGCCCACATCGGTCAGCCAGCAGGCCATGTACGCGCTGGCCTGCCTTCCAAAGCGGTTCTGGGGGGTCACGACCAGTTCAGCGTGGTGGCCGGCGTCGCGCAGAGCCGAGACGATGGACCGGGCGAGCACCAGGTGGCCACCCTCGGCGAACAACGGACTGGACGTGACAACAGCAACGTTCATCGGGCCTCGACCACGCGGCTGCGGCTACTGCAACAGCTCGGGCGTCACCTGCGCACCAAGAAATCGGTTGTCGTTCGACCCGGGAGCCGCAAAGAACGGCACAAAGCCCTGGTGACTTCGAAGCGAAATCTTCCAGACGCGCGTGCCCTGGTAGGGGAATCCGGAATCGAGCGGAATTGTCAATTGGGTCGTCTGATGTGGAGCCAGATTCACGGATTGGCGCCACCAGCCGCGACTGGCGGTCACCGTGGTGGCCACCTCGCCAGAGGCCAGCGTCAACCGCAGGCCCGACGCCGGTTCCACCGTCTTGACCAGCATGTCGGCGGTGGCCCGGCCGCGAAGCCAGAAACTCAGATCTTCGCGCCCGAAGGCGTTGTCGTCGAGGAAATAGATCTGGAACCGCCGCTGCTGGCCGAACCACACTCTGGCCCGGTTGGCCTGCGTGTTGATGGGCAGGTCGTTCACCAGGGTCAACTCGACCGGCAGCCACCGCAACGGCCCCTGCTTGGCGTGTTCGGCCGGATTGAAGGACGCAAAAAACGGGTTGAACGTCACCTGGGCGCAGAACAGTGTCCCGACCACCCACGGCATCAGCGCGACCCACACGCTCTCGAGGGGCGGCATCAGAAACAGGAACACGCCATAGGTGTTCATGAAGTACCTGTTGCCGAGCACGCCTCCGCCGCCGAAGTAGTTGTACGGGATCCAGATCATTAACAACACGATTTCGGCCAGGGCTGCGGCCAGCACCAGCCACTGCCAGGCGGCTCTCTGCCGTCGTTTTATCAGGAATCCAACGGTGGCAAAGACCGCTGGAAAGAAGTACGGCAGCAAGCCGGAGTGGCGGCCGAAGACGAAGTAGCCGGCGTTATGAGAGAACACCGTCCAGAACACGCGCTTGTCGAAAATGGTCTCCCACAGCACGCGATTGGTCGTTCGGTCCTGGCCCACGCCCTCCCACTGAACCGTGCGATCCTGGAACGGAAACGATCCGTAGAACGTGCGCCGGTCGCCGCCCTGAAAGTTCCAGTCGCCACTGGTCGCGACACTCCCGGCGAGCAGGATCATCCCTACCAGGGCGAACAGGCTGCCACACGCAAGTGCCCGGCGCCAGGCGCGGCGACGGAAAGCCAACCAGGCAAGCAGCGGGATCACCAGCAGGATGTTCGAGGGTTTCGAAAACGTGGCGATAGCCAGCAGCACGGCAGCCAGGGCATCCGACCTCGGGTTGGTCAGCCACCGGGTGCCGCGCGGGGCCGATTCGGCCGGCATCACCTCTTTGTACAACCAGCACACGTACCCGAGCACGACGAGGGCGAAGTTGAACAACTCGGGAGTGATCCACACGTAGTACGCCGGTGCCACCGACGCCATCAGGAACCCGCTCGTGAGGATCAGCGCGACCGCGGGCGCCGAGCGGGCGTTCAAGAACACGTACCCGCCGAGCATCAGCAATCCCAGCAGTAGGGCGTGGAACAGCAGGAACCCGTTGGTGCCGAACACCGCGACGAACGGCGACGCAAAGAGCGGATAGGCGAACGACTTCCCGTAGAACAGTTCCGCCGTGTCGGGATCGGGGACCGTCCGAATATCCAGGAATGGCGGCTGGCTCGTGAACCGCGTCTCGACGTTGCGCCCCTTTTTCAGGAACACCCCCGATGGCCCGGACGGGAATTCGCGCCAGACGCGCACCAGATCCTCTCTCCGATACGCGAGATCGCCGTCGTTGGCGAGGCTCTGTCCCATCATGTAGTAGGTGGCCTCGTCGCTTTGGATGCCGAATGAGGCGCGTGCGAAATCGACGGACAGGGCCACGCCCGCGTAGATGCAGAACACCAGCAGCGCGGCTATCAGGCCAGGAGTGACATCGGGTTTTCGCGCCACCATTGACGTCACCCGGATCCTCCCGGTCCATCGCTCAGAAACGACAGGTCCGCGTCGAGCACGCCGCGCCGGTGCGTTGGGCGCGACACGTCGTGCAGAATGCCATAGAGGCGCTCCATCTTCCGCACGAAGACGGCAATGTCGTACTTCAGGCCGGTGGCTCGCGCGTTGGCCGATAACTTTGCCCGTTCTGCCGGGCTGTCCATCAGCGCGATGATGGCAGCGGCCAGAGCCTTCGCGTCCCGCCGCGGAACGATGCGCGCGTCGCGATCGCGCGTCAGGATGTCCAGCAAGCCGTCGGCGTCGGTGGCCACGATCGGTTTGCCGGCCGCCAGAGCCTCGAAACCCGTCAGCGGTGTCCCTTCCCACAGCGACGGAAACACGCTGAGGTCGAACGCCGCGAGCACCTGGGAGACGTCCTTGGCAAACCCGGCAAACACGAAGCGGTCGCCCAGGTTCATTCTCGCGGCTTGCGCTTCGAGCGCCGACAGCAGCGGCCCTTCGCCCACGAGGTAGAACTTGGCGGACGGGCGCGCATCGAGCACGGCGCGGGCGGCCTCCACCAGGACCTCGTTGCCCTTCGAGTCGTGGAGGCGGGTCACCGTGCCAATCGCGAAATCCGCCGGGCCAATTCCCAGCGCCAGCCGGGCATCCGACACTTCGCTGGCACTGCGGGGACGACTGAATTCCTCGAGTGGTGCGCCAAGGTAGACCACCTTCACCTTCTCGGGCGTCACCAGCCGTGCGTTGATGACGAACCGGGCGGTGCTCTGCGAGACGGCAATCGCAATATCGGTGAAGGGCTCCAACGCCCTGTCGGCCACCTTCTGAAACCACGGCGTGTCGGTCAGGTTGGCGTGCTCGTGCAGGATCGTGGGCAGACGCCGCATCGCCGCGGCGCTGCGCCCAAACGTGGTGGCTCCGTAGCCGTGCATATGGAGGATGTCGATCTTCTTGCGATCGATCACCTTCAGCAGCGCCGTCAGCGTGGCCGGATCGAACTTCGACTTGTGCAGATAGCTGATGTCGACACCGAAGGACTCGAGGGTCTCCTCGGAGAGATCCTTCTTCCGCAAGCTCACCAGAGAGATGTTGAACCGATCGGGGTCGAAGCGTGGAATCATCCAGGAGAAGAGCCGCTTCACCCCGTGCATGCGCGACCCCTCCCAGCCCAGGTGATCGCAGATCTGCAACACGTTCAGCTTGCGAGTCGTCATGGCGTGGGGTCCGGATCCGCCGGGGCGCCAGGGCGTCGGCCGGTGACCCGCGCAGGTATGCCAACGGCCACCGCGTAGGAGGGAACCGATTCGCGGACGACTGCCGCGGCGCCGACGATCGCATGGGCGCCGATGGTGACCCCGTCCAGGATCTTCGCCCCTGCTCCCATCCAGACACCATCGCCGATCGTCACACCGGCCGAATGGCGCGACTGCGCCAGCACCGGGCGACTGGTGTCGCTGAAATCGTGGTCGCCGCCAATCACATAGCAGTAGGCCGCCACCAGCGTGTCGGCACCGAGCGACACACGGCTGGCCGAGAAGATCTCACAGTTGAATCCGATATTGGCGCGGTCACCCAACTCGATGTCGCCGTTCTTGCACGACAAGATCGAGTTGCGTCCTACAAAGACGCCGCTGCCGATCGCGATGCCGGCGTTGGAATCGCCCTTGGCATCGAGCAGACAGTTGTCGTCGATCACCACATCGTCGCCGAGGCGAATCTTGCCCGGGTGGCGCAGCACCACGTGCTGACCGAAGACCACGTTTCGCCCGCAGGATCCGAGCAGGAGGGGATACAGCAGCTTCCGCAGCACCAGGCCCAGCGCGCCCGGCACCGACTGGCTGGCCAGCGTCACCAGTTCGTGGCGAACCAGTGCCCACCAGCCGCGGCGGCCGACGACCAGGTCGGCGTACTTCTCCAACGCCGAGGTTCGGCGGTCGAACAGTTGATCCTGAGCCTTCGGAATGACGGCCATCACAGCCACCCCTGCGCGCGATACCACGCGAGCGTTCGTCGGATGCCTTCGTCGAGTCCCACCGCGGGGGCATATCCCAGTTCAGCGCGCGCACGGGAAATATCGAAGGCCCGGCTCTTCGTAAAGAAGTCGATGCGACGCCTGTACAAAGGCGGCTCGATGTGAAGCGGCACACACACCGCCTCGCAGAGCGCCCCGGCCATCCAGAACGGCCACACCGGCAACCGAAGGCCCGGCGGTGCCACCCCGGCCTGCCGAGCGATGCGCGCCACCAGTTCCACCAGCGTCGTCACCTCGCCGCCGGCCAGAATGTACGTTCTGCCGGCCGCTGCAGGCACTTCGCCGCACAACCGGAATCCCTCGACCAGATCGTCGACGTAGGTCAAATGGTAAAAAATCGCCCCGGAACCCAGAATCACGAACCGGCGGCGGACCACACCCCGAAACAGCTTCAGCAGCCGGCCGTCGCCCGGCCCGTAGATACCGCTGGGCCTGGCAATGGTCAACTCGATGCCAGCCCGCTTGGCAGCCTCGGCCGCCGCATGCTCCCCTGCCAGCTTCGACCGCTGGTATTCGTCACCCGGACGCAGTGGCGCGTCCTCGTTTGCCGGAGGGTGTTCCACATCGCCATGCACACCGACCGTGCTGCACTGCACGACGCGTTTCACTCCCGCAGCCGCCGCGGCCTCCACCAGCCACGCCACCCCCGACGCGTTGACGGCACGGTACTCGGCCTGAGCCGCGCTCGCCTGACGATAGATCGCCGCGATGTTATACACAATCTCGACGCCAGCCAATGCCGATCGCAGCCGAACGCCCTCGCGCAGATCGCCGTCCGCCAGTGTGATGCCATCGGCTTCGAGTGCGGCAGATCGACGATCGCGCTGGCGAACCAGCGCCACCACGTCGTGACGCTTCCGGCGCAATGACCTCGCCAGGTGCCCTCCGGTGAAACCGGTCGCGCCTGTGATCAGGACTCGCATCGCACCGCCAGTAGCGTGACCGGAGAACCCAGAAACCGCAGCAATCCGGCCGCGGCCAAGCCGCGCTCGATCCCGATGGTGAAGGCTCGCGACCCGATCGCCTTGTGAAACGCGATCGGGAGCACGAACTGACGGTGCTCCCGTTCCAGGCGGTACCCGCACGACCGGAGCACAGCCTTCACATCCGACGACCGCAGCACACGATAGGCCTCGACCTGCCGTCCCGCCGCGCGAAGCACCCGTCGTGCAGCCGATTGCAGTACGGCGAGGCTGGCCGCGGCCGGGTAGTCGAACACGACCCGCTCGCCCGAGACCCGGCAGAGTTCCCGCAAGCAGACACGCCAGTCTGGCGTGTGCATGAGGACCCGCAGACTGACAACGACGCCGAAACGTCGGTCCTCGAACGGCAGATGATGAGCATCGGCCTGCTCGAAGGTCATGTCCAACCCACTGGCCGTCGCTCGCTCGCGAGCCACGCGCAACATCTCCGCCGAGGCGTCCACAGCGGTCACCCTGGCGCCCCTGCGGGCCAGCGCCAGCGCGGCGCGGCCGGTCCCGGTGCCCACATCCAGCACGCCCATCCCGCCTACATCACCGCTGAACTGGACGAGCACCTGTTCCTGGCTCTCGGCAATCAACATCCCAATCGGCCCGCTGAAGCGCATCCGGTCGAATCGATCGGCCATCGCCGGGTCCGCGTAGGCGGTGTAACTGTAATGGGCTTCTGGGTGCTCGCCCACCAGCACCAGCACGTTACGCACGCGCTGTAAATAGGCGGCGTAGGTGTATTTCGTGTCGGCCATGTGCCGCGCGTTCCGGCTGACGGTCGCCGCTGCGTGAGCGTCCGACAGCGCGATGACCAGACCTGCGGCCAGGGCGGCAGGAGTGGGATCGGTCAGGATGGCTACACTGGAGTCCAACACCTGCGTATGCGTCAGGAGGTTGGTCGCCACGATGGGCTTACCGGCCCGCAGGTACTGGTAGATCTTCAGCGGCGTATTCGTACCACGACTGCGCGGGGACACCAGGGCAGTGGCCGCCTCGAGATACTGCGGGATCTCCTCGAAGGGACGCTCTCCAGTGAACACCGTCGCCGCGCCCACACCGGCCCTTTCCGCCTCCTGTTGAGCGCGCGCGACTTGATCGGCATGTCCGCCCACCAGCACTAACCGGGCGGCGGGCAGCCGATCAATGACCACGCGCATGGCGGCGAACAGGAGATCAAGGCCCTGGTATGCCTCGAACGTGCCCGTGTAGAGCACGATCGGCACATCGGCAGCGATCCCGAGCGCTTCCCGCATTCGGCCGGGTTCCGCCTGAGATCCGGTTGCGCCAGTTCCGGGTGCGTTCTCGATCAGCACCACCCGTGCCGCCGGGTGGATCCGCCGCACCACATCTTCGAGATACCGGCAGATCACGATGACGGCGCGGGACCGTGTCACCATCTGTCGCTCGAGCCACTGAAACAGCCAGAGCAGCAGCCGGGACTGACTGAACCGGAAGTTGGACAACTGCTCGGGCAGGCTCGAATGCATGTCGTACAGGTGCGGCACACGCATGAGCCAGGCAAGCACGAGACCGATGGCGCCGCCCTCCTCGTGGGAATGGACCAGGTCGAAGCGCCATTTGACGGCGACGTGCAGCGCTTTCACGGCCAGCAGCAAGTCCAATGGGATCTTCGCCCATGACGGCCCGATCCGAACCCGGTGAACGAACGGCGGGCGCCAACTTCGGTGCACCTTCAGCCCGGGGAGGCTGACGTCACTCCCGAACGGGTACGTGATCAGGTCGACGGTGTGACCGAGATCGGTCAGCGCGCGTATTCTGTGATACTCGCTAAACGGCGTACCCCGCGGCTCGAAGAACGGCTGGGGGGCAATCATGAGGATGCGCATGCCGATTCGGGTGCAATGACGGGCTCCGCAACCGGACATGGCGCGCCGGAACCCAATCCGCAATTGTATGGGGCCGACGCGGAACAGGTCAATGAACGGCGACAGGAACTCCCTGCCAATGAAGCCTTTAGCCGTAGACGCCTTTTCTTGCGCGTGGTACGATTAGGCGCTCACTCCCAGTGAGCCACTCCAGACATGCACGACACGCTCGACGGTTCCCAATCCCCCGCCACCTCCGGCTCGTTACGCCGTGCGGTTCTGTTCTCGACGAAGCTCGTAGTGAGCGTGGCCCTGTTGACATGGCTGTTTGGTCGCACCGATTTCGCCCGGCTCTGGAGTTACGTGCGGAATGCCTCGCCGGCCTGGATCACCGGGGCGCTGCTGCTCTACCTGTTCATGCTGATGTTGAGCGCGTGGCGTTGGCGACTGCTGCTGGATGCCCAGCACATTCTGGTGCCGACCTCGCGGCTGGTGAACTCGTACCTGGTCGCCACGTTTTTCAACAACTTCCTCCCCAGCAACATCGGGGGCGACGTCGTCAGGATTCGGGACACGGCGAGCCAAGCGGGCTCGAAGACGCTGGCCACGACGATCATCCTGATGGACCGCCTGCTGGGCCTGCTCGGTCTCGTCTTCGTGGCCGCCGTCGGCGCGACGGTGGCGGGTTCGTTCGGCGCGCGCCAGCCGATCTGGGCCCCGGCGCTCTGGGCGACACTGTTCGGCGGCTTCGCCGCCCTGTCGGCGGCAGTTCTCTGGCCCGGCGCCGTAGGCCGAATACTGAGCCCTGTTCGCGTGCTGCACCAGGATTGGGTCGATGCACGCCTGGCCAGGTTGACCGGAGCGTTGGAGCGATTTGGCAGCACCCCGGGCGCGCTCGTCACCTGCTTTGCCGGTGCCATTGTCGTACAGACGGTTCTGGTCGGCTTCTATTCCGCCATTGCACACAGCATGAACATCCCCATCACGGCATGGCATCTGGCCGTGGTCGTTCCGGTGTCCTTCATCGTGCAAATGGCTCCGGTGTCGCTAAACGGATTCGGCGTGCGCGAGGCCACCTTCACGTTCTACTTCTCGAGGATTGGACTGCCCATCGAATCGGCTCTCGTCGTCTCGTTCATGGGCGCGGCGTTGATCATCGCGTTTTCGACGACGGGCGCGGTCGCCTATCTCTCGCGCGGAAGGGCGGCTGGCGACTCGGCTGCGGTCAGCAGTTCGGTGTCCGAGTAGCCATCCTCGCCCCACAGAACTCGTTGCTCCAGCGCCGATTTCCGCCCCAATTTTCAGGGGATGACCCAGCCCGCTCTTCACCAGACGCCAGAGCCGATTTGGGTCCGATTAGCCCAGATTCCGGCTGGTTGGGCGGCCTTCTGGCCAGAAGCCGTGCACCTGCGTGCACCGCCGCGCAGTCGGTTCTTACACACTGTTCCGTGTTCGGTCTGGAGGCACGTGCCGATAAACCAGACATGCGTGGTTCGGCGACTGGCGCGCTTCTTGATACTCCTGCTCGTGACGGTGGCCGGATGCGCTGCCTGCGCTCATGAATCCACGGAGTGTGAGTATGAAGCGACTATTCCATTCGCTCGTGACCATCCCGGCGTTGTTGACCGTGCTGTCTGGTTGCGAGGCCCTGAAAAGCAGCAATCCAACTAGCCCGTCGGTGGCGGGACCCATCGCGGGTGTGACCTTCACCGCGCCAAAACCCGTCGATCCGATCCCGGGCGCCAGCATTCGAATGCAGGATCAGCCGATCACCCTGCAGGTCGAGAACTCGTCTACCAATAGCCAACGCACCGTCACTTACCTCTTCGAAGTGGCGACCGACGCGAGTTTCAGCAATCGCGTCTATAACCGTGACGGCATTCAGCCCGGCACCAACGGACGCACTGTGGTGACACTGCCGGATGCCCTGGCATCGGACCGGACCTACTACTGGCGGGCGAAAGCGGCAGACGGCGCCAACGCCAGCGAGTACTCGGCGCCGGCGGCGTTTGCGGTAGTGAACCTGGCCGAGTTCCAGACTCCTCAGCCTCTCTATCCGATTGCCAGCGTCCGGACGTCTACGGTGAAACCGGAATTCAGCGTGCGCAACGCGGCGCGAACCGGCCCTGCAGGCGCGGTGAGTTACACCTTTGAGATATCCGAGACAGTATCGTTCACCGCCGTCGTCGCCATCGTCACCATCCCCGAGCAGCCGTTCGAGACGAAGTTCACGCTGACACAGTCCTTGAAGAACGACACCCGGTATTTCTGGCGGGCCCGGGCGTTCGATTCGAACGTGACGGGCCCCTGGATGGACGTTCAGACCTTCTTGACGCCCGCTGTCGTTGTTGTCCCGCCGCCGACCCCGACGCCAACTCCTACGCCATCGCCGGGCCCATCAACCGGATGGCCTACCAACGGGCCGGCCTTGGTCACCTGGGCCACCCAGCGCTATCCGGACCGGCTCGCGGCCGGCGTGAGCAGCGGCCAGCGGCGAGGGAACATGGAGTTCCTCCGCGACCGGATGATTGAAGCAGGCATCTGCGGTGGCATGGACCTGGCCTGGAATCTGAAACGCGGTGGCCCGGAGAAGAGCGTGGACTTCTTCGCCTATCGGAAGAACGGCACCTGGATTGGTGTGGATATTGGATTCGACTACGACAATACCAGCACGCCGTTGCACCTGCAGTGGAGCGAGACAGGGCCCGATCTCATTTTCCCGTTGACGTACACGCCGCGTCCAACCTGCAAGTAACGTTCAGTCTCTCAAGAGGGCGTGCGCCTTCCACCGGCGCGCGCCCCTCACCCGCGATTTGACCCCCGCTCCCCCTCACGCTACGATGGCGTGTGGCCAAATCTGTCGACCGGTCAGACAGATAGCCCCTGCCAGCCATGTCGAAAAACACCTTTACGGCGCGGTATTTAGCCAGGACCGCCGCGGGCGTTCCGCGCGACCTGTTCAATACGTTTATTGCGGCCAAGATCAAGCCCATCCGTCCCACGGTCCTGATTTACAACTGCACGTTTGTCTGCGATGCCCGCTGTGAGATGTGCAACAACTGGAAGCGCGGCAATCGCAAGGAAGACATGACGCTCGATCAACTCGATCGAGCCATGGGCCATCCGTTCTGGGGCGCCGTCGAGAATCTGAACATCTCGGGCGGCGAGCCGACCACGCGCAACGACCTGCCCGAGATGGTCGAACTGTTTGTCAAACGGCTGCCGCGGCTGCGCAAGATCGGGATCAACACGACGGGCCTCACCCCGCAGCGGGCGATTCCGCAGGCCACCCGGATTGTGGAGTTCTGCGCCAGCCACAACCTGCCCATCAGCATTCGAGTGTCCATCGACGGGATTGGCGAGATACACGATCAGGTGCGCCAGGTGAAGCGGGGGTTCGACAAAGCGTGCCAGACCATCGACGCGCTCGAGTCGTTGGCCAAGATCCACGACAATTTTCAATTCGGCGTGGCGGCGACCATCTTCGCCACCAACATGAATGACGCGAAGAACATTCTGGCTTGGTCGCGCGAACGCAACCTGGACATCGTGTTCAACATGTTGCGGTTCACCGACAATATGCTCGGCAACAAGGAACTGGAGAGCAGCATCGGGCTGAAGACGCAGGAAGAGGAATTCATGCGTCAGTTCTTCCTGGCACAGGTCGTCGAAGAGTCGCTGCTGAGCGGGCAGGCGTTCCAGTATCTGCACTACGCCGACATGATTGCCAACGGATACGTGCGGACGATGCCGTGCCCGTTCCAGACGCAGGGTCTGCTGCTCAACCCTGACGGCACCTTGTTCTACTGCGAGAACTCGAAGCCGCTTGGCAATGTCGTGCACGACTCGGCGGAATCGTTGTACTTCAAGGCGGAGCATCTGGCCGACCGCGCCACCTTCGAGCAGACCATCTGCAAGAACTGCCTGAGCCCCTGCCAGGTCAACGTGGGCGCGATGAAGCAAGTGGTGCCCTACGCGAAATTCCTGATGCGTGCCTACCGGGTGAAACGCCACCCGGAACAGCACATTCAGACGCTGCCCGTCACACGGTGAAACGGCCCTCCACCGGCGGGATCGTCCGCGTCCTCATCGCGATATCGTTGACGGCGCTGGTGGGCTGGAAGAGCCGCCCATCAGAAATCCTGTCCGCCCTCGCGCATGCCCGCCTCGGGCCGATTGCGGCCGCTACGGCGCTGGTCTTCCTGGACCGGGCCCTGATGGCGTACCGCTGGCTGGTGCTGCTCAGACCCTTCGCCGGGCCCGACGGCCCCCGTTTCACGGCCGTCATGCGGATCTTCTTTGTCAGCACGTTCGTGGGGACGTTCTTGCCTGCCACGGTGGGCGTCGGCGCGGTGCGGGCCTATTCGCTGTCCCGTGAGGGCGTCGCGGCGTCCGCCGCTGTCGCGTCTGTCGTGATGGATAGCGTGCTGGGTGTGTTCTCGCTCTTGCTGATGGCCGTCGTAGGGCTGATGTTCGCCCGCCAGATGGCCGCCGACCCGGTGGTCGTCGGCGCGCTGGTGGTGACGGCGCTCGGCTGCGCGGTCGCTGCCGCCGTGGTCTTCAGCCGGCACGTCGATCGATGGCTCGGGGCGATTGTGGGTCTGTTGCCGTGGGCGGGCGTGAGAGATGTCGCCGGCCGGCTGCTGGGCGCCATGCAGACGTATGCCGCAACGCAGGGCGCCCTTGGGAACGTGCTCGCCGGATCCATCGGCGTGCAGGCCCTGCGCATCGTTCAGGCCTACTGCCTGGGTGTCGGCCTTGGGATCGCGCAGCCGCTGACGACGTACGTGGCGTTTATTCCCCTCATCCTGCTGGTGATGCTGCTGCCGATCACCGTCAACGGCCTCGGCACCAGTCAGGCGGCCTTCGTCTGGTTTTTCGCACAAGTGGGCGTGGCCAGCCCCGATGCGTTTGCGCTCTCGGTGCTGTTTGTGGGTCTGGGAGTTGTCGGGAATCTTCCAGGCGGCGTGCTCTATGCCACGGGCGGAGTCTCCCGTGGATCGCGAAACGCCGGTCAGCCGACCACGTGATGCAGCGGCGGCAGCGGGCTGCCTCCACCCGCGCCCACCGGCTTCACGACCGCATACACCACGACCTCGGCGTTCCGGAACACCGCGACAAAAAACTGGGGGTGGTGCTCGAACTTGTCGAGCCCCGCTCCCGCAAAGGCATCCTTCTCGACGTTGTCGAGGTACAGATAGTCGATGCCCATCGATCGAGCCGCCTGCCACGCCGCCTCCGCGCTAGCGGTGCTGTAGAGATCGTGCACCTGGCGCGAGCGCGTGTCGTAGATGCTCGAGTGCAGCAGTGAGATCGGGAGCCCGGCTGCCATCCGCCGCTGGGCGAACGCGGGGATCAGCGTCCAACTCTCCCTCCCATGGCTGGTTGGATCCATTTGCACGATGGCCTCGCGCAACGTGGCCCTTCGGATCCACGAAAACGCCTGCTGCTGCAGCGGCGTGATGTGGATCGTCCAGTGGAACCCAGGTCCCATGGCCTGGTTGGCGATGTCCTGAGCCGCAAACGTATCTGCGAGGCTCGTTGGCAGCCCCACCGCAAACAACCCGACTGCCGCCATCGCGCCAACCCATCGCATCCGACGGGCCTGGATGAGGCGCTGGAAAAAGCACGCCGCGAACACCGGCAGCGTCACCAGCAGGATCTGACCCGCTCTGAACCCCACCCAGTAGGGATCGGGCACCAGCATCACAAAGTACATGAGGCCGAGGCCCATAAACACGCCTAGCCCGGCAGAGAGTGCCTGTCGGGGCAGGTCGCGCCACGGCCAGAGCCCCGCGGCGGCGGCGGCGATCAGTGGCCCCAGGCCGA
>CAYHRK010000059.1:0-18254 GCA_964358795.1 uncultured Vicinamibacterales bacterium
ACCCGACGATCACCTCGATGCGCGATTCGGCGTAGTCCTTCACCGTGATGCCCTTCTCGACGACGGCGGCCTGCAGGTAGAACTGCATCCAGGGCGCCACCGACGTCCCCACCAGGGCCACCAACAGCGTCAGGTAGGCCGTATCCCACAACAGCACGGGCCGCACGCTGCCCAGCGCCGACGCCTCCCAGTCGGGGCTGATCAAGACGGCGGCCACGATGTACGCGATATAGGTGACGCACGCGCCGAGAAAGATCTTCTCGACGCTGGCGTAGGTGCCTTTCACGACCAGCAGCCAGACAATCACGGCGGCCATCGGCACCGAGACGTAGCGGCTCATGTGAAACAGCTCGAGCGCGGTGGCCACCCCGGCGAAGTTGGCCATCACGTTGGTCAGATTGACCACGACCAGCAGCGCCATCAGGTTGTACGTGTCCACGATTTCGGTGACACGCGCGCGCCGCTCGGTGACGACGACTGACACCACCTCGTCGTTGGCCGTCATCATCTTGAGCGCGGACGGCGCGTCAACCAGCAGGAGACGGGCCAATGGGATCTGGTCGATCTATTCTTGTGTTACCTATCTTCCCAGCTGCTCAATGGTCTAGTGCAAGTCTCGACCTTGTCGCCACTTGGCAAAGTCCCGGGCCCCGTGCCGGAAAGCGACGACAACAACGTGGTCAGGCTCGACGCGATACAGCAGTCGGTAGCGGTGCATGAAGACTTCCCGAATGGCCGGGTCGTCGAGTTCGGGAACAACCCGCCCGCGCTCGGACAAGGTCGTCAAGCCGGCTGCCGCGTCGAGTGCGCGAGCGAGTAGCTCCAAGGCCGCTTGTCGCGAATCCTGCGCGATGTACGAGATCACTTCGTCGAGCGCGGCGTGCGCCGATTCCGCCCAGACTACTGAACGGACCCGACCAGCCATTTGCGTCGCAACTCGGCAGCTACCTGTTCGTGGGAGATCGTTCGGCCGGCGTCGGCATCTGCCACACCACGATTCGTGGCCTGAACGACGTAGAGGTGGTACAGCACATCGTCCAGGCTGCAGTCGTCTGGGAGACGGTCGAGAAGCGTCCGGACGGTGTCTTTGACGGTCACGGCAACCCCCCTTGGAAGAAGGTACCTTGAGTATACGACCGGATCGGGATCGGACCAAACCCCAGAGAACGTCCTCAGACGGTCGTTCAACAACGTTGCGCTTAGCCTGCGCGCCGAGCGTGTTCAGCGTGGACCAACCTATGGGCGCGTCAGGTTGAAGCGCTTGTTGGGCAGCCCCGTCGCTACGAAGCCTTCTTCTGTCGCGCCGTTGACCTGGGTGCGTCCCGAACGATGGCCTTCCGCCCTTGCTCCTCGTGTCGCCGAACGCTTGCCGCAATTCGGTGCACGTCGAAGTCATGCGCCCGGCCGATCATCTCCCGCAGCTTGTGCAGGTCCTCAATGATGGGGTCCCGGTGTTTCATGGGGTACTCCCTGATGGCAGCTCCTCGGGCGTGCAGATTGTCGGAGGGGCGAGGCCCGCGGAGCGACAGACCGCTTCAATGGTACCACGCGTCGCCGCGTTCGCGAGATGCTTGCCGTTCCACGTCAACAGGAAGTCGATCTGATGAGCGGCTGCGATGGCGATGTGAAACGCGTCCACCGTCGCCTTCCTTGGCAGGGCTCCGTGCCGAACCAGCGCCCCCGCCAAGTCCGCCGCGCGGTCAGTCAGCCCCAGAATCGGACTGCCACGAAGTGTCCTCAACCGTCGGGTTCGCAGGATCGGATCGCCAGCGCCGGCCTCATCCAGCACGAGCTGCGAAATGACCGGCCCGAATGACCTTCGGCCCCGCCACCAACGCCGCGTCAGCTGCTGATGAGCGGCCAGGACCACATCGCGACTCGGTCGAGCGGTCAGGTAGCTCACGATGCTCGTTTCGACATAGACCGTGCGAAGAGGTTCCATGGCTCCCACGACAGCATGAGGATGACTTCACGACCTTCGTTGGACTGCCCAACGGCGGCGGCTCACCCGCGGCCGCTCGCGACTCACCGGTGGCCGTCGGCTGCAGTGTTAGGCGGCCGCATTCAACTCCGGACCGTCAGATGGTACACGCGGATATCAACGTTCTCGCCGAGCACATCGCGACACACGCGGAACCACCGTCGTTGTTGTTCTCCCGGCATGTCCGTGCGCCTGGCTTCCGCGAAGAACCAATGTCGGCTAGGCGTCCAGCAAAACAGATCTGGTTCGCCATTGACGTTCTTGAACCCGGCGGCGACGATCGCGTCCTGGAGTTTCGTGAAGCATTCGCAGCCCATCTGTCTCCGCATCACTTCCCAGTAGGCGTCGGTACGCAGACGATTCCTGGCAGACGGCGATTTGCTGGCCGATTTGTACCAGGTTATAGACTCTACTCCGTCCTGGTCTCGAAGGAGATATTGGAGCGCGTACTGGGCAAACAAATCGAGCGTACCCAGCCGAGAACTGAGGCAGTTACGGTGTGATACGGTGAGCGGGATTTGCCAGCATGACACTGAAAAGATCCGGGTACGTCTCTTTCCACTGAATCACCAGACCATTCTTCCGGTGCTCGGGCTCCCACTCGGCCGGATACGAGAGCCGCCGTTCGTCAGGCGTCGTTGAGTCCTTGGCCAAAGGCTCCTCCGTCAGAATCGCAATGATTCGTCCGCCTAGACAGTTTTCAACGTGTGCGAACCCGCCGCGGGTGAGCAATACGTTGCGAGACGTTGTTGGGCTTGCTATTGGCTACCGCCTTGACACCGGGGAAACTGTACGACTGGAGAACGCGGTTCCTGCTGTCCAGGACGAAAACCATGATGCCCCCTTCAGCCGTCGTACGGGCGAACTCCCGGTGCGTACTCTCCCGCGTCAGTTCGGACAAGCTGTCAATGTACTCGCCAGACGCATAGGCCCGCACCTTCTTGTAGGCCAGGTCGCATTCAATCACCGGATACTTATCGGCATGGGCCTCCCATGCCCGCATGATAGTCGGCCAAAACTCTCCTATCTCTTTCGTATAGTCGCGCTTCATCTTCTTCTTATCGGCCCACAGTCAGGGGGCATGATGCGAAACCCCGCCGCGGGGTCAGCCTGTCATGCACCCCGATGCTGGGCGATCTCATTCCCTAAAGCGTGGATACTGCTCGGGCTTCGGGCCGACTTCCTTGATGACTCTCGGATACGTCGCGCCCTTCTCCTCAGGCTTTGGATCTCCGCGCCTTGTGATTTGGAACATCCAATCGTCCCCGAAGTCAAACCAGTAGAATAACTTCATGTTCTTGGGAAGGGGAAACATCTCCTTCAGCGGAATGCCGTAGAGACCGTCATGCCGATCCTCCCAGTCGTCGGATCCCACTACTTCTGTCCGTCTGCCTCTGTGACCGCGCGCAACGAAGAAGGTGAAGAGGTGGTCATTGTCAAAACCTGTAAGCCGTTGAATCTCTTCGTGCAGTTCGCCCAATGTCATGGCCTCGGATGTTTCCACCGTCCGCTCGAAGGGTTCCTCGAGATACGCACCCCTTACGCATTTGATTATCAGTTTGCTAGTCATCCTATCCTTGCTGCCCAACGTACAACTTCACATAGGTGGATGGATTCAATTGCTGGTCAGCCGCCCCGCGCGCCCGCGCTCGCGCCTGGGAATCCCGCACCACTCGCGAGCATTATTGCCCCCATTCGGTCCTGGGGCAAGTTTCTCTGCCAGTCTGCCAGTCTGTGTCTGCCAGTCCTCTGCCAGTCCTCTGCGAGTCCCTCTGCCAGTCGTTCTGCCAGTGCTATTCACTTGAATTTGTCGGCGCCCGGGCCGGGAATTGGTGCCGGCGGCCAACTGCCGTGAAATCCGTGGATTGGCGGCAGGTGCATTCGCACGATTGGCATCAAGGTGGGTGGCAAACATTCAGCCTGGGTTGACACGGAACCGGGAGTGCCAAGGTGAAGCATGCGTGAGCTCGACCCGAGCCCGTGCGGCTCTTTTCCATGCGCTCGGCCGAGAGGGCTCTCATACGGCCCCTTGGGTCGCCGAAGCCGCAGGCGCCTAGCCGAAGTACATGTCCCGCACGGTGATGCCCACCAGCACGCTGGTGAGCGCAATCAGGATCACCACGGGGGCCCACGCCACGCAGTTGTAGACACGCGGGTTGGTCCACTCGTGCATCAGGTCGCGGTTGTTGACCAGCTTGATCATGCGGAAGCGCTTGTTCACGCCCGATTCGAAGCCGAGGCCCTCGCACACCGAGTACGCCGTCGACAGCGGCTGGATACTGGCGGCGAACAGCGAGGCATTCAGCAGCCCGGCGCTGAACAGCAGGAAGGCGTACTCGCCAAACGGCCTCAGCGCCTTGGCCGCGTCGGCGGCGCTCTCGATGCCGCGCAGTTGTTTCTCCCAGATGCCGGCCGCGCAGGCCACGATGATGAAGAACGCGACGACCACCATCACGATGCACCCGACGATCACCTCGATCCGCGATTCGGCGTAGTCCTTCACCGTGATGCCCTTCTCGACGACGGCGGCCACGATGTACGCGATGTAGGTGATGCAGGCGCCGGGAAAGATCTTCTCGACGCTGGCGTAGGTGCCTTTCACGACAAGCAGCCAGACAATCACGGCCGCCATCGGCACCGAGACATAGCGGCTCACGTGAAACAGCTCGAGCGCGGTGGCCACGCCGGCAAAGTTGGCCATCACGTTGGTCAGATTGGCCACGACCAGCAGCGCCATCGAAGTCTTCACTCGCTGGGCAGCGGTGACGACCCTTCCGCGTAGCTGGCCGCGGTAGACATTATTATCCGTTGTGATAAGATTCACGCAGCGTGCCGACGAAGCGCCCGATTCGCGAGTACCTCACGGCCAGGGGGACGAGCCCGTTTCGCACATGGCTTGACAGTCTGGATGTCGCGGTCCGCGCTCGCATCCAGGCACGAGTGCTCCGATTCGAAACCGGGAATCTCGGTGATCACCGGGCAGTCGGAGACGGCGTCTGGGAAACTCGTTGCGACTTCGGACCTGGATACCGGGTCTACTTCGCCACGGTGGGCGTCAGCGCCGCCACGTTTGTTGATGGCCGAAGGCCGCGCTCGTCTTACTGTTGCTCGGCGGAGACAAGGCGTCTCAACGCGCGGACATTCGTAGGGCCCGGAAGCACTGGTCCGACTACCTGGAGGCGACACACCGTGGCAAGACGTAGCAGGGATTGGAACCGAGGCCTCGCGGAGGACCTTCGCGACGTCGACTTCGCCCGCGAGTTCCTTCTGGCGGCGATCGACGAGGGCGTGTCGGTCCAACGTGCGCTTGGAAAGGTCGTTCGCGCGACGGGAGTCAAGGAGCTCGCCGCGAAGGTGTGCATGGCCAGCCCCAACGTGGTGCGAGCCATCAACCCCCGTCACAACCCGACGCAGGAGACGCTGAACCGACTCCTCCGGCCGTTCCGCCTGCGCCTCAGCCTCGCGCCGATTGAGCAGCACGGAAGCCGCCACGCCGCCTGACCTGCGCAGCTTCACGCGGCGTCGAGACCGTGTGAGGGGACGTATCAGATGTCTTTGAAGTTGACTTTGGAAGTCATGTCGACGCTACGGATGACCGGTTGCGGGCCGGTCAGTCAACCATAGCCACCGACCCGGACCCACAATCCGGTCCATCCGTTGGTTAGCTACTTGACAATATGTCAGACATGACATACCATCGCGCTGATGCCGAAGGCGGACAAGCCCCTCGCGTGGCTTCACGGTGAGGTGAAGACTCCTCCCTTTTCGAAGGAGGCGTGTCAACGACGCCTCCGCGAGTATGACCGCATCACGCGACGACGCGTGACGCCATGAAGAATCGAAAACGAACCCAACTGGAAGCCCAGGGCTGGCGAGTCGGCGACGTCGCGACCCTCCTGGACTTGACGCCCGAAGAGGCCGCGTTCGTCGAAACGAAGCTCGCACTCAGCCGGAGCCTCCGTGACCGTCGAACCGCCGAAGGCCTGTCCCAGGCCGCACTGGCAAAGCGGTTGCACTCGAGCCAGTCGCGCGTCGCCAAGATGGAAGCCGCCGACCCGACCGTGTCGGTAGACTTGTTGCTCCGAGCCCTTTTCGCCTTGGGCGCACGCCCGCGTGACGTGGCGTCCTGTCTTGCCCGGCGTCCGGTCGTGGCTGCCTGACGCCCGCGGCTCATCATCGGCCGCTCACAACTCGCGCGGCCGTCCGTGCGGCCCTTTTCACTGGGCTCGGCCGAGAGGGCTCTCGTACGGCCCCCTTGGGTGTCGAAGCCGTCGGCGAAGGGGCCTAGCCGAAGTACATGTCCCGCACGGTGATGCCCACCAGCACGCTCGTGAGCGCCACCAGGATCACCACGGCTGGTCCGCAAGAAGCGCTTGTACACGCCCGATTCGAAACCGAGTCCATCGCACACCGAATACGCTGTCGACAGCGGCTGGATGCTGGCGGCGAACAGCGAGGCATTCAGCAGCCCGGCGCTGAACAGCAGGAAGGCGTACTCGCCAAACGGCCACACCTGACACAGCAGGTCGCGGACCACCCCGCAGGGAAGTCACTCACGTTGATCTACTTCCGCAACCGCTTCGGTTGTAGGATTGTGCGAACACGGGTGCCCGGCAACGGGTTGTAATGTAGGGCGTTAGCCCCCGCCAGATGGCGCCGTGAGCGACGGTTCTCCCATGGCCAACGAGTCTCAGAAGAAGCGTCCGCGAGGCGGGGCGCCACGCCCTGCCGAGAGCTATGTCCACGTCGGTGCCGAGACCCCAATGCGGCCCGATGTCGGCACACAACCGCAGTTCCGGAAGAAGAAGCCGCCTCAGCGATATCGCTACGACTCATCGCTGTCGCCTGCTCTGAGCTGGGACGGTCAGAACAGCGCCCGCGAGTACGGCGAATGGTTGCTTGGCCTGGTCGACGAGGCCGCACGCCTGCCCGCCCCGCACACGTTTGCGATGCCGCGGGAGTTCAAGACGGGCGACGGCCAGGTGCGGGCCTCGGTCCGCGGGCTCCACGATGCCGTCGAACAGCTGAAGCGCCTCGGGCGTCCATTCCTCGACTGGACCGGCAAGGCCGAACGCCTCTCCTTCGACGTTCCCACGTTGCCGCTCTTCGTCCACGAGCGTCTCTCGACCAAGGCCATCGTCCAGACCCTGGTCGGGCATCGGCGCGACAAACAGCAGGACATGTACGACTTGTTCGGTGATCCCCAGCACTCGATCGCCGACCAGGTGCTGAAGGCATACGAGTACCAGGATCAGTGGGTCAACCGGCTCGTCTTGGGCGACTCGCTGGTCGTCATGAACTCGCTGCTGCACTACGAGGGCCTCGGCGGCCAGGTCCAGATGATCTACATGGACCCGCCATACGGCATAAAGTTTGGATCGAATTTTCAGCCGTTCGTCCGGCGCCGCGACGTGTCGCACAACGACGATGAAGACATGACCCGCGAGCCTGAGATGGTGAAGGCGTACCGGGACACGTGGGAGCTTGGCCTGCACTCGTACCTCACGTACATGCGCGACCGATTGCTCCTCGCGCGCGACTTGCTGGCACCCACCGGCAGCATCTTCGTCCAAATCAGCGACGAGAACCTCCATCACTTGCGCGAGCTGATGGACGAGGTGTTTGGGGCGGAGAACTTCGTTTGCATGATCACCTTTCGGACCACGGCCGCACTTGAGTCGACGGTTGTGGGAACCAACAGCGACTACCTCCTGTGGTACGGGAAGTCTCGTGAACGTCTGAGATATCGGC
Organism: uncultured Vicinamibacterales bacterium; assembly: GCA_964358795.1. GTDB lineage: Bacteria > Acidobacteriota > Vicinamibacteria > Vicinamibacterales > JAKQTR01 > CAYHRK01. The sequence continues at coordinate 7,733 of CAYHRK010000059.1, forward strand.
AACTGTACCTGCGGAAGACGCTCTTAGAGGACGTGGGTGCGCGATTCACGAGACTTGAGCTAGTGGACGGCACTCGACGACCCATGTCTTCGGAAGAACGCGAAGACCCCCTGTTGATTCCGGCGGGAGCGAGAGTCTACAGGCACGACAATCTGAGTTCTCAGGGGTTGAGTCCCACATCGTCCGGCCCGTTTTCGTTCGAGGGCAGAGATTACCGCCCACCAGCCAACAGCCACTGGAAGACGCCCCCCGAAGGACTTCGGCGGTTGGCCGACGCCGGAAGGCTCGCCGCCCCTACGTCGAACTCGCTTACTTACGTCAGGTACATGGACGATTTTCCCGTTCTCGAACTGACGAATGTTTGGGCAGACACTCAGACCGGCGCGTTTACTGATGCGAAGGCGTACGTGGTCCAGACCAACGCCAAGGTGCTCCAGCGCTGTCTCCTCATGACGACGGACCCCGGCGATCTCGTCCTCGACCCCACGTGCGGGAGTGGGACGACGGCGTATGTGGCCGAGCAGTGGGGGAGGCGGTGGATCACCATTGACACCAGCCGGGTGCCGCTCGCGCTGGCGAAGCAGCGGCTGCTGACCGCGACGTATCCCTACTACCAGCTTAAGGACGACAAGCGTGGACCGTCGAGTGGGTTCGTTTACGTCCGTAAGCAGAACAAGAAGGGCGAAGAAGTTGGCGGTCTGGTGCCGCACGTGACGCTCAAGAGCATCGCGAACAACGAACCGCCTGCCGAAGAGGTGCTGGTCGATCGCCCGGAGGTGGATAGCCGCTTCGTACGGGTGACGGGTCGGTTCGCGATGGAAGCGACGATTCCCACGCCAGTGGATTGGGAAGGCGACGGCATCGAGGATTCAGGAGTGACGGAGAGCGAGGAATACGCGTCGTTTGTTGACCGGATGCTCGAGGTCCTGCGCAAGTCGCCCGTGCTTCATCTTGGCGGCGGGAAGACGGTGAATCTGCGGAACGTGCGCCCGCCTGCCAAGGCGCTCTCGCTGTCGGCCGAAGCCGTGGCGATGAACGGCGACGAGAAGGCCGTGGCTTTCGTCTTTGGTCCCGAGAACGGCGCCATCAGCCAGGCGCTCGTGCACGAATCGCTCCAGGAGGCGTACCTCAAGGGTTACGCGCATCTCTACGTGATTGGCTTTGCCGTCCAGCCGCACGCCAGGGCGCTCATCGAGAAGGCCGGCGAGATTGGTCTGGTGCCCGCCACCTACGTGCAGGCCACTCCGGATCTGATGATGGGCGACCTGCTCAAGAACATGCGGTCGAGCCAGATCTTCAGCGTGTGTGGATTGCCCGAGGCGCGCGTGCGCCGGGCCGCGCCGGAGAAGAAAGGCGAGCCGGACCGGTACCAGGTCGAACTGGTGGGCCTCGACGTGTTCGACCCTGCGACCATGGCCCTCGACCACAGACCGGGACATGATGTGCCCGCGTGGTTCCTGGACGCGGACTACAACGGCTTGTGCTTCCACGTGAGCCAGGCGTTCTTTCCGCGCACAGGGGCCTGGGAGGATTTGCGACGCGCACTCAAGGGCGATTATGACGACGCGGTCTGGGATCATCTGGCGGGCACGGTGAGCGCGCCGTTCGAGGCTGGCGAGCACGGTCAGGTGGCCGTGAAGGTGATCGACGATCGCGGCAACGAACTGCTCGTCCTGAAGAGCCTGCAAGAGGTGGTGGCGTGATCCGGAAGGTCGTCATCCGGCGGTTCAAGCGCTTCGAAGACGTTGAATTCGACGTGCCGGGGCATGTCGTGTTGGCGGGTCCGAACAACACCGGCAAGACGACGATGCTGCAGGCGATCGCCGCGTGGGGGCTGGCGTTCGCGAGGTGGAAAGAGCTGAACGACTATCAGCGTCATGGCGGTGCCTACACCAAAGCTCCAATTGCCCGCCAAGCATTCTCGGCCGTGCCTCTTCGGAGTTTCGATCTCCTGTGGAATGAGCGCGCGTATGCGGGGTCGATCGAAATAGAGCTGCAGACGGACGAGTGGACCGTTCCGATGGAGTTCATCTCCGACAGCACCGAGCAGATCTATGTGCGCCCAAACCCGATCGACCCGGCGGTTCTCCGCGCCGCCAATCTCCGGACCGTGTTCGTGCCGCCGATGACGGGCTTGGCCACCGAAGAGCCGGTGTACATGCGGCCCAAGATCGACCAACTGCTGGGCCAGGGCAAACCCGGTGACATGCTCCGAAATCTGCTGGTTGAGGCGAGCCAGTCAGACATGGCGTGGGAGGCTCTGCAATCGAGTGTGGCTCGGCTGTTCCGCTTCGAACTCCAGGTGCCGGACGCGAGCGGGGCCAACATCCTCTCCGAGTATCGTATGCGGCCTGGCGGGCCCAAGTTCGACATCGCGAGCGCGGGCAGCGGTTTCCAGCAGGTGTTGATGCTGTTGACGCTCTTGCACACGCGCCCGGCGTCGGTCATGTTGCTCGACGAGCCGGATGCTCACTTGCACGTCATTCTGCAGGATGCCATCTACGGAGAGCTGCGCGCCGTGGCGGCGAAGCAGAGGTCGCAGCTCATTGTCGCGACCCACTCGGAGGTCATCATCAATGCGGTGGACCCATCCGAGCTGTGCGTGATGCTGAATCAGCCGCGGATGCTGGCCACCACCGAGGACCGAACCCGCCTGATCAAGTCCTTGGGGGCGTTATCGAACGAGGACATCATGCTCGCGCTCGACGCGCCGGGTGTGTTGTATCTCGAAGACTACACCGACCTGGAGATCCTCCGGTCGTGGGCGAAGACGATCGGTCACCCAGCCTACGAGCTTCTGACGACGCGGTTGTTCTGGAAGAAGATCGTCAGCCAACCCCGGGATGGCGCCGAGGGGATTGCCGCCAAGACCCACTACGAGGCGCTGAAGCTCGGGCGTCCGGACCTGCCGGGCTTGGAGTTACTCGACGGTGATGCACGGCCGCAGCTCGAAACCACGCCGATCACCGGCGCCGGGCTGCAGCGCCTTCGATGGCGGAGATACGAGATCGAGAGCTATCTGGTCCATCCCGCCGCGCTCGAACGCTTCGTGGAGGTGCAGGTGGGCCCTGAGCCGCACTCGACGGCGGCCAAGGTCGCACTCCGAGAGTACCTGACGACGACGCTCACTCAGGGTTTTGTGGCTGATCCATTCGGAGACCACCCCCTTGTCGAGGCTTACCTGGAACAGCGGAAAGCCCGCACCGACGTGCTCCCCCGAATCCTGGACGCGGCGGGTCTGCCCGGTTTCGACTATCGCCGGTACTGCGAGATCGCGGCCGTCATGCAGCCCGACGAGATCCATCCCGAGGTCGTCGAGAAGCTCGACGGCATCCAGAGGGCGTTCGGTCTATGAGCGGCTTCGAAGTCCAGCAGCCGATCCTCTGTGCTCCCTTCGAGGAGCCCACAGAACACTGGCACATCGTCGAGGGTGAGGAGCCGCGTCGCCTGCCCGGGCGCCGGCCGGCGGTGTACTTCTACCGTCCACCCGGGACAAACGACAACGACCGTGCTCTCGATGCCAACCAGACGAGCACGACGATCGAGTTGAAGCTCGTCAACCTCATCAGGGAACGAGTCAAGGAATGGCGCGAAGCAGACTGGCCAGGCGTGACACGGACCACCTTCGAACTGCTGAAGTACTGGCGGCGAGAGGGCCGCGAGCATCGGTTGTTCTTCGCGCAACTTGAAGCTGCCGAGACGATCATCTTTCTCACCGAGGCCCGGTCTGACCTTTCGCAGGGGATCGACATCCCGTGGGACGAGGTGAGCCCTGAGCGTGCCGAGGAAGGCTTTGCATCCTTCAGGCGATATGCGTGCAAGATGGCGACGGGCACCGGGAAGACGACCGTGATGGGGATGCTGGCGGCCTGGAGCCTCCTGAACAAGGTCGCCGACCGCAGCGATGCGCGTTTCTCGGACGTCGTGCTGGTGGTCTGCCCCAACGTGACGATTCGAAGCCGGCTGGACGAGTTGGATCCCCGCGTGGGCGAGGCCAGCCTGTATCGAACGCGCGACCTCGTGGCGCCGCACATGATGGCCGACCTGAGCCGCGGCCGTGTCATCGTCACAAACTGGCACGTGTTCGAACCCCACGGCGTGCAGACCGGGGGCGTCAGCGCGAAAGTCGCCAAGGCTGGCGTGTCGGTCCGGACGAAGGAATTCATCAACGTCGGTCCCAAGAGCACCACCGCCCGCGGGCGCCGGTATCTGACGATGGAGGAACTGGACCGGCAGGTGGCGGCCGGACTGCTCACGGTGATCGACGAAGAACGGGATCGACAAGGACATCTGAAGCGGGTGTTTGTCGAGTCCGTGAAGTACGTTGAGAGCGACACCGCGCTCGTTCACAGAGTGCTCGGCCGAGAAGTGGGAGGGAAGCAGAACATCCTCGTGTTCAACGACGAGGCCCACCACGCCTATCGCATTCGCCGCCGCGAAGCCGATGCGAACGAGGATGACCTGTTCGGCGAGGAAGACGAAACGGACGAGTTCTTCAAAGAGGCCACCGTCTGGGTGGAGGGTCTCGATCGGTTTCACAAGCTGCGTGGCATCAACGTGTGCATCGACCTCTCGGCCACGCCGTACTACCTGGCGCGGGTGGGGCAGGAGACCAACAGGACGTTTCCGTGGGTGGTGAGCGATTTCGGTCTCACGGATGCCATCGAGTCCGGGCTCGTCAAGATTCCGCAGCTTGCCGTGCGCGATACGACCGGTGCAGCCATCCCGGGTTTCTTCAACGTGTGGCGATGGATTCTGCCGCGGCTCACCCCGGCCGAGCGGGGTGGGTCGAAGGGGAGTCCGAAACCCGAAGCCATCCTCAAGTGGGCCGCGACGCCCATCGCGATGCTGGCCGGATTGTGGGATGAGCTGCGAGCCGAGTGGGAGCATCACGCCGACGATCCTCGCCCCCCTGTCTTCATCCTCGTCTGCAAGAACACGGCAATTGCGCGTGTCGTCTTCGAGTGGCTGGCCAGTGACAATCCCCCGAGCGGGATTCCGTCCGCGAAGATGCCCGGGTTCAGAAACGCCGACGGCACTGTGAATACAATCCGGGTCGATTCGAAGGTCGTGCACGAGACCGACAGCGGTGAAGCCAAGAGCGACGACTCGGCCTGGATGCGGCTGACGCTGGACACCGTGGGCCGGGTTGAGTGGGCCCGAGACAGGCAGGGGCGCGTCCTCTATCCCGAGGGGTTCGAGGACCTGGCACAGAAGCGCGGGCAACCGCTCCATCCTCCGGGCCGCGATGTTCGGTGCATCGTCTCTGTCGGTATGTTGACCGAAGGGTGGGACTGCAAGACCGTGACCCATATCATCGGTCTGCGACCGTTCATGTCGCAGCTGCTCTGCGAGCAGGTTGTGGGACGCGGCCTGCGCCGGTCGAGCTATGAGGTCGGGGAGAACGGACTGCTGACAGAGGAGGTGGCGAAGGTCTTCGGCGTACCCTTTGAGGTGATTCCGTTCAAGGCAAACGCGGCGGGACCGAAACCGCCGGCTGTCCGTCGCTGCCATGTTCATGCCCTTCCCGGTAAGGCAGCGTTCGCGCTGGCATTCCCACGCGTGGAGGGGTACCGGCAGTCGATTCGTAATCGCGTGACGGTGATGTGGGACAAGATTCCCATCCTGTGGCTCGATCCAGGTCAGATTCCGCCTGAGGTCCAGGTGAAGGCTGCGCTACCGGCCAACCATGGCCGGCCGTCGTTGAGCGGGCCCGGTCGCCTGGAGACCGTCGATTTGAACCCCTATCGGGCCGGCCGCCGGGTCCAGGAACTCGTGTTCGAACTGGCTAGGGATCTCACGCGCGACTACGTGGCACAAGAGACGTCGGAAGTCCCGACACACGTCTTGTTTCCTCAACTGGTCCAGATCACCCAGCGCTATCTCCGCGACCATGTTCGACCGGTTCGGCCCGCGAACATCCTCGACGTCTTTCTGTCGCCGTACTACGGCTGGGCGATCGAGCGTTTGCTCGAAGCCATCGTCCCGGACGCGTCGCAGGGTGAGGCTGCCGAAGTCCCGCGGTACGAGAACAACCGAGGGCCAGGCTCGACCGCCGACGTCGATTTCTGGACGAGCCGCGACGTGCGGGCGGTCGAGCGCAGTCATGTCAACTTCGTCGTGGCCGACACGAAGAAGTGGGAGCAGTCTGCGGCATACGTGCTCGATACCCATCGGCTGGTGTCTGCGTTCGTCAAGAACGCCGGGCTCGGCTTCGCGATCCCGTACGTGCACAACGGGCAGGCGCACGACTACGTGCCCGACTTCATTGTCCGGCTGGCGGGTAGCGAAGTGCGCTACCTGATTCTCGAAACCAAGGGGTTCGATCCGTTGGAAGAGATCAAGGTTGCGGCGGCCGAGCGCTGGGTTAGAGCGGTGAATGGCGATGGATCACACGGGGTCTGGGTCTACGGTCTGGCGAAGAAGGTCGGGGATATTGACGGGATTCTGAAAGCCGCCGCTCTGCCGTAGCTGGGAAGCCGGAGACCGCAGATCGCCCCGCGATTGATCTCGGCCGCTGACTTGATCGGCCTAGACAGTATGACTTCTGCTGAGTGCGAACAATGAGGCTGACCTCCGTCGATCTCGCGGGTTAGCCTTCATCGGGCCAGAGCCGCCCATTGGGTTCATGTTCAACGCACGTTCACGGAGGTCAGCCATGCCAGCCAGAGCCTACCACCCTTTTCGTCGGTCTCGACGGCCATAAAGAGCGTATCGCCGTCGCCCACGCCAGCCCCGACGGCTCGTCCGACGTCGTCTCCGTCGGCTAGATCGGAACCCGAGAAGCCGACATCGAGAAGTTCCTTCGACGGCTCCACAGCCACGGCTCCCGCGTGGTCATCGCCTACGAGGCCGGCCCCTGTGGGTATGGCCTGTACCGCACGCTCACCGAGAACGGGGTGTCGCGCATGGTCGTGGCCCCGTCCCTCATTCCCAAGAAGCCTGGCGAGCGGGTCAAGACGGATCGGAGGGATGCCGCCCAACTCGCGCGACTCCTTCGCCATGGGCTGAACGACTGGGGCCGTGCGACCTGGAACGAGGCGCGGCTGCGGTGTGGCGCAACCCTCGGCGACGTGAGGAGGTGGCTTCGGCCGACCCTCGAACCTAGAGCGAGGACGGCGCCGGACGAGTGTCAGTAAGGTGGTACCCAACCCACGGATATCAGCAGGATCAACCGTCGCGATGACTGGCCTCGCCTCTTCCCTGACCCTTCAACTTCGGCGGCATCGAGACCGTGTGGGGGGAGGTGTCTTTGAAGTTGACTTGGGAAGTCATATCAACGTCTGCGCTTCACGCGCGGCGCTTCACGATCGCACCAAGCGCCATCGGGTGCAAGCGCTTGTCGGGCAGCGGTGACGACCCTTCCGCGTAGCTGGCCGCGGTTGACATTATTATCCGTCGTGATAAGATTGACGTAGGGTGCCGACGAAGCTCACGATTCGCGAGTACCTTACGGCCCGGGGGACGAGCCCGTTTCGCACATGGCTTGACAGTCTGGATGTCGCCGTTCGCGCTCGCCTTCAGGCGCGAGTGCTCCGCTTCGAAAGCGGGAATCTCGGTGATCACCGGGCAGTCGGAGACGGCGTGTGGGAGGCTCGTTGCGACTTCGGACCTGGATACCGGGTCTACTTCGCCACGGTGGGCGACACGCTCGTCTTGCTGTTGCTCGGCGGCGCGAAGGCGTCTCAACGCGCGGACATTCGTAGGGCCAGGAAGCACTGGTCCGACTACCTGGAGGCGACACCCCGTGGCAAGACGTAGCAGGGACTGGAACCGAGGCCTCGCGGAGGACCTTCGAGACGTTGACTTCGCCCGCGAGTTCCTTCTGGCGGCGATCGACGAGGGCGTGTCGGTCCAACGTGCGCTTGGAAAGGTCGTTCGCGCGACGGGAGTCAAGGAGCTCGCCGCGAAGGTGTGCATGGCCAGCCCCAACGTGGTGCGAGCCATCAACCCCCGTCACAACCCGACGCAGGAGACGCTGAACCGACTCCTCCGGCCGTTCCGCCTGCGCCTCAGCCTCGCGCCGATTGAGCAGCACGGAAGCCGCCACGCGGCCTGACCTGCGCAGCTTCGCGGTGTTACGGCTCCGCCTCGCTTCAGTCCTCCCAACGCCCGTGGCTCACCCGCGGTGGCCCCTCACCGACCCCTGCGAATCAACCCGTGCTTGCCGAGGCCGCCGTCGGGCGCAGCGCGCGGGCAGCACCGAGAACACCTACCGCCGAACGCGACGAAGAACCATGAGGTACACAATGGCGTTGATCAGGAGCACGACGCCGCCCAGCACCCACTGGAACTCGCGAGAGAGCGAAGACGGATAGAGGACGGGCACGAGGTAGCGCTCGACGAAACTGGACGTGTAGATAGGCCTGCCACCTTGCTCGCGAAGCCAGTTCTCAAGAGGTGTGAGCGGACAGGCCCACCCAGCAAACTCGACCCACGCGGCCCAGGCCGCCGCGGGTACGTGCAACCAAGCGACCTGAGGCCGCCGCGCGGCGAGCAGACCCCCGAAGACCACGAACAGAACGAAGGCGAGATGGAGGGCAACCGTTGCGTCGGCTAGGATGCGGAAGACCATGACGCGAAGGATGTAGCTGCAGCGCGATGGGGAAACGATGCTCCGACCTCTTGCTGCTGGCTAACGAATAGGGTTTATTCGGGCGCGATACCCGTCCGAGATCGAGGCCGCTCTGGCGGCGCTCTCGATGCCGCGCGGCTGTCCATGATGGCCCGAAGCCTCACCGGCTCCCCCCCTCAGCGGCCGGATATACGACGGCACCCGACTACCGTGGGCACCGATCACGCCTCACTCACTCGACCGCCGGGAGGAGTCCACATTCGGTGGTAAGCACTACGTATTCCCCGGGCCGTTCATTTGACAATATGTCAGACATGACATAGCATTGCGCTCATGCCGAAGAGGGACAAGCCCCTCGCGTGGCTTCACGGTGAGGTGAAGACTCCTCCCTTTTCGAAGGAGGCGCGCATCGAAGCTGGGCTATTGCTGCGCCAACTGCAGCAAGGCCTCGCGCTTGGTTTGCCTCACTCGCGCCCCATGCCCAGCATTGGTATCCGCTGCCACGAGTTGAGGATTCCCGACGCCGACCAAACCTGGCGGATCGTCTACCGCCTCGATGTCGATGCCGTGATCGTGCTGGCGGTGTTCGCCAAGAAAACGCCTGCCACGCCGAGAACCATCCTGGAGGCGTGTCAGCGTCGCCTCCGCGATTATGAGCGCATCACGCGACGACGAGTAACGCCATGACAAATCGAAAACAAAACCAACTGGAAGCTCAAGGCTGGCGAGTCGGCGACGTCGCGACCTTCCTGGACTTGACGCCTGGAGAGGCCGCTTTCGTCGAAACGAAACTCGCACTCAGCCGGAGCCTCCGTGACCGTCGAGCCGCCGAAGGTCTGTCCCAGGCCGCACTGGCAAAGCGGTTGCACTCGAGCCAGTCGCGCGTCGCCAAGATGGAAGCCGCCGATCCGACCGTATCGGTAGACTTGTTGCTGCGAGCGCTTTTCGCCTTGGGAGCACGCCCGCGTGACGTGGCGTCTTGTCTTGCCCGGCGTCCGGTCGCGGCTGCCTGACTTCACATAGGTGGATGGCGTCAATTGGCTGGGAATCCGCGGATCGAAGTACATGTCCCGCACCGTGATGCCCACCAGCACGCTGGTGAGCGCAATCAGGATCACCACGGCGGCCCACGCCACCCAGTTGTAGACACGTGGGTTGGTCCACTCGTGCATCAGGTCGCGGTTGTTGACCAGCTTGATCATGCGGAAGCGCTTGTTCACGCCCGATTCGAAGCCGAGGCCCTCGCACACCGAGTACGCCGTCGACAGCGGCTGGATACTGGCGGCGAACAGCGACGCATTCAGCAGCCCGGCGCTGAACAGCAGGAAGGCGTACTCGCCAAACGGCCGCAACGCCTTGGCCGCGTCGGCGGCGCTCTCGATGCCGCGCGGCTGATGCTCCCAGATCGCGGCCGCGCAGGCCACGATGATGAAGAACGCGACGACCACCATCACGATGCACCCGACGATCACCTCGATGCGCGATTCGGCGTAGTCCTTCACCGTGATGCCCTTCTCGACGACGGCGGCCTGCAGGTAGAACTGCATCCACGGCGCCACCGACGTCCCCACCAGGGCCACCAACAGGGTCAGGTAGGCCGTATCCCACAACAGCACGGGACGCACGCTGCCCAGCGCTGACGCCTCCCAGTCCGGGCTGATCAAGACGGCCGCCACGATGTACGCGATATAGGTGACGCAGGCGCCGAGAAAGATCTTCTCGACGCTGGCGTAGGTGCCTTTCACGACGAGCAGCCAGACAATCACGGCCGCCACCGGCACCGAGACGTAGCGGCTCACGTGAAACAGCTCGAGGGCGGTGGCCACGCCGGCGAAGTTGGCCATCACGTTGGTCAGGTTGGCCACGACCAGCAGCGCCATCACCACAAAGGCCGTGCGCAGGCCGAATTCCTCGCGGATGAGGTCGGACAGGCCTTTGCCCGTCACG
>CAYHRK010000060.1:0-2093 GCA_964358795.1 uncultured Vicinamibacterales bacterium
GGGGTAGTGTAGCCGCCCGGTTCGGACGCGCGCGGCCACAGCGCCCATCCGCCCGGAGACCCCATAACTGGCCGTCTTGTGGACCCGGACGCCCACGCCGGAGAGCCGCGTGGCTTCTTCGTTGCCGCCAATGGCATAGACGTAGCGGCCGAAGGTGGTCCGCGTGAGCACGAGGTGCGCCACCACGTAGACCACGATCATCACCACGACCGGACCAGGGATGAAGCCAACTGAACCCGTGGCGAGCGAGCGGAGGTCCTCATCGAAACCGGATACGGGCCGCCCCTCGGTGAACACCAGCGCGGCGCCCCGCGCCACGCTCATCATGCCCAGCGTCGCGATGAACGGCGGCAGCCCGCCAACGCTGACGAGCGCGCCGTTGAGCAGCCCGCACCCCACGCCCACCGCGAACGCCGCAAAGACCGCAACGGGCAGCGGCTGGCCGGCCTGCAACAACGCCCCGAGCGCAACGCCCGACAGCGCGACGATGGATCCGACCGAGAGATCGATGCCGCCGGAGATGATCACGAACGTCATGCCCACGGCGACGATGGCGTTGATGCTGGTCTGCTGGACGACGTTCAGAAGGTTCGAGACCGTCAGGAAGTGCGGCGTGAGTGCCCACAGCACGGCGCACAGGACGGCCAGGCCGATCGCGGTTCCGAACCGCCGTGCCCTCATCCCTCGACTCCGACCGCGTTGCCGGGGTCGCTCGGGACAGGCCCCTCGACCCCGCTCGGGGCAGGCGATGTCAATCCCAAGGCCGCACTGAGTACACGCTCCTGCGTGGCGCCAGCGGCGCTGAACTCCGCCTGGATGCGACCGCGACGCATGACCAGGATCCGATCGCTCATGCCGAGCAGCTCCGGCAGCTCGGACGAGATCATGATGATCCCCGCGCCCGATGCCGTCAGACGGTTCATCAGGTTGTAGATCTCCACCTTCGCCCCGACATCGACCCCCCGGGTGGGCTCGTCGAAGATGAAAATGCGTGCGTCACCAGCCAGCCATTTGCCGAGCACGACCTTTTGCTGATTGCCGCCGCTCAGGAGCCTCACCGGCTGCGTCGCCGTGGCCTTCACGCGCAGATCCTTCACGACCGGTTCGGCGAAACGCTCTTCGCATCGCCCGGGAAGAAATCCGAAACGCGCCAGCTGCCGTCCGTGGGGCAGCGCCAGGTTCCGCGCGACCGTCAGGCCGGCTACGAGCCCTTCGGCTTTCCGATCTTCTGGCAGCAGACCAATGCCCCGGCGAATGGCGTCGGCGGGCGTGCGGAACGTGACGACGTTATTGTCGCACAGAATGCGGCCCGCGTCCGATCGGTCGGCGCCCGCAAGGACACGTGCCAGCTCGCTCCTGCCTGCGCCGAGCAGCCCCGCAATGCCGACCACTTCGCCGGCGCGGAGGCAGAAGCTGATGTCGCAGAGCGCCCCGCGGCGCCCGAGCTGCTCGACGCGCAGGAGCTCTTTGCCGGGCGTTGTGCGCCGCCTGGGAAAGTGGTCGCCGAGGTCGCGATTGGCCATCAACCGCACGAGCTCGGCGACCGTGACCTCCGACAGCAGCTTCGTCGTGACGTGCCGTCCGTCGCGGAGCACGGTCACGCGGTGCCCGATTCGGTACACCTCGTCCAGGCGATGCGTGATGTAGACAATGGCCACGCCGCGCGCGACCAACCGCGCAATCAGCGCGAAGAGTTGATCGACCTCGCGTGACGTGAGCGCCGAGGTGGGCTCGTCCATGACGAGAATCGAGGCCCGATCTTTCAGCGCCTTCGCAATCTCCACCATCTGCCGCTGCGCCAGGCTCAGACGATGCAGGGGCGTGGCCGGCGCGATGTCCATCCCCAGGTCGTTCAGCAGCCGGGACGTCGTTTCGGACAAGCGCCGCCAATCGATGACGCCGAGCCAGCGCGTGGGCGCCGCGCCGAGAAAGATATTCTCGGCCACCGAGAGGTGCGGAACCAAATTCAGCTCCTGATAGATGACGCGGATGCCGAGCGCCAGCGCATCGCGGGGGCCCTGAATGTCGACAGTGCGGCTTGCCCCGAGCGGAGTCGTCTCTCGGCCGTGCTCGAGACGACCCTGAGGCTCTCG
>CAYHRK010000060.1:2193-17939 GCA_964358795.1 uncultured Vicinamibacterales bacterium
GAATGCGGATCTCGCCGGCGTCCTTCCGGTAGGCGCCGCTCAGGATCTTCATCAGCGTGGACTTGCCCGCGCCGTTCTCGCCGAGCAGCATGTGCACTTCGCCCGCGTCGAGGGTGAGGTCCACACCGTCGAGGGCGACCACGCCGGGAAACGCCTTCCGAATACCGTGCATCTCGAGAACGGTCGCGGCCTGTGCCCCTCGACCGGGATCGGTTCGACCCTCCTGCGGCTCCGCGGTCGTCATGGAACGCGAATCTCCAGTGGAGGACCGCCGGGTGTGAGCGCCGCGGATCCTTTCCACCGCACCATCGTGGGCCCCGGGGCGAAGCGTTCGTCAAGGGAGAAGAGCGTGTTGAGGCGCGTGAACCGCGCCGGTGCGGCGCTGGGCCTGTCCGTGCGTTCGAACGCCTGCACGCGCACCGCGCGAATGTCGCGCGCATTGGTGCTTCCCGGGAGTGGGATCGCCGCTCGAACGCAGCCGTCGCGTGTGATGCGGTATGCGGGAACCCCGCGATCGGAGGAGATCCACGCGTCACCGACGCGGACGGCAAACGCCAGCGCGTTGTCGCCGGCCACGCCGCACCCTTCCAGGTACGCGTAACGCCGCGGATCCGGAATCGCCCCTGTGCCGGGCAAAGAGTCGGGCACGATCTTCCCCTCGCGCATCAGCTCCTTCGACATCACCTCGTAGGTCCAGGGGTTGGCGTCCATCACCGCTTCGCGTGATACATCCGCCAGCCGAACGGGCATCGGCGCCGGCGCATACCGCACGGTGGTCGTGCCCCGGTCGAGCACCATGTTGTTCTCGGTGCTCACCCAGAGGAGCGGATGATGTCCCTCGCGCCGGCCCTTGAACGGCAGGATCTCGTGTTCGGGTCCCTGCATGTCTTCGGTGAGGACCGCGCCGCCCGCGTCGACCTCCACGCTGTAGAGGTATTCGATGTCGGTGGTGCGTCCCCATGTCGCCATCAGGCGATCGGCCGGCGTGCCGCCGTCCTCGTTGGTGAACATCACGGTGTAGCGATAACGGGTTCCGCGCGCCGAGGGCTCGACCTCGTACCACATGAGCACCGGAACATCCGTGAAGCGCCCGACGGTGTCGGGTCGCGCGTAGACGATCGGCGCACGTGAGACCGGTATGTAATTGGCAGCGGACTCCGCGATCTGCTCGACGACGATCTTTTCGACCGCAGCGGCGCCCTTGCCACAAAGCGACGCCGCCGTGAGTTCCGGGTCTTCGTCGATGACGACCGTGTGCGGGCCGCCCGCGACCGGCCCGAGCAGCACGTGATACTCGGCGCGCCCGGTGCGCACCACGGGCAAACGCTGGATCGCGCGATCGTCAAGCTTGATGGTGAGCACGACGGCTTCACTGCCCGTCTGGTCCCAGGCGCAGGTGTCGCAGCGGACGGTGATCCTGGCGAGCGTTTCGGCCACCCCTTCGGATTCGAACGTGGTGTGCCTGATCGACGCCGGCGCACTCGCGCCGCCAACCGGCGAAGCTGCGGGCTCGCTGAGACAACCGACGGCCAGCACACCGCCACATCCGGCGAGGAGCGTGACAAGGAACGTGCCGAGGAGCGGGATCGAGGGGTTTCCGTCCGACATCGCGATGGAGTATAACACTCGCCATGCGAGTGCGATTCGAAGGCGTGTCGAAGCAATTCGGTGCGCACGCGGCGTTGCGCGATGTGCATCTCGACGTGGAGCCCGGTGAGTGTCTGGTGCTGCTCGGGCCGTCGGGCTGCGGCAAGACGACGATGCTGCGACTGCTGACGGGACTCGAGCGAGCGGATGCGGGACGCATCGCGATCCTCCAAAACGGCGCTGTGGTGCAGGTCGGCGCGCCGCTCGAGCTCTATCGCCGTCTCGCCAACACGTTTGTCGCGACGTTTCTCGGCAACCCGGCGATGAACATCCTCGACGGCGCACGAGGCGGCACCGCGATCACGATCGGCATCCGGCCCGAGGACGTGCAGATGTCCACGACGCCGCAGGAGGGGTCAGGCTGTCTAACGGCAGCTGACCCCCCCGACAACGTTCCCGATCAGAACCCCACCCTCAACGAGAACTGCATGACGCGCGGGTCGCCGGCGAGCGCCGAGATGACCCCGGCGTTGGCGCCGGCGATATTCGACGCGGGCAGACCGAAGTTCGCGCGATTGAACACGTTGAAGATGTCGGCCCGAATCGTCGCATTCGCCCGGTTCGTGACGCTGATACGGCGCTGAATGCTCAGGTCGACTGTGGCCCAACCGGGTCCCCTCAGGATGTTGCGCCCCGCGTTCCCGAACGTGCCTGACAGCACCTGGGTGAATGCCGCTCGGTTGAACCACTGCTCCACGGTCTGGGCGCCCTTCGGATCACCGGTGAGGTTCGGCATCCCGGTCTGATCCGCGCCCACGTTGTTGTTCCCCTGGGTGACGGTAAATGCCCGCCCGGACCGTGCGCTGTAGATGCCGCTCAGCAGCCAGCCTCCGAAAATCTGGCTCGCGATGCCTTCCTGCAGCATCGGCTTGCCTTCGCCGAAGGGCAGCTCGGCGATGACGTTGGCGACGAAGCGATGACGAATGTCGAAATCGCTCGGCCCTTCCCACGAGTTGAGGTCGCGCGTGTTCTGCGCGCGGCCCGACGACGCGTTCAGGTGCTCGGGCGCCTGATCGCGCGAACTCCCGAGCGTGTACGACGCGCGGTAGCTATAGCCCTTGCTGAGCCGCTTTTCGAACGACAGGTCGATGCCCCTGTAGTTGGCCTCGCCGCTCATCTCTCGCGCCTGGATGTTGCCGAAATTGGAATACGGTGCCGCCCCGTTAGCGTCACGGGTCCCGGGCAGCGGCTGATTGAGGTTGCGCAGCACCGCGAGGTTTCGCGTGAACGAGCCCACCGCGTCGGCCGACACCACGACGTCCCTGCCCAACTGCCGTTCGATCCCAGCGCCGAACTGCTGAACGATCGTCCGCGGCGCGTCCTGGAACGCGGCGCGCAGCTTCAGGTTGCGGATGACGAGGTTTGACGGGTCGAGATAGTTGGCGGGGAAGCCGTCGCGGAGGAACAGCACCGGAACGGCTGAGCCCGACGCGGAGTTGACCTGGATATTCCGCAGGCCCGGCGGGTTCAGCGCGAGCTGGTCTTCCGAACCGATGCGGTCGAACTGGTTGTAGAACACTCCGTAGCCGCCCCGGATGAGCGTGCTGTCGTTGAAGCGGTAGATGGCCCCGATGCGCGGGGCGAAGTTGTTCGTGTCGGGGTTGATGAGCGCGCGGTCCGCCAGCGATCCGTCCTTGGCGAACACGAGGCCGCCCGCGCCTCCGGCCGCGGTCGGATCGAAGTTGGCGATCCGGTTGTCCTTCTCGGTCGCCGGCGTCATGAAGTCGTACCGCAGGCCGAGGTTCAACGTCAGCGTGTCGGTGGGTTTCCAGTCGTCCTGCACATAGAACGAGGTGGACCAGAGCTTCTGCGTGACCACGAACACGTTGGTCAGCTCGGCGCGGTTGGGATAGCCGAGCAGGAAGTCTCCGAAGGCGTTGCCGGTGAACGTCGCCTGGAAGCGCAGGTTGCCGCGCGTGGGCGCCACGTCGAAGTACTCATTGGTCATCGGCATCATGACGTCCACGCCGAACTTCCATTGGTGCCTGCCGCGCAGCCAGGTGAGGGTGTTGAGCCACTGGTACTGGCTCGTGTGCTGGAACTTCGGCATGAAGTTCGGCGAGCCGATGCGAATGTGCCCGTCGATGTCGATGCCGACAATGCCGCCGGCCACGCGCGGATCGTTCGGCACGCCGCGGAAGCCGATTTGGTCCATGCCGCTCTCGCCGAACGGATCCTGCGTGCCGTCGTTGGTACCGCGGGCGTAGGAGAAGCGCGCCTCGTTCACGAGGTTGCCGAGCACCTTGGTCCAGCCTGCTACGACGGCGTGGGACTTCAAGTAGTTCTTGCCCCACGCCGACGTCGACGTACCGTCGAGCACGCCGCCGAACCAGCCCGGGACGAACCGATAGCGGTCGCTCCCGATGTAACGCACGAAGACCTGGCCGCCGCTGCCGACGGGGATGTCAACGCGTCCGAGAAAGCGATCTGACTCGTCTTCGACGTTCGGCTGCCGGATGAAATTGTTGCTGCCGGCCGTATTGGGCAGCGGCACGAGCGCCATGATGCGCGCCGCGACCGGGTCGATGCGCTCTGCCGGTATGGTGTTGTTGGGGAACGGCTGCTGGGTCAACGGATCCCGAACGGGGGTCGTGAACACGCCGCGCCGCTGGTCTGCCGTCATGACGGTTCCCGTTCGAAGCACGCCCTGCTTGATGCGTGTGCCCTCGTAATCGACAAAGAAGAACGCGCGATTTCGCATCAACGGGCCGCCCAGGTTGCCGCCAAACTGATTCTGCTTGTTGGCGGCTTTCGGCTGATTCGCGGCCTTCGCAAAGTAGTTAATCGTGTCGAACTTGCCGTCGCGGAAGAAGTCGTACGCCGTGCCGAAGAACTTGTTGGTCCCGGACTTCGTGTTGACGATGATCGCCGCGCCCGGCGACCAGCCGTACTCGGCTGCATACGGGCTCGTCACCACCTTGAACTCGTCGATCGCATCCACCGAGGGACGCGAGATCTGCGTGGTCAGCTCCTGCACGTTGGTGGAGAAGCTGTTGTTGGCCACGCCGTCGAGGAGAAAGTTGTTCTGCAGGCTGCGGTTCCCGTGCACGCTCACGCCGCCCGTGCGGCCCGCCGAGGTGCCGCCGGCCTGTTCGGTGTAGCGGTCGCTCTGCACGCCGGGCACCATGACCAGCAGATCGTCCCAATTGCGGATGGCCAGCGGCAACTTGTCCACCTCGTTCCTGTCCACCACGGACCCGAGAACGGCCGATTCGGTGCTCAGGAGCGGCGTCACCCCCTCGACCTTCACGGTTTCGCTGATCGCACCGACCGTCAACGACATGTCGAGGCGCGAACGCGCCCCGATCTCAACGCTGACGGTCTGTTCGTAGCGCTGGAAGCCGGCCGCCTCAGCTTGAATGAGGTACGGGCCGGGCGCCAGGTTGACGACCAGATACGTGCCGTCCGAGGTGGTGGTCACCGTCGATGCGACGCCGGTCGCGATGCTGGTGACGGTCACCTTCGCCTTCGGCACCACGGCATTCGACGGATCGCGAACCACGCCGGCGAGCGTCGCGCGGTCGACCTGCGCGTAGGTTGTGGCGGCAAAGACCAACAACAGGGCCGCCATGGCGCTTGCACGCTGAATGAATCGTGACATGCTCTCCTCCTCACAATCGCGCACCGAACCGGCACCCCGTGACCGCCTGCGACAAAGGCTACGGCGAGTCACGCCGAAGCGCTCCGCGCGAAGGCGGAAGGGGTGTCCTACGCTCCGCGCTACGTACGACTCCCGGGCGGCGCCACCAGCGGCACCCTCGCGTCGAGCGGTGGCCAGGCCCGAAACGCGGCATAACGGGGATCGTCGCTGGCCGCCATCGATCGACGCGTGCCGGCCAACACGTTCAGGTAGTACGCATTGTACCCGTACGCTGTCACGAACGGGTGATAGCCGGATCGAACCAGCACGACATCGCCGTGACCAACCGTGAGCGTGCGATCCGTGCGGCCATCATAGAGCCGCTGAAACCCGTAGGCATCGTGATGCTCAAAACGGTAGTAGTAGATCTCCTCCAGCTTGACTTCCGCGGGCGGGCGATCCGTGTCGTGCTTGTGCGGAGGATAACTGGACCAGTTGCCCGCAGGCGTGAACACTTCGCAGACCAACAGACGGTCCGCGGGAAAACCCGGCGGCATGATGTCCACGATTTGCCGCGTCGCGTTGCCGCCGCCTCGAATTTCGAACCCGCACGCTTCCGGGCGGATCAGCCGCGGCTCGAAACGCTTGCGCGACGGCGCGCGTCCGTCGGCGAGCTCGGTGGGTGCGTCGGCCTCCACGCGAAACGAGGTGTGCGGGGGCAGATAGATCGCATGCGGGTAGTCGGCAAACACGCTGCGTCGTGGGCCCAGCGTCGCGGCGCGTCCCATGTAGGCCACCCGACAACAGCCGGCGAGGAGCACCAGGCAGCATTCCTCGGCGCCCGTTTCGCTCACCCATGGCTTGCCGGGCGCGACCTGCCGCACGGCGAAGCGCACGTAGCGCCAGCCTGCACGCGCGCGGGTGACCTCCACCACGGTGCCCGTGCGACCCGGCGAAAGCGGCGACGATCGGAACAACACGCGGGACGCCAATCGATGGGATAGTATCATCCCGCGATGATTCGTGTCGCGAACGCACCGTGTTCGTGGGGAATTCTGGAATTCGCAAGTGAGGCGTCCGCCGCGCCATACGGCACCGTGCTCGACGAGATTCGGGAGACCGGATACGCGGGAACGGAACTTGGCGACTGGGGCTTCATGCCGACCGACCCTGGACGGCTCCGGGACGACCTGGCGGAGCGCGGGCTGCAATTGATCGGCGCATTCGTCCCCGTGGCGTTGGCACATTCGAAGACACACGACGACGGGGTCGCCACAGCGGTGCGGACCGCACGCTTGATGCGCGACGCCGGTGCGCGCGAGGCGTTCATGGTCTTGTCCGACGACAACGCGTCCGTGGCAAAGCGCGAGCAGAACGCCGGACGGATCGCCGCTGAGCACGGGCTGTCGGGTCCCGCATGGGCGACATTCGCGGCGGGCGCCGAACGTGTGGCGCGCGCCGTGCGCGACCAGGCAGGGTTACGCACCGTCTTCCACCCGCATTGCGGCGGATACGTCGAAACGCCAGCGGAGATCGACGAACTGATGCGCCGTACGGATCGATCGCTGCTTGGTCTGGTTCTCGACACCGGTCACATCGTGTACGGTGGAGGCGACCCGCTCCGCGTGCTCGAGCGACACGCCGAACGCGTGTGGCACGTCCACTTCAAGGACTGCGATCAGGGGGTGGCTCGCGACGCGCGCGCAAACGGCCTCGGCTACCTCGCTGCCGTCCACGCCCGGCTCTTCTGCGAGCTCGGTGCCGGCACCGTGGACTTTGCGGGCGTGATCTCGGCGCTGCGGCGTGATCGATACGACGGCTGGATCGTGGTCGAGCAAGACGTCTTCCCGGGGTCCGGCACGCCAAAGGACAGTGCGCAGCGCAGTCGCGACTATTTGCGATCGCTGGGGTTGTAGAGAACAGCAGAGAGGGTGGGACACCCTCCTTTACGGGGTGCGGCGCCGTGTATATGATGCCTGCCATGGCCACTGGCGCGACGTGGAAGAGTCCTCTTCACCAGATGACCCAAACCACGGCGACGTGTCTGTGGAATGACTCCGCGGACCTCGACGAACTGCGGTTTGCCCTCGAACACGGCGGCGTCGGCGCGACGTGCAATCCGGTGATTGCGCACACCGTCCTGAAGACGCGGATGTCAGAGTGGCGTCCGAGGATTGAGGCGTTGATCCGGGAAATGCCCACGGCCACCGAAGACGAGATTGGATGGGCCGCGGTCGAACGGCTGTCCGTTGACGCGGCAGCGCTGCTGTTGCCCGCGTTCACGGCGCACAAGGGACGCAACGGCCGCTTGTCGATCCAGACGGACCCGCGACTCTATCGGGACCCGGACGCGATTGTCGAGCAGGCCCAGCGCTTCGCTCGCCTCGCGCCGAACATGATCGTCAAGATTCCGGCCACGCGTGCGGGGATACCGGCGATCGAAGACGCGACCGCCCTCGGCATCAGCATCAACGCCACCGTGTCGTTCACGCTGCCGCAGTGCGTGGCCGCCGCCGAGGCGGTCGAGCGCGGCCTGAGACGTCGCGAGGCCGACGGCCACGACGTGTCACGCATGGGGCCGGTCTGCACCATCATGGTCGGCCGGTTGGACGACTGGCTCAAGGCCGTCATGGAGAAAGAGAGGATCAGCACAAACCCCGGTCATCTCGAGTGGGCCGGCGTCGCGGTCTTCAAGAAGACGTATCAGCTCTTTCGCGAACGCGGCTATCGCATCCGTCTCTTGTCGGCCGCCTTTCGCAATCACATGCACTGGAGCGAGTTGATTGGCGGCGATGTGGTGATCTCGCCGCCGTCGGCGTGGCAGAAGCGATTCATCGCCAGCGATATCGAGGTCTCCGCTCGCATCGACACGCCGGTCGACCAACGGATCGTCGACGATCTCTATCGTCGTTTCGCGGATTTCCGGCGCGCCTACGACGAGCAGGGTCTCGCGGTCGGCGACTTCGACGACTTCGCGCCGACCCGCCGCACGCTGCGCCAGTTTCTCGCCGCGTGCGGCGATCTCAATCAGCTCGTTCGCGACATCATGCTTCCCAATCCAGACTCGAAATGATGCGGCTCACGATGGCGCAGGCGCTCGTGCGGTTCTTGAGCGTGCAGTTCAGCGAGCGCGACGGGCGCCGGCAGAGGTTCTTTGCCGGCGTGTTCGGGATTTTTGGCCATGGCAACGTGGCAGGCGTCGGCCAGGCGCTCGACCAGATGGGCGGCCGGCTGCGCTACTACCAATGCCGCAACGAACAGGCGATGGTCCACACCGCGGCTGCGTTCGCCAAGATGTCGAATCGCCTGCGAACGCTGGCGTGCACCACGTCGATCGGGCCGGGCGCGACCAACATGGTCACCGGCGCGGCTGGCGCAACCATCAATCGCCTACCCGTGCTGCTCCTGCCCGGTGACATCTTCGCCAACCGCGCGCCGGCGCCCGTGCTGCAGCAGCTCGAATCGAGTCAAACGCAGGACCTCTCGGTGAACGATTGCTTTCGTCCGGTGTCACGCTATTGGGATCGGATCTACCGGCCCGAGCAGCTTCTGACGGCGCTGCCCGAAGCGATGCGCGTGCTGACCTCGCCCGCCGACACCGGTGCTGTGACGCTGGCGCTGCCTCAGGACACGCAAACGGAAGCTTTCGACTATCCCGAAGCGTTCTTCGAAGCGCGTGTGTGGACGATCCGGCGCCCGCGAGGCGATGCAGGATCGATCGCCCGCGCGGCGGAAGCGGTCCGCGCAAGCCGAACGCCGTTGATCATCGCGGGCGGCGGCGTGCTCTACAGCGAAGCCGCAGACGCGCTGCGACGCTTCGCCGAAACGACGGGCATCGGCGTGGCCGAAACACAGGCTGGAAAAAGTGCGATCCCCTGGGATCACCCGTTGGCCGTCGGCGGGATCGGCGTCACAGGAACACTGGCGGCGAACCGGCTCGCGCAAGAGGCAGACCTCGTCATCGCCATCGGCACGCGGCTGAGCGACTTCACGACCATGTCGAAGACCGCCTTTTCGCATCCGGACGTGCGGTTTGTGGGCATCAACGTCTCCGAACTGGATGCGTTCAAGCACGCGGCGATTCCGGTTGTGGCCGATGCCCGGGTTGCGATCGAGGAGCTCATCCCGCTTCTGGCGGGATATGCCACGGGAGACGACTACCGCACCAAGCTCGACGCCGGCCGGCGCGAGTGGGCTGCGGAGGTCGACCGCATCGTCGGCCGCGCCGAAGCGCGCAGCGCGGAGTCGGGCCGAACGGAGGCGCCGTTGGCGCAGGGTGAGATTGTCGGCGCCGTCAACGAATTCGCACGGCCCCAGGATGTCGTGGTCTGCGCCGCCGGCAGCCTCCCCGGCGATCTGCACAAGCTGTGGCGCGCGCGCCAGCCCAACACCTATCACGTCGAGTACGGCTACTCGTGCATGGGCTACGAGATCGCGGGCGGCCTGGGCGTGAAGATGGCCGACCCGTCGCGCGATGTGTTCGTGATGGTGGGCGACGGCTCGTATTTGATGATGGCGCAGGAAATCGTCACGTCCGTGCAGGAAGGGTACAAGCTGATCATCCTGTTGCTCGACAGCCAGGGCTACGCGAGCATCGGCGGGCTGTCGCAATCCATCGGATCGGGAGGCTTCGGGACACAGTTCGACTACAAGGTTCCAGTAGACCTGGCGGCAAATGCCGAGTCGCTGGGCGCCCTTGTGTATCGCGTCACCGATCGCGCGACGCTCGACGCGGCACTGACGTCAGCCCGCGCGGCCGATCGCACGACGATCATCTACGCGCTGGTCGATCCGGCGAACAGCGTTCCGGGCTACGAAGCGTGGTGGGACGTACCGGTCGCGGAGGTGTCCGAGCAACCAGCCGTCCGCGCGGCGCGTGCAAGGTGGGAGGAAGGCAAGACGAGACAACGGCGCTAGCCAGTCTGACATGGGCTCGGCCGACACCGTCTCCTACGGCCTATGACCGGCAGTCGAGCGGCAGTGCGGTACCGCCCTGCCGCTGGTTGACATCGCGCCGGCGGATGAGCGATAACGTCCCCGACACGACGCGCTCCACAACGAACTGACTGCGCGTTGCCCTTCCCGTGGATGGCTTCCGGGACAGGTCATCGCGCAATGCCCGCCCCCACGTCGCCGTTACGCTTCTGAGGTTCAGCGTTTGCCCCCGAGGAGGTTCGCGATGAGGCGCGTGTGTCTCGGAGTGCTGATCTGCCTGCTGGCCGCGTCGGTTCCCGCCATCGCCCAGACAAAACCAAAGGTTCCGCCCAAGCCGGCGCCCGCACCCACCGCGCCCGCACCTGCGAAACCCGCACCGGCGCCTGCTGCGCCGGTGGAGAGTCCCGTTGATGCATTCCTCAAGACCCGGGCCCTCGAGCAGAGCTACAACGCGGTGTTGCTCCGCTACCTGCTCGAGGAGGGCCGGCCCAAACTCACACCGGTCCAGCACAAGCTCGCCCTCGACCAGATTGTGGCGCGCTTCAAGACGGAGATCGACATCAAGCCGTCTACGAAGGCGGCGGCCTCGCTTGCGGCGCTGGCCGGCCTGCTTACGCCGGGTGTCGTCGGCGAGGGGATTTCCGCGGGGGCGGGATCCGTCTGGCAGTCATGGGTCGATGCCGCAAACCTGCTCGTCAAGGCTGGCTATGCCGCGGAGGCCTCGCCCTTCCTCGAGAACTGCCTGAGGACCAACCCCTACCCTGAACTGCGGTCGCGCTGCACGGTGGGCTTTGCGGCGGCCAACCCAGGCCAGGCCCTCACGATCCTCACGGCGTTGCTCGACAAGAAGAACCCGGAAGACGTGATCAACACGTCGCTCCGCCTGCTCGGCGACCTCGCCGGCGCGGAGGGATGCCCGCCCGAGCAGCATGATGCCGCCGTCAAGGAGATGATTGCGCGCACGCAGGGCATGATGAACAACATCTTCTACGAGGCGGCCATCGATGGACTCGAGCGGTCGAAGGACCCACGCGGCGTCGAGCCGATCCGCAAGCTGACCGGCGGGATGAACGCCCCGGAGGTCAAACGCGCCGCCAAACGCGCCCTGCTCCTCACCTTCAAGGACCCGGCCATCGTCGAGGTTCTCCGGAAGGATGCGAAGGGCGGCATGATGAAGACGGAGGACGACAAGTTCTTCGCCGCCACCCTGCTCATCCGGGCAGGTGACGAAGCGGGCTTCGCGTACGCCAAGGACCAGCTCACCAAGAAGAAGGGCGGGTTCTTCTCGTCGAACAAGGAGACCGACTACCGGCCCGCCATCGTCCAGGTGTTGGCCGACTTCGGCGGACCGCCCGCGATCCCCGTCCTGCAGGCCGGACTCGCGCTGCAGAAGCCCGACGAGTGGTTGCGCGCGTACATGGCCATTGCGCTCCTGGAACTCGGCGACAAGACGGGCATCGACGATGCCCGCCGGGCGCTCGGCGTCTCGAACTGGACCCACACGCGCCTGCGCGCGGCGGAGGGCCTGGCGAAGCACGGCGACGCCTCGGGGGTACCGGTGTTGAAGGCGATGGCGCAGGATCCCGGATTCCTGAAGAAGGCGGTGGATGTGATCGGGGGCAAGGAGATTGACTATGATGCGATGCGTGCCGCCATCGCCCGATCACTCGGTCGCATGAACCTGCCGGATGCCGTCCCGGTGCTGGCGACACTCGTGGCGGACAAGTCAGAAGAGGTGCGGCTGGCGGCGGCCTACGCGCTAGTAGGCATGACGGACGCATCCGCCCTCGAGGCGTACGGCGCCGCGATGGCGCAGGACTACGGACGTGACGGCGAACGTGCGCGGACGCCAGAGGTAGTGGCGCACCTGGTGCGGATGGCCACCCTGCAGTTCGGGCAGGATCCGCGCACCAAGCCGCTTCTGGATCAAGCCGGCAAGTCGGAGATGGCCACGGTTCGGTTCCTGGCCCTCGTGGCCGGCAAGCCATAAGCCCCTTCGCCCTCACCGACCGGCGGCGGCGGCCAGGCTTGGCTCTGTTCGCCGCCGCGGCCGCGTTTCCTGGCTCCGGCCGGGCCGAGACGACCGGTGCGACCATCACGCCGCCGGCTCCCCACGGCCTGGTGCGGCCTCGAGTGAATTGCGCTACGGAATCGGGGCCCACTTCCAGCGCGGCGCGTGGTCGTTCGAGGACGACACGAAGTCAATGCATTCGGCGATCTGCTCGAGGACCGCCGCTCCGGCGGCTCGGTCCTTCAGTGCCAGTTTCTTGCCCTCGGCATCCAGGCTCCGATAGAGCTTGGTGACCTCGATCTTTGGCATGGCGTCGTCGGTCTTTATCGCCGTGAGTCGGGCCACCTCGGCCGAGATGAGCGACTCGAGTGAGCTCTGGCCGTCGAACCGTTCGCGATTCGCCTTCAGCAGCTTCTGAAGTGCGTTGAGACGCCCCTTGAAGGCCTGGAGCTGATCAGGGGTCTTGATATAGACAGGCTCGGAGCTGATCGCCCAGCTCGTGGCGGCTGCCGTCAACAGCGCCAGTAACGTCACTGCCATGATCCGCTTCTTCATCGCCGGTCCTCCTCTCTTGTCCGAACGCACACCTGCACGGGTGGGGGCGGGTCGGCCGTGGGCGGAACGCCCGCCGACGACATCGGCCAGTTTTCTTGCACCGCCAGCCAGGAGAATGGGCCGGATCAGGCGGCGCTCTGATGAACTCTAGGGCTCATGTATCGCGAGGTTGAGCGTCTTCAGTTCCCGATGACCGAGTTCGACAGGCATCGCCCCGGATGCGAACCGCTCAATCTGTTGCAGGGCTGAGCGCTTCGACGAGAACGCGGTCGACGGAAAAGCGCGCACCAAGTAACGGCCGGGAAGCGAGGTGAATCGGAACGCGCCCCGCGCATCGGCTTGAACGGCATGGGATGTCGTCGCCCATTCTTGCCATAGCGTCCGATCGACGGCACACACCACAATCCAGGCCCCCATCACCGGTTGACCCTGTCCATCCGTAACCGTCCCGGCGAAGCGAGCCGGGTGCTGCGTGAACACGACGTCCAGTTGGCCGTTCTCGAGCGTGCTGAAGTCCGTCGGAACGTTGGTGATGTCCACGCCGTCCAGCAGGACCCTCGTCGGCCACCAGAGATTACCATTGGCGAGCGCGTAAGGACTTGTCAGGTAATAAGTGACTAATTCCTACAGTGCGGCTGGGCGGATCGTGTAATTCCAGTCGCCGTGAAACCGATGGTGTTCGAGTCTGATGCACGCCATCTGGGCGTCTGTGATGGTCACGCCATCGGGATAGCGCCGACGATCGAGTTCCGACCGCACACGCAGGCCGCCCCGACTGTGCGTCGACCCGATCAGGCTGACGATGGTGGCCAAGTCGACCAGCGGTGTCCCTCGCCAGTTCATGGCGATGTGCGAGAAGAGCCGGTGTTCGATCCGATTCCACTTGCTGGTCCCCGGCGGAAAATGGCACACGGTGATGGTGAGACCCGTCCGCGAGGCGAACCGCTGCAATTCCCACTTCCAGAGGCGAAGGCGGGACCCGTTGCTGCCGCCGGCATCCGCGGTGATCAACAGCGACTGGGCGTGGGGATACGCCGGCCGGCCCATCCGCTGCCACCACCGCCCAATCGCGTGGACCGCGAAGCTGGCCGTGTCGTGATCGATGCCGACGCTGACCCACCCTTCGTCGCGATGCAGGTCGTAGACACCGTAGGGAATCGCTTTGCCGCCGGTCGTCGGCGTCGCGGGCAGGATGAAGTCGTGGACCTGCACCCGGTCCGGTGTGCCCGCCGGGCGCCACGTGCGGCCCCCGTTCTTGAAGGCGCCGACCAACTCCTTCTTCTTCGTATCGACCGAAATCGTCGGCTGTCCCCGCCGCTGGGCGCGGCGGACCCGGTCCGCCACGTACTGAAACTGGGCGTCGCGATCCGGATGCTGCGCCCCTTCCCGGGTCTTCGCGTTGCCCTGCAGGCTGTAGCCCAGCTCGTGAAGCAGTTCGGCGACCACGGTGTGGCTGACCGCGTGGCCCAACCCGGCCAACCCCACGGCCAACGTGCGCACGCTCTTGCTCGTCCACCGCAGGGGCGACGCCGGATCGCCAGGCGCGGTCGGTTCGACCAACGCGTCCAGGTCGTCCAACAGGGACACATCCGTGGCGGTCGCCCGTTTCCGCCCCCCGCCGGCGCGGCGCGTCCGCCCGTCGGCGGGCCCCGGGCCGGCCGCCAACTCCTGGCCACCCCGTTGAATCGTCGAGCGCGAAATGCCCGTCGCCTGTTCCACCAAGGCGATCCCGCCATGACCGATCGCCCGGGCCTCGGTGGCCGCCCACAGCCGGCGCGACCGCTCGGTCAACACCGGCGCGAGATCCGCGTATTTCGCGCGCAACGTGATCAGATCCACGCGTCAACGATAACACCGCCCTCGCAACACATCAATCAGTTATTTTCTGACAGGCCCTAACCACACCTCAAGACACGCGGACCGAACGCGTTGCGCAAGACGAACCTGCCTGCCGGCGCACCCTCGGCAACGGTCCCTTTCAGTAACGGTGCTCCGTCAAGAGCAAGAAAAGCGTACACGACGATGTGCGGCGGCCATTCAGCAGCAGCGTTGTCACTCTCCATGAGGTGGAAGGTGCTGTCAGCGTAGTGTCAAACATGGATGACGACCACTCATCTCGTGTCGCCGTTGTCGGGTTTGTGTCGGGTTTGCCGCTTGAGCACGTAGTGGATGGATCGCCCCGTGGTGCCGCGTTTCTCGATCACTCCATTCGCCATCAGCTCGTGGAAGTCCCGGAGGTGCCCGCCGGCACCTTCGCCCTGTCCGCAAATCGCCTCGGCAATAGCCTCGAGGGTGCTGTCGTTGAGCCGCTTCATGATTCACGCTCCGGCTCTTTCGACGCGGCCAGTCCCGCCTCCGTCGTCCTGTAGCGTTGCATCCGGCTTCGCGGCTTGCCGGGGATGGTCAACACCAAG
This sequence comes from uncultured Vicinamibacterales bacterium, assembly GCA_964358795.1. Taxonomy (GTDB): domain Bacteria; phylum Acidobacteriota; class Vicinamibacteria; order Vicinamibacterales; family JAKQTR01; genus CAYHRK01. Next base: position 17,336 of record CAYHRK010000060.1, read on the forward strand.
AAGCCCTCTTCAAGCAGAGGCTTGATGGAAGTGTCTCGGAACTTGGTGCGATTGCGCCGCCCGCTGGCGTTCATCAGTTCAACCAAGGTCCGTTCCTAGCGGCAGAGCCGTAGGATTTCGACTTGGTCCTGACTTAGTCCCGACTTGGTCCCGACTTGGGCCTCATCTTGGGCCCCGACTTGCGTGACGACTTGTTCGGTCTGGCCCATGCGCACCCGGAACGTGACCACCGCAAAGGGGCCGTTCTCCTGGAAGATGGGCGGGGCGATGCCCGCCTTGCGGCACATCTCGATGACGCGATTGGTCCCTCGGCCCCATCGCTCGATCAGTCCGGCCCGGTGGAAGATGTCCGCGATGATGGGATTTCTCAGTACCGACAGGTGCTGACGCGTGAGCATGTCCGGCGTGATCCCGGTCGGATAGGTCCCCGCGCTCCAAACCTCGACGCGGTCATCGAAGATGGCGAGCGAGATCGCGCCGCCGGCGATGGAGTAATCGCGGTGGATGAACGCGTTAACCAGGATTTCCCGCATGGCGTCCGGCGGAATAAGGGGCGTGTCCACGCGCTGGAGCTTGCCGGGGACGATCTTGCCGGGGAGGGGGA
>CAYHRK010000061.1:0-17598 GCA_964358795.1 uncultured Vicinamibacterales bacterium
CAATATTGCCGCGCTTCTTGTTGACCTTGATGACGCGCATGCGCAATTCCTGGTTCTTCAGCGCGTCCAGGTTGCGCACGGGCCTCACGTCCACCTGCGATCCGGGCAGAAACGCCCGCACGCCGATGTCCACCGCCAGCCCGCCCTTGATCCGTTCGATCACGCGGCCGATCACCACCCTGCGGTCGGCGTACGCCTTCTCGATCTCGTCCCAGATCTTCATCTTCTCCGCTTTTTCGCGGGACAGAACGACGTAGCCTTCCCGGTCTTCCGTCCGCTCTAGAAGCACATCGACGATGTCTCCAGGCTGCACGGTGACCTGCCCGTTCTCATCCAGGAACTCCTGGACGGCGATGACGCCTTCCGACTTGTAGCCGACATCGACCACCACTTCCGTTGCGGACACCTTGAGTACGGTGCCCTTTACCACCTCCCCCTCGGAGATGTTGCGGAAGCTGTTGTCGTACAAGTCGAGCAATCGGGTCATTTCCTCGGGATCGAGTTGATCCTCGGCGTACCCGACCATCGGCTTCACCTTCTTGATCGGCACAGCCCTTTCGGTCCGGCCGCTCGGTTCTCCCGCCTGAGCTGCCAGGTCTGGGCTGTACAATCCATCTACATTCGCCATGCGGTGCGCGTCCTCCTGCACTTCGTGAATTGCCGGTCTTGGGTCTCAGTGCCGGCGGACTGAGATGATCGGGCAATCCGAGATTGCCACAAGCAGTTGAGTGTACGACACTTAGGGGCCGTGGTCAAGAAAGAGCGGGGACCTGGGATTCGACAGCTCAGCGACGCCGGATCAGAACGTCGGGACCGATCAACGGCTCAAGGGAGCACGCTGACGGATGATATCCATCACGCGGTCAACCACTTGCGAGGCTTCGATGTTGGTGGTGTCGATCACGATGGCGTCGGGCGCCGCCACCAAGGGTGAGGCCTGGCGGGTGCGATCGTTCTCGTCGCGCCGCTGCATGGCCTGGGCGATGTCGGCTAGCGCCTGCGTGTCGCGCGACGAATGCGCGGGATCGCTCGCGCGCCGGCGGGCTCGTTGTTCTGCTGACGCGTCCAGAAAGATTTTCACGTCGGCCTCGGGAAAGACCACGGTACCGATGTCGCGACCCTCCATCACCACGCTCCCCTGGCTGACCAGAGCCCGCTGTCGCGTCACCAGCAGCGCCCGCACCCGCGGCAGCCGGGCCACCCGGGTTGTGGCCCGGTCAATCTCGGGTGTGCGGATGGCGCGCGACACATCAACGCCGTCAATCTCCACGGCGCTGCCGTCGACCCGAATGGCGGCTGCCGTGGCCACCGCCACCACGGCGTCTTCATCGTCGAGCGACACGCCAAGGTGCTCGGCTCTCCACGCCAGCGCCCGGTACATGGCGCCCGTATCGACGTGCCGGCAGCACAGCCGCGCCGCCACTTCCCGGGCCACCGTACCTTTGCCTACGCCAGATGGTCCATCAATCGCTACAATCACGTGAGTCGAGAGTGTAACATGAGGCTTCATGCGTCCTGGGACCCTGGCTGCGGCGGCGGTGGGCCTTGTCGCCGCGCTGTCGATTGCCGCGCCGTACTTCCGCTCCTACTCCCGGGGCGCCGCGCTGATTGTGCGCATGGCGGGCCTGGCCGGACCGGCAGCACACGCGCTGTCGTGTGAACACGAAAACGTGACCGTGTCGGATGCCGTCGTGATGTCGCGCCACGGCCGGTTGCGCGCGCGGCTGTACGTACCGGATCATGTGCGGCGCGCCGTGGTGCTGGTGGCCGGCGTCAACGCGCTCGGCATCGATGAGCCGCGCCTGTACGGGCTGGCCGACGAACTTGCCAGCGCAGGACTGGCCGTGATCACCCCGGAGCTGCCAGATCTGCAACGCTACGACATTACGGCCCGCACGACCGACATGATCGAGGACGCCGGCGTGTGGCTCTCAAAGCAGCACCGGCTTGCGCGCGACGGCCGCGTGGGATTGGTGGGGATCAGCTTCTCTGGCGGGCTGGCAGTGGTCGCGGCGGGACGCCCGGTGCTTCGCGATCGGGTGGCGTTCGTGTTTTCGTTCGGCGGCTACGGCAGCTTCCCCCGTGTGCTGCGGTTCTTGTGCACGGGCATGGAACCGGCAGCCGTCCCGATCGGCGCAGCAGGTGCCGCCCCGGGCGCCGGCTCCGAGACCTATCGTCGGCCGCACGACTACGGCGTCGCGATCCTGCTGCTGGGCCTCGCGCCCCACCTGGTGCCGGCCGATCAAGTGCAACCGCTCCGTACCGCCATCCTCACCTTCCTGCGGGCGTCGCATCTGGAGTTGATCGACAAGCGGAAAGCCACCGAGGCCTTCGTCGACGCGCGTCGCATGACCGAGGCGCTGCCCGAACCGGCTCGCACCTTCATGGATGACGTGAACGAGCGCAACGTGGACAAGCTGGGTCTGGCGCTGCAGCCGTGGATCGGGACGATTGGCCTTGAACCGGCACTCTCGCCCGATCGGTCACCGGCCCCCAGCGCGCCCGTGTATCTGCTGCACGGGACCGAGGATAACGTGGTGCCGTCGGTCGAAACGCTGCTGCTCGATCGCTACCTGGTCGGGCGCACACGGGTGCGTGTGCTGTTGAGCGGACTCATCACGCACGCCGAACTCGATCACGCGCCTCGAGCCGGCGACGTGTGGAAGCTGGTAGATTTCTTCGCGGACATGCTCCGTGAATGATTCGGGCACGACATATGGAACAGAAGGGCGTTCGACTGCAGAAGATCCTGTCGGCCGCCGGCGTGTCGTCGCGCCGGGCGGCCGAGCTGCTGATCACCCAGGGGCGTGTCAGCGTGGATGGCACCACGGTGCTCGAACTGGGCACCAGAGCCGACCCGTCGCGCGACGACATCCGGGTGGATGGCCAGCGCATTCCGTCCAACACGCGCCCACGCTACATCCTGCTGAACAAGCCGCGCGGCTACGTCACCACGCGTAAGGACCCCGAACGGCGCCAGACGGTGCTCGACCTGCTGCCCGAGGTCCGCGACTACGTCTACCCGGTGGGCCGGCTGGACTATGACTCTGAAGGTCTGCTCATCCTGACCAACGATGGCGCGCTTGCCGAGCGGTTGATGCATCCGCGGCACGAGGTGGAGCGCGAGTATCAGACGCGGGTGCGCGGCGTGCCGAGCGACCACGCGCTGGAGCGCCTGCGCCGCGGCGTGGTCGTTGATGGCCGCCGCACCGCCCGGGCCCGGGTGCGGCTGGTCGACACCGGTGCCGGTGCGCGCGACGACCAGTCGCTGCTGTCAATTGTCTTGCACGAGGGCCGGACCCGGCAGGTCCGGGACATGTGTGAGGCCATCGGTCACCCGGTGGTGCGACTGCGACGCGTGCGGTTCGGCCCGATTAGCGATCCATCCCTGAAGCCAGGCACGCACCGCGATCTCACGCCGCAGGAGGTGGCCCGCTTGAAGATGGCTGCCGGGCTCGAGCCCCCCGCGCCGCCAACGTCAGCCCCGAGGAAGGCGCCTAGTGCACCCGCTCGGGATCTGGCTCAGCCTCGTCGGGCTCCGGATTCAGAGGACCTAACGCCGGTCTCGCGTCCGGCGCCTCGACCGGTTCGTCGACCGGAACATCGAGCGGCAGCATCTGGTCGGTCGGCATCGGCTCGGCCAGCGCCGACGGCAGATCGAAGCCGAGGACGTCGGCCATCTCCTCAACCTTCGGGAGGTCGGTCAAGTCGTTGAGGCCGAACCGCATCAGGAATTCCCGCGTGGTGACGTACAGGAATGGCCGGCCCACGACCTGCTTTCGTCCCGAGGCCTTGATGAGCCGGCGCTCCACGAGGGTCTGGAGCACGCCCGACGTATTTACCGCTCGAATCTCCGCGATTTCGGCCGCCGTGACCGGCTGCCGGTACGCAATGACGGCCAGCGTCTCGAGCGCCTGCACCGACAGCTTCGCCGACTTCCGTTCGTGGAACAGCCGGCGGACCCACTCGTGGAGATCGGTGCGCGTGACGATTTGCAGGCCGCCCGCAATCTCCACCAGCTGAAGGCCGCCCGGCAGTTGGTAGTCGCGCTTCACAGCCTCGATGGCGAGCTCCACGTCTTCCTTCGGCTCGCTGTCGAGCAGCTTGACGAGGGCCTTGGGCGAGAGCGGCTCGGGCGAGGCAAAAATCAGCGCCTCGATAATCGCTTTCAACTCGTCGGACACCGGCGGCCCGGCCGGCACTGCGGGGTCCTCAGCCAGCCGAATGGCCATCCCCGGCATGTCAGCCAATGCCATCGGTTCGTCGATCACTGGCGCCCCGTCGCGTGCGTCGGTCACCTGTGTCAACGTGACGACCGGCTCGTCCTGATGTGTCGTTCTCTTAGCCATCCTGGCTTCCTACGAATCCCCAAATCCCTAGCTCCCGGTCTGGGCGCGCCTGTACACGCGAATCACCCCGAACATGCCGGCCTGGAAGACCCGCACCAGTTTCAGCCGGATCATCTCCAGCAGGGCCAGAAACGTGACAATGAGCGCCGGCCGCGAGTCCACATCTTCAAACAGGTCCTCGAAGCCGCACGCCTCGGTCTCCGACAGGCGGCTCAGCAACTGTTCGATGCGCTCCTCGATCGACATCTGCTCGGCCGGCAACGGAATCCGTGGCCGAAGCCGAGCCCGATCCAGCACGGCCTTGAAGGCGGCCATCAAGCTGAACAGATCCACCTCGACTTCCGGCTCGTATTCCTCTCCGGCCATCTCGGCCACGCGCTCGTCGGGGCGCTGCCACTGCGCACTGCGCAGGGTTTCGCGCTCGTGCAGCAGATTGGCCGCCGCCCGGTACTTCTGATACTCGAGCAGTCGGTTGACGAGCGCGTCGCGCGGATCCTCGTTCTCGTCTTCCTGCGACGGGTCGGGTCGCGGCAGCAGCATGCGCGACTTGATATGGATGAGCGTGGCCGCCATCACCAGGTACTCGCCAGCCAGGTCCAGGTTCAGCTCCTCCATCAGCTCGATGTACTGAAGGTACTGCGCCGTAATCCGGGCGATAGGGATGTCGTAGATGTTCACCTCGTTCTTCTTGATGAGGTGAATCAGCAGATCCAGAGGCCCCGAGAAATGCTGAAGCGTGACGGTGTAGGCGTCTGGCGACGACTCGAAGTCGAATGGGATCGGCTGCGGCTGCATCAGCGGTACGAAATCTTCATGGCCTCGCGCACCCGGGCCATCGTGTCTCTGGCCACGGTGCGGGCCCGGTTCGACCCCTCGAGGATGATCTCGCGCAGACGTCCGGGGTTCGCCACCACGTCGGCCCGTCGCTGCCTCATGGGCTCCAGCGTCAGTTCGAGCGCGGCCGCCAGTTTGCGTTTCACCTCGACATCTCCGACCTTACCGGCACGGTACCGGGCTTTCAGGTCGTCAACCTCGGCCTTGTCGGGATTGAAGGCATCGTGATACGTGAACACCGGATTGCCCTCGACATTGCCGGGAATGTCGGCCCGGATGCGGGCCGGGTCGGTGTACATCTGCATCACTTTCTTCCGCACGGTCTCGGCATCGTCGGCCAGGTCGATGGCGTTGCCGTAGCTCTTGCTCATCTTCCGGTTGTCGAGTCCGGGCAGGCGCGGGAAGCGGGTGAGCAGGGGCTTGGGCTCCACGAACACGTCACCGTAGAAGGTGTGGAAACGACGCACCACTTCGCGGGACAGTTCCAGATGCGGCACCTGATCTTCGCCCACCGGCACATGCTGGGCGTTGTACATGATGATGTCGGCCGTCTGCAGAAGCGGATACCCGAGGAAGCCGTAGGTCGACAGGTCCTTCTCGGTGAGCTGCTCGCGCTGTTCCTTGTAGGTGGGGACACGCTCGAGCCAGGGCACCGGGATGATCATCGACAGCAGCAGGTGCAGCTCGGCGTGTTCCGGCACGAGCGACTGCACAAACAGCGTCGAGCGCTCCGGGTCGATGCCCGAGGCGATCCAATCGGCCACATTCGAGTAGGCGTAGCTGGCGAGGTCGTCCGTGCTGGCGTACTCAGTGGTCAGCGCGTGCCAATCGGCCACGAAGTAGAAGCAGTCGTACTGTTCCTGCAGCAGCACCCAGTTGCTCAGGGCGCCGACCAGATGGCCGAGGTGCAGGCGGCCAGTCGGACGCATGCCAGAGACGACGCGGGCTTTCACTGGGATCACAGGCTCCTCGAGAGAACAAGGTTCAGGCTAACATCCGGGGCGGCCCACGGTCAAAGGACGCCCGTCCGATCTACGCCAGCCTGGCGTAGTGCGCGAGCACGGCATCAGCCGCCTTGGCGCCTACCACCGCCGTCAGGGCTTCCCGGCTGGCTCGGCGCACGCCAGCGACGCTGCCCAGCGCTTCAAGCAGCGCGCGACGGCGACGAGGACCGATGCCGGCAATCGCGTCCAGCTCGGACTGTAAGTCGCGCATCCGGCGTGCCGTACGGTGAAAGGTGACGGCCACACGATGTGCCTCGTCTCGAATCCGCTGCAACAGCAGCAACGAGGGGTGACTGTCGTCGAGCACAATGGGCTCGGGCCGATCGCGCGTGACGATGAGCTCTGCCTTCTTTGCCAGGCCGACGGCCACCAGGTTGGCCAGGCCGAGCGCTTCGAGCGATTCGTAGGCCGCCGAGACTTGACCTTTGCCGCCGTCAATCAGGACCAGATCGGGGAATGGCCCGCCCTGCTGGATGACCCGCTGGTAGCGTCGCAGCACGACGTCGCGCATAGCCGCGAAGTCGTCGGGCTTCACAACCGAGCCGGCCGCCGACCGTGGATGTCTGATGCGAAACTTGCGGTACTCGCTGCGCCGCATGCGGCCGTCTTCGCACACGACAAGCGACGCCACCGTCTCGGCCCCCTGCAGCGTCGAGATGTCGATGCACTCGATCCGGCGCGGGAACGCAGGCAGCGCCAGCACCTCGCGCAGCCGATCGAGGGCGTCGTAGTTGGCGATGGCGCCGCCGCCGAACCGCGACTGGTAGGCGATCGCGGCATTGCGGCTGGCCAGATCCAGCAGCCCTCGCCGGTCCTGGCCCCGCGGCACCAGGATCTCGACCTGCCGGCCCGATCGCGCCGACAGCCACGCCTCGAGCACATCGCGCTCGGCCAGCGCCAGCGGCACGTGGACTTCCGGCGGACTGTCGCGTGCTTCGTAGAACTGGGCCACGGCGGCGTGCAGCACGTCGGCTTCGGGTTCCGACCCGCCTTCGTCGGCGTTCGCCACGAGCTCCACCCGCTCGATCACGCGACCCCCGCGCATCTGGAACACCTGGACCACACTGCCGGATGGCCCGGCCTTCACGCCGAAGGCATCGCGGTCGCCCAATCGGGTCGTGGTGATCTTCTGCTGGCGGTCGCGCAGCGTCAGCAGGGTGCGGATCGCATCGCGCAGATGCGCCGCCCGCTCGAAGCGCTCGGTCTGGGCGGCCTCGCGCATCTCGGCGTCCAAGTGATCGAGCAGTTCGACGGTGCGTCCTTCGAGCAACAGACGCGTGCGTGTCACGGCCTGGCCGTACTGGCCGGGCGTGCAAATGGTGTCGACGCACGGAGCCAGGCACCGCCCGATGTCGTACTCGAGGCAGGCACGGCCGCGCTTGCCGTTGATGTCTTCGTTGCACGACCGTATCCCGAACAGCCGGTGCGTCAGGCTCATCGTGCGGCGCGCAAGGCTGGCCGGCATGTAGGGTCCGGCATATAGGTTGCCGTCTCGTTCCACGCGGCGCGCTACGAGCACACGGGGGCACGCCTCGGCGGTCGTCAGCTGCAGGTACGGGTAGGTCTTGTCGTCGCGCAGCCGGATGTTGTAGCGCGGCATCCGCTGCTTGATCAGGTTGTTCTCGAGCGCCAGGGCCTCGACGACCGAATCGGTCACCACCACGTCGAGCCGTTCCACCTCCGACAGCAGCGCGTCGTGTCGCGGCGAACTGCCCCACGCGCCCAGGTAGCTGCGCACGCGGTCGCGCAGGGCGGTGGCCTTGCCGACATACAGCGTTTCGCCGCCGCGGCCCAGGAACACGTAGACCCCGGGCTGTTCCGGCAAGTGCGCAATCTGGCTCTTGAGGTCCTGAATCGCCATGAACTAAAATGGCCCCTTCTGTTGGTCCCGGGCTCGCTAGAGTATACGGAAGCTATGACTTTCACGGGCTTTATCGGCTTCGTATTCAATTTCCCGCTGCGCGGGATCATCTGGACCTGCGTCACGCTGCGGATCTCTCCCAACGCCCTGACGTTGATCGGCGTGCTCGTCAACGTGGTCGCCGCCTGGGAACTGGCGCACGCGCGGTTTATCTCGGCTGGCTGTTGGATGATCGCCGCCAACGTCTTCGACTACATCGACGGCAAGGTGGCCCACGAGCTGAAGATGGCCACCGCGTTTGGCGGATTCTGGGACTCGGTGATGGATCGCATCTCGGACATCACCCTGTTCATCGGATTGATCGCGCTCTACAACGACCTCGGCACGGGTCACCGCGATTACGTGCTGGCCACGTCGCTGGCGATGATGTTCGCGGTGATGACCAGCTACACACGCGCGCGCGCCGAGTCGCTCATCGACAAGTGCAAGGTCGGATTCATGGAGCGGCCCGAGCGCATCGTGCTGTTCATGATTGGCGCCTTCACCAACCGGATGGCGGCCGTGCTGTGGGTGATTCTGGTGCTGTCGGTGGTGACCGTCGCCGACCGCATCTTCTTGACGTGGCGTGAACTGCAGACGGGCCGCGGCCTCGCCGCGGTGAAGGCCGGCACGGCTCCCGCACCCGTCCCGGGGTCGCAGCCTGGGAGCATGAAGAAGATGGCGACGCTGCCGGCCCTGATCATCTGGCGCGGTTTGTTCTGGACCTACGAACGCGCCACCTGGCAATACGACGTAATGGTGATCGCGATCCTGTCGTTCGTGTGGATGGTGCCCGCGCGATTCCTGGCCGACCCCATGTCGCTCAATGGCCGCGGCGTGATTCAGTGGCTGATGGGGTGGCCGTAAGCAATCTGACCGATCTCGAGACGGGCTCTACACGTCCTCCCGCTCGTCGTGCCCGCCCAGATCCAACAATGACGGCTGGAAGTGCAGTTGGTGCGTCGCGATCCGGTCGCGCAACAGGCGGCGCGCCTCGGCGTAGTGCTCGGCAGGCACGGTCAGCCGACCGGCCCGTTTCGCATGACCGGACACGACAACGAGCGTGGGTGTGGGGTCGTCGTGCCAGGTGATGCCGGTCACCTGTTGATAGCGCGCGAATCCGCGATCCAGCCAGATGCCATCCTGGTAGAACCCGCGCTGCACGCGCCAGCTGAGGGGGAGCAGATAACCGTAGTACGCGAACATCATCGACTCGCCAAACACGTGCGCGGCCGGCCAGCGCAAGATGACGAGTTTGTAGAACAACAGTCCGCCCAGGCCGGCCGCAATGGCCGTGCTCAGCGCAACCGCGGTCCGCGCACGCGGGGCCGGCCACACCAGCAGCGCATCGCGGCGGCGCCGGCGATATCGAAGATAGTCGGTCAGCAGAATCAGGTTCGTGGCGAGGAACCCGAGGCCGAACAGGAAGAGCAACACACCGAGGGGATCGCCCACGTGGGTTCCCGTATGGCTAGGACGTGGCCGGATTCTCGCCGCTCGGCGACGACAGGCTCGGGTCGTAGCAGCGGCGGCAACGAGCTTCGTACGTACCCTGCGCACCGAGCAGCAGCCGGTCGCTGCTGACCACAAGCCGCTGGGTGTGGTTGGCCGGGTTGCCGCACACCATGCAGATGGCGAGCGTCTTGGTGATGTACTCCGCAATCGCCAGCAACTGCGGCATGGGCTCGAACGGCTTGCCGAGATAGTCCTGGTCGAGGCCGGCGACAATCACGCGCTTGCCGCGGCTGGCCAGCGTGTTGCACACCGATGGCAGTTCGGCGTCGAAAAACTGGCCTTCGTCGATGCCCACCACTTCCGTGTCGTCATCGACCTGCTGGAGCAGCTCCGTCGAGCTCGCCACATTGCGAGAGGGAATCCGCATCTCGCTGTGCGATACGATTTCGTCTTCGCTGAACCGTTGGTCGAACTGCGGTTTGAAAATCTGAACCTTCTGGCGGGCGATCTGCGCGCGGCGCAGGCGGCGGATGAGCTCCTCGCTCTTGCCGCTGAACATGCTGCCGCAGACAACCTCGATCCAACCGGTGTGCCGAGTGCGTTCGATGTCCATGACGGCTTTCACACCCGCGACAAGTAGTCGCCGGTTTCGGTGTTGACCCGGATCTTGTCGCCAACGTTCACAAAGGGCGGTACCTGGACGACCAGCCCCGTTTCGAGCGTGGCGGGCTTCACTTGCGCGCTGGCGGTGGCGCCCTTGATGCCTGGCGCCGTGTCGGTGACGGCGAGATCCACTGTCGGCGGCAGCTCGATGCCCACCGGCTCGCTCCCGAAAAACTCCACTTTGATCACCGATTCGGGCACGAGGTAGCCCACCATCTCGCCCAGCACTTCGTCGGACAGCGTAATCTGGTCGTAGGTGCTGGTGTCCATGAAGTGGTGGCCACCGGCATCGCTGTACATGTACTGCATCTCGAGTTCATCAAGCCTCGCACGCTCGATGGTGTCTTCCGACCGCAGTCGCTGATCCGACAGGCTGCCATTCCTGATGTTGCGCAGCTTCACGCGCACGAAGCCGCGCAGGTTGCCCGGCGTGACATGCTGCAATTCCAGGATGCGGAACAGGTCGGCATCCAGTTGGATCAGCATGCCCTTCTTGAGACGCGTGGCCTGAATGGAGCTCATGGTACCAACACTTGCGCGGTCACTCTAGGAGGCCGACTAGTGCCCTTGTCCCGGCGATTTTCAGCAGTACAGCCTTGCGATCGTAGCACATCTGGTTGGCCTCAACCAAACATGCTAGGATGCGAATCGTGGCCTGTTCCCGCTGGGATCCGCTCCATGATCTGCTCGCGCTGCACGAGCGGCTAAATCGTCTGAGTGTCGAGGAAACCCCGGGCTGGACCCCCGCCGTGGACCTCTACGAAACCGCCGACCGGTTTGTGGTGTCGGCCGAACTGCCCGGCATGGCCCGTGAACAGATCAAGATCGAAATGCAGCAGGACACGCTGGTGATTCGTGGCGAACGCCCGTGCCATGGCTGCCAGGAGGCACGATTTCATCGGGTGGAACGCGGCCACGGCGCATTTCTGCGCCAGTTCGTCCTGCCCCAGCCGGTCCTCGTCGATGAGATTTCGGCCGAGTACGACAACGGTGTGCTGACCGTTCTCGTGCCGAAGGCCGCGCCGAGTTCCCACCGCGTCGACATCCAGTAACCTCTATGAAACGAATCGTCTTCGGGCTGCTCGCAGTTTCCGTTGGATTCGTCGGCGGCCTTGTGGTGACCGGCCGCCTGCACGTGGCCGAACTGGAGAGCGCCGCCCCGGCTGCCCCGCAGGCGGCAGCCGCTCAAGTGTCCCAGCTGGCGCCGGTTCGGGGCATGGCGAGTCTGCCCGACTTCACGGGTGTGGCCGCCCAGGCGGTGGGCGCCGTCGCGAACATCTCGTCCCAGCAGGTGGTGCGGGCGCCGAATTCCCCGTTTGCCAATGACCCGTTCTTCAGCTATTTCTTTGGCGACAGTGCCGATGTGTTTGGCGGCAGAGACCGCCGGGAAGCCAGCCTCGGGTCGGGCGTGGTGGTGTCGTCGGACGGATACATCCTAACCAACAATCACGTGGTCGGCGAGAACACGGTCGAGATTACCGTGTCGATGGCCGACAAGCGCGAAGTGCAGGCGCGCATCGTCGGGACCGACCCGCTGACTGACATCGCGCTGTTGAAGATCGACGCCAGAAACCTCCCCGTGATGCCGTGGGGGGATTCATCGAAGCTGAAGGTGGCGGAATGGGTGCTGGCGATTGGCAATCCCTTCCAGCTGAATCAAACGGTGACCCTCGGCATCGTCAGCGCCATCGGCCGTGCGAATGTGGGCGTGGTGGCCTACGAGGATTTCATCCAGACCGACGCCGCCATCAACCCGGGGAATTCCGGCGGAGCGTTGGTCAACGCGCGCGGCGAGCTGGTGGGCATCAACACGGCCATCTACAGCCAGAGCGGCGGCTATCAGGGCGTGGGATTCGCCGTGCCGAGCAATCTGGCACGCCGCGTGATGGAGGATCTGATCAAGTACGGCGAGGTCCGGCGCGGCTCAATCGGCTACCTCGGCGTCTCGCCGGTGACCACGCGGGTGGCGTCCCAGTTGTCGGTACCCGTCGACCATGGCGTAGTCGTGTCACAGATGACGCGCAATTCGGCGGCGTACGATGCTGGCATCCGGCCTGGTGATGTCATCGTGTCGCTCAACGGCAAGGACGTGGCCGATCAGGCACAGCTGCTGCGCCTGGTCTCCGACTCGCCCATTGGCAGCACCGTGACGATTGGCGCGTATCGCGACGGCCGCAAGATCGAGTTCCGCGTGGCGGTGCAGGCCATGAACACCCGCACCCAGCGCCGGCGCTGACGACCGGCCAGACGAAGAGGCGGCTACCGGAGACCCGACACGCGGGAATCGCCAGCCGCGTAGCACCGCCAGCGCCTGTCCTGTCCTGTCGAAATCCCAATCCTCGGCGTCCACACCACGGTGGTCAGTTCCAGTCCGCGGTCTTCAATCCACAGGCTCGACCCCGGCTGGAGAACCGCGCGGTTGCGGGCCAGCGTGATTCCCATCGCCTTCGTGAGGTTGCCGGGGCCCCGGCACAGCAGATGTTCGGCGAGCTCGCGCGCATCGCTCCCAGCTGCGCGCCGCTGCCGCATCAGCGGGATACCGGTCAGAGGCGCCAGCGCTCTGATGAGCACGGCGGACGGCACACCCGGGCCTTCGGTGACCACATTGAAGAGATGATGTACCCCGTAGGAGAGGTACACGTAGGCGGTGCCCGGCGGGCCGTACATCGGATCGTTGCGCGGGGTTCGTCCGCGGGCCGCGTGGCAGGCGGGATCGGATTCGCCGATGTAGGCCTCGACCTCGACAATCGCGCCCGCCGTCACGCCACGCGAGGTGCGGTGCACCACGACTTTGGCCAGCAGATCGCGGGCCACATCCAGGGTGGGCCGGTCATAGAAGGACCGCGGCAGCACGGAAGCGCCGCGCCGGGCGGGCGTCACGAGATTCGCGTTGTCATCGGCAGGCGCACGGCGAGACGTTTTTGCGATCGCCGCGCGGCCGACGACACCAGGCGGTCCTTGTCGCTGATGAGGCCCTCGATGGCCGCCAGTGACGCCTGGTTCCCGATAATGCCCAGCACTTCGATCACGCCCGCCCGAATCTTGGCATCCTGGTGTGTGGCATAGCCGGCCAGGGAGGGGGCAATCGGGGCGCCCAATTCGACCAGGTAGTCGAAGGTCCGCGCCTGCAGATCATCGCGGCGGAATCCTTCGACAATGCTGGCCAGCCCACTGAAATCGCCGTTACGGGCCTTGGCAAACGCCAGTGCCTGCTTCACGACATCCGAGCGTTCTTTCGCCGCCCGAATCTGCAAGTTGTACATCGCCGCCGCGTCGCCGGTGCGTCCAATGCCATCCACGGCCAGCGCACGCACCTGTTCGTTGTTGCCTTCGTACAACCCGGTGAACACGCTGTTACTGGACGCATGGGCAATGTGCGCCAGGGCATCGAGAGCGGCCATGCCATTCTTGTCGCTCTTGTAGTAGCCCACCAGGTCGGTGAGCGACTGGACCGCCCGTTCATGTCGAATCTCGCCCACCACGCCCATCGACGACAGCCGGATCAGTTCGTCCGGATCGTTCATGCCCGAGATGATATGATCGCCCACCTCCGCCTTTGTCTCGAGCAGTCCGGCGTTCGCCTTTGGATTCTGCATCGCCGCGCCAAGCAATCGGCCCAGTACGTGAGTGGCTGCCAGCCGCACCGAGGCGTTCGGGTCCTTGATCAACACCATCAGACGGCCTACCGCCGCTCTGCCTTCCCGAAACTGGCCGCGCGTGATGGCGGCCGGAGCCAGCAACCCCAGCGCGTAGGCCGCGTCGTAGCGCACGTGCAGCATGGGAGACGCCATGGCCGCTACCAAGCCGTTGAGCACGGCCGCCGGCGCCGGGTTGGCGATGACGGCGCCCGGGCCCTGCGCAAATGCCAGCAGCGGCAGGGTGGCGCCGCTCTGCTTGACGATCGACTTGGTCATCGCTCGGGTGTACGCCTCGTCGACCAGGAACAGCTTCACTTCCACGTCGATCGCCAGCGCCTGCACGTCGCTGACCGGATCGGTCAGCAGGGCGGCCACCGGTACGGCGGCTTCCAGAAAGCCCGAGTCGCGCAGCAGGTTCAAGGCGTCGAGCCGTACGCGCGGGTCGCCCACCTTGAGATTGGCCACCACTTCTTCGAAGGCGATTTGCCGGCCGGTCAGCCCCGGAACGGCCGATCGCGCGCCGGCTTGGGCCGTGAAAAAGAGTAACGCGAGACTTACGGCGCCGTGGCGGTGCGAAGCTGTCATGGTCATGCCCCCAACCGATCGGATCGCGCATCAGTCGTCAACACGTGCCTCAGATAGCGCCCGGTGTACGACGCCGGCACGGCCGCCACTTCCTCCGGCGTGCCGG
This sequence comes from uncultured Vicinamibacterales bacterium, assembly GCA_964358795.1. GTDB lineage: Bacteria > Acidobacteriota > Vicinamibacteria > Vicinamibacterales > JAKQTR01 > CAYHRK01. The sequence continues at coordinate 14,535 of CAYHRK010000061.1, forward strand.
TGGCCACAACCCGGCCGCCGTCCTCGCCTCCTTCGGGCCCGAGGTCGATCACGTGATCGGCGGTCTTGATCACGTCAAGATTGTGCTCGATCACGAGCAGCGAGTGACCCGCCTGCAGCAGCCGGCGGAAGGCCGCCAGCAGCTTGGCGATATCGTCAAAGTGTAACCCTGTTGTGGGCTCATCGAGAATGTACAGCAGGCGTTCGCCTCCAGAAGAGGACAGGTGTGCGGCAATCTTGATGCGCTGGGCCTCGCCGCCCGACAGCGTCGTGGCTGGCTGCCCAAGTCGAAGATAGCCCAGACCAATCTCGTCGAGCACCTGCAGACGCCGGAGTACCTTGGGCGAGGCGCTGAAGAAAGCCAGCGCCTCGCGCACCGTCAAGTCGAGTACCTGGTGCACGTTCCGGCCGCGGTACTTGACCTCCAGCAGCTCAGCCTTGAAGCGTTTGCCATCGCACAGTTCGCACGGCACGAACACATCGGCCAGGAACTGCATTTCCACGCGCACCTGACCCTCGCCTTCGCACGCCTCGCAGCGCCCGCCAGGCACGTTGAACGAGAAATGGCTGGCGCCGAACCCCCGGGTGCGAGCGTCCTTGGTTGACGCGAACAGTTCGCGGATTGGGTCGAACGCTTTCAGATACGTGACGGGATTCGACCGCGGCGTTCGGCCGATGGGCGTCTGGTCGACCAGCACCGTGTCGGTGATGAACTCGGCGCCCTCCAGTGTGCGGTACGCGCCGACCCGCTTCTCGGTGCCGCCCTTCAGCCGTTTGATGGCGGGAAACAGGATATCGTGGACCAACGTGGACTTGCCGGAGCCGCTCACGCCGGTGATCACCGTCAGCGTGTTCAACGGGATTGAGACGTCGATGTGCTGCAGGTTGTGTTCGGCCGCGCCCGTCACGCGAAGCCGCTGCCCGGTGCCGCGCCTTCGCTGTGACGGCACGGCAATCGACAGCTCGCCTCGCAGGTACTTCGCCGTCAGCGAGCGCGGTTCGTGCGCCAGTCCCTCGAGCGATCCACTGTAGATGATGCGGCCGCCCTGCTCGCCGGCGCCCAAACCCAGATCGACCAGGTGGTCGGCCACACGAATCATGTCGGCATCGTGCTCGACCACCAACACGGTATTCCCCTGATCGCGCAACTGACGGAGAATGTCGATCAGCCGCCGGTTGTCGCGCGGGTGCAAGCCAATCGACGGCTCGTCCAGCACGTAGAGCGTGCCCACCAGAGCCGAGCCCAACGCCGAAGCCAGATTGATGCGTTGCGACTCTCCGCCCGAGAGCGTCGAGGACAGCCGATCGAGCGTCAAGTAGTCGAGGCCCACGCTGACGAGAAACCCGAGACGCCGCCGGATCTCGCGCAACAGCTTGTCGGCCACCGCCGCATCGGTGTCCCCAAGCGGCAACTGATCGAAAAACCGCTGGGCCTCTTTCACGGTGAGCGCGCAGATCTGGTCGATGGTGCGGCCGCCCACTCGCACGTCGCGCGCTTCACGCCGCAACCGCGTGCCGCCGCACTCGGGACAGGTCAGGTAGCCGCGGTACCGGCTCAGGAACACGCGCACGTGCACCTTGTATTTCTTGCGCTCCAGCCACTGGAAAAAACCGCGAACGCCCTCGAACTCGCCTCCGTCTCCCTCGAGCACGAACCGCCGTTCCTGGTCCGTCAGATCGCGCCACGGCGTGTCGAGACTCACGCCGGCTTTGCGCGCCGCGCGCTTCAATTCCGCCAGGTACGTCCGATAGTGCGGCTTGCTCCAGGGTTCCACCGCGTTCTGGTTCAGCGTCTTCAGCGGGTCGGGCACCACCAGGTCCATGTCGACCTCGATGATGTTGCCAAACCCATGACACACGGCGCAGGCGCCAAACGGATTGTTGAACGAGAACAGCCGCGGCTGCGGATCCTCGTAGCCGATGCCGCATGCGCGGCACTCGAAACGCTCGCTGAACACGTGCACAACTGGAACGGGTGCGCCCTCAGGCGTGGGCACCTCGCCTGCGGCGTGGCGCGCGGATCCATCCAGCTGGACGGCAAACGCCGCGCCTCCGCCTTCGGTGTAGGCAATTTCGATAGAATCGGTCAACCGGCTCTCCACGCCGGCGTCGATGGTGACGCGGTCCACCACCACGCTCAGAGGCGTCTCGCCGGCCAACGCCGCCGGATCGACATCCTCGAACGCCACCGCGCGGCCGTCGACCAGCAGCCGGCCGAAGCCTTTCCTGCGCAAGGCCTGAATGGCGGCGGTGATGGCCTGCGACCCGTCCAGTTGTGGCTTCGCCTCGGCGGATTCGTTGACCGTGTCGCCGGTGGCGGCGGCGGTTCCCACGGCGCGCTTCGCCCCGGCCGCGGCGATCCTGTGGCCGCGAATGTTGGGCGGCGGCGCCTCGCGCTCGGCGATTTCGTCGACCGTGTCGCTGCCGTTGCCATTGCCACTAACCGGCGTCCCGACCGGCAGCACCGGCACGTCAAAGCCGACGAGCACCCGCGTGCCCGTCGGGAGCAACGTCAGGCGGCGCGCCACTACCTCGGCTGTTTCGCGCATCACTTCCTGACCGCATCGGTGGCAGAACGTCCGGCCGACGCGCGCGTAAAGCAGCCGCAGGTAGTCGTGGATTTCCGTCGTCGTGCTGACGGTCGACCGCGGATTGCGCACGCTGTTCTTCTGGCGAATGGCGATGGAGGGCGACACGCCTTCGATGCTGTCGACGTCGGGCTTCTCCATCCGCTCCAAGAACTGCCGCGCATAGGCCGACAGCGACTCCACGTAGCGGCGCTGCCCTTCCGCATAGATGGTGTCGAAGGCGAGCGACGACTTGCCCGAACCACTGACGCCGGTGATGATGACGAGCTTGCCGGACGGCAGCGTGAGGTCGACATTTTTCAGGTTGTGGGTGCGCGCCCCGCGAATCACGAGATCGCCCGATGCGGCCAGGTCCGGGCCGGCAACGGGCGAATCGGCCTGTGTGTTGGTGGTGTCCGGCATCGTGCGTGTCGACAACCCGTCTCGTGACGGTCCGGTTGGCTGCGACCGACAGCGGCGCCTACAGCCGGAATGTCC
>CAYHRK010000062.1:0-17539 GCA_964358795.1 uncultured Vicinamibacterales bacterium
TCGCGGTCAACCGCGTCGCCAAGGCGTGCAGGGACCGCGGCTGGGTGTAGACACCAGGCTGGCCGAGAGGGATTCCCGATGCGGACGTGGCGTCCGGTGCACCTCGACGTGCCGCGCTTCGACCGTGAGTTCTTCGACGGCACGGAGCGATTTACACAAATCGGGAATGGCGAGGTCGGCGGCAAGGCCGCCGGCCTCCTGTTCGTGCGCGAGGCGCTGGCCCGGTCGGTTGAGGCCGGGCGGTTCCCACGCTGTGATGTCCACATTCCCATTCTGACGGTCATCACGACGGATCTCTTCGAACGATTCCTAGCCCTGAACCACCTCGGCGACATCGCGGCCTCCGAAGGGCCAGACGGACGTCTCGCCCACGCCTTCCAACAGGGGTCGCTGCCCCCCGAGCTCGTTGGCGACCTTCGTGCCCTGATCGTGAAGGTGCACACGCCACTGGCGGTGCGTTCATCGAGTCTGCTCGAAGACGACCTACACGAACCGTTTGCCGGCGTCTACGCGACCAAGATGATTCCCAACCATCAACTCGACGCCGACAGCCGTTTCCGCAGGCTGGTCGAGGCCGTGAAGTACGTGTGGGCGTCGACGTACTTCGCCGGAGCCAGAAGCTACCGGCGATCCACCGGCCATGCCGACCGTGACGAGAAGATGGCAGTTATCGTGCAGGAAGTGATCGGGCGCCGGCATGGCGACCGGTTCTATCCTGACCTTTCGGGTGTGGCCCGATCGTACAGCTTCTACCGAACCGGCCAGGCGCGCCCCGAGGACGGTGTGGTGAGCCTGGCGCTGGGTCTCGGCAAGACCATCGTCGATGGCGGCATCGCGTGGACGTACTCGCCTCGGTTCCCGCGTGTGGCGCCGCCGACCGGGTCCGTCCGGGACCTGTTGCGACAGACGCAGGTGGAATTCTGGGCCGTCAACATGGGAAAACCGCCAGCGTACGATCCTGTGGCGGAAACCGAATACCTGATCCGCGCGGACCTGGCGCAGGCGGAAGACGATGGCACGCTTCAGCACGTGGCGTCGACCTACGACCCGGCGTCGGACAGGTTGTCGCCAGGCATCGATCGAGCGGGGGCCCGTGTGCTCAACTTCGCCCCGTTGCTCGCGCTTGAGACATTTCCCCTCAACGATCTCGGACGCGGCCTGCTCGCCGCATGTCAGGAAGCCCTGGACGCCCCGGTGGAGATAGAGTTTGCGGCCACCTTCGATCGCGAGCGAATGCACGTTGGATTCCTTCAGGTGAGGCCGATGGTCACATCCGAAGGGGTGGTCGATTTGACCTATCCCGACTTGGACGGTCCCGGGGTCGTGGTGGCGTCCGATTCGGTGATGGGCAACGGGACGCTGGACGGCATCCAGGATCTGGTGTTTGTGAAGCCCGAGACGTTTGAGGCCCGCCTCACCCCGGTCATGGCGTCGGAGATCGCGGCGCTGAATCGGCGACTGGTGGCCGACGCCCGGCCGTATGTGCTGATCGGCTTCGGGCGCTGGGGCAGCGCCGATCCGTGGCTGGGGATTCCGGTGGGGTGGGGCCAGATCGGCGGGGCTCGAGTGATCGTGGAAGTGTCGGATTCCGCCATGAACGTTGAGCTTAGTCAAGGTTCCCACTTCTTCCACAACCTCTCGAGCTTCCGAGTCACGTATTTCTCTGTGAAGCGGACCGCGAGCAACCGGGTAGACTGGAGGTGGCTGGCTGGCCTGCCGATCATCGAGGACACCGGGCACGTCTGTCACGTGCGCGCGCCGGAGCCGGTCCAGGTCCAGGTGGACGGCCGGCAGGGACACGGCCTCATCCTTCGACATGGGAATTGACGCATGACCGTGCCAACGCCGGATGGATCCGTCGACAAGATCATCGAGACGCTGCGCGAGCGAGCGAAAGAGCTTCAGTGCCTCTACGAGGTCCACGAACTGACGAATGATCCGGACCGCATGCCCGACGAGGTGTGCCGGGGGCTGCTCGACGTGATCCCGCCAGGCTGGCAGTTCCCGGCGGTCTGCTGGGCCAGAATCAGCGTGGAGGGAGTCGTGTACGAGCCCCCGCGCTCGCAAGCCACCGAGTCGGTTCAACGCGCGCCGATTTCGGTTCAAGGCGAGACGGTCGGCTCCATCGAGGTGATCTACACACGGCAAATGCCGAAGTCGGATGAAGGACCGTTTCTGAAGGAGGAACGTAAACTCATCGACACCATCGCCCAGCGCCTCGGCCACTACCTCATGCAGCAACGCCTGCGAGGCACGCTCCGCAACTGGGAGCTGGCGATGGAGAACATCGAGACGAAAGACCGCCGACAATGGTGGGTCATCATCGAGTTCCTGCGAAAAACCGATCAGCACCTGCTCAGCCGAATCGCCCGCCGGATGATCAACTACCTCTGCTGGAACGGCGTCGAAGAGGCGCACCAGCTCTTGCGGGTATTCAGCGCCGATGTGCGTGGCGGGCGAAGCGAGGACGACAACCGTCCGTTGGAACGGGCGACCTCCGACCAGCTCGCCCACGTCACGAACGAGGCGTTCCGAATTGCGGCCGACCACCTCAGCGAGGCCGAGATCGTGTCTTCGGTCGAGAAGTGGATCAAGGACGACAAGGCGGGCTTCCTGGTCGAGGCCGTCGAGAATCAGACCACCTCGCTGTTTGACATCTCCGAGGCGCTGGAGCGCTTCCATCAGATGGGCGTGGACGACCGCGAGTTGTCCCGCTCCGTACAGATCGGCTTGCGCGTCTCGCTGGCGCGTCGCTTTCTGACCGAGGACCTGGACTTCATCAACACCGCCAAGAACCACCTCGAGGTTCGTGATTTCCACGAGTTGGTGCAACGGCTGATCAGTCCGGCGGCGAGCCGAGGCAAGCTGGGCGGCAAGAGCTCCGGGTTGATTCTGGCCACGCACATCGTTCGCAAGTCCCGGGAGTACGCGGATGCGCTGGCCGACATCAAGGTGCCCCGAACCTGGTACATCACGTCTGACGGCTTGTTGAACTTCATTGAACACAACGACCTGGAAGATGTGTACGCGCGCAAGTACCTCGAAATCGACCAAATCCGGCGCGAATACCCGCACATCGTCCAGGCCTTCAAGCACTCCGAATTCTCGCCGGAAATCGTCAAGGGACTCTCCCTCGCGCTGGACGATCTCGGTGAGCGGCCGCTCATCGTGCGCAGTTCGAGTCTGCTCGAGGATCGCGTCGGCTCCGCATTCTCCGGCAAGTACAAGAGCCTCTTCCTCGCGAACCGAGGTCCCAAACGCGAACGGCTGTCCGCGTTGATGGATGCCGTGGCCGAGGTGTACGCCTCGATCTTCGGCCCCGACCCGATCGAGTACCGGGCCGAACGCGGCTTGCTGGACGTCCACGAGGAGATGGGCGTCATGATCCAGGAGGTGGTGGGCGCCCAAATCGGCCCGTACTTCTGTCCGGCGTTTGGCGGAGTGGCATTCAGCAACAACGAGTTCCGGTGGTCGGCGCGAATCACGCGAGGAGACGGGCTCATCCGGATGGTGCCCGGTCTGGGAACCCGCGCCGTCGACCGGCTGAGCGATGACTACCCCGTGCTGATCGCGCCAGGGCAGCCTGGCCTGCGCGCCAACGTGACGCCGGAGGAGGTGCTGCGGTACTCACCGCGGAAGATTGACGTGATCGACACGGAGGCCAACAGCTTCCGCACCGTGCTGATTTCGGAACTGCTGCAGCAATGCGGCCGGCAGTTCCCGATCTTCAATCAGATCTTCTCGGTGCAGGACCGGGACGGCATCCTGCGGCCCGCCCCCTTCGACTGGGATCCCGAACGCGATCACGTGGTGGCGACTTTTGATGGCCTGGTGGGATCCACGCCTTTTGTCGAACAGATGCGGGCGCTGCTTCGGCTGCTGCGCGAGAAGACGGGGACGCCGGTCGACATCGAGTTCGCGTCCGATGGGAAGGATTTCTACCTCCTCCAGTGCCGTCCGCAGAGTTTCTCCATTCAGGACGCCCCGGCACCCATCCCCAGAGATCTGCCTCCGCAATCGGTGCTCTTCTCGGCCAACAAGTACGTGTCGAACGGGCGTGTACCGGACGTCACGCACATCGTCTACGTCGATCCCGAAAGCTACGGTCAGCTGTCCGACCTCACCGAGCTTCGCGACGTAGGCCGCGCGGTCGGCCGGCTCAACAAGTTGCTGCCCAAGCGGCAGTTCGTGCTGATCGGGCCGGGACGCTGGGGCAGCCGGGGTGACATCAAGCTGGGCGTCGCCGTGACGTACTCCGACATCAACAACGCCGCGATGCTGATCGAGATGGCCACCCGACGCGGCAACTACGTGCCCGAGTTGTCGTTCGGCACGCATTTCTTCCAGGACCTGGTCGAGTCGTCCATCCGGTATCTCCCGCTCCTCCCTGACAGTGACGATGTGGTCTTCAACAGGCGGTTCTTCCGGAACTCGCCCAACATCCTGCCGGTGCTGCTGCCGGAGTACCGACATCTCTCCGACACGCTTCACGTGATCGACGTGCCGAAGGTCACTGGGGGCCTGGTGCTGCAGGTCCTGATGAATGCGGATCTCGACGAGGCGGTGGGGGTGCTCGCCTCGCCAAGTGCGTCCGCCTTCATCGGCGGCGAACGTCGCCGCGAACCGGATCAGGTGTCCGAGGACCATTGGCGCTGGCGATTGCGCATGGCCGAACGGATTGCCTCCCTGCTCGATCCGGAGGTGTTCGGGGTGCGCGCGCTGTACGTGTTCGGGAGTACGAAGAACGCGACGGCGGGCCCGGGAAGCGACATCGATCTCCTGGTGCACTTCGGGGGATCGCCCGAACAGGAGCGTGCGCTGCGGTGGTGGTTGGATGGATGGGGCCAGTGCCTGGCGGAGATAAACTTCCTGCGAACCGGCTACCCCTCCGACCGATTGCTCGATGTGCACATGGTGACAGACGTCGAGATCGCCAAACAGACAAGCTTCGCAGCCAAGATCAACGCCGTTACGGACCCGGCCCGCTCGTTGCCGCTCATGCGCAGAGACGAGGCCAAGACGTAGCCGTCGCCCGGCTCTGTCACGACAGCAAGGCCCGGGTGGCTCGATCAGGATGGTCGGGGCTGAAGCGCACCAGTGCCAGTTCCGGTCCGTCGTGGGCCGCCGAGAGCGCTACAGTGGACCCGATTTGCTCCCGCCAGATCCCGGTCAGGCGGGCCGATTCGTGCACGTGTCCGTGGAGCGTCACTAGCGGCTGGCGCGCCTCAATGAATCGCCTCACAGCAATGCTGCCGACATGGACGTCCACAGGGATGTGTTCGACCAGTCGACCGTCCAGAGCCGCGCGATCGAGACCCGTGCGGTACGGCGGTGCGTGAAGGAGCAGGATTGCGCGATCGAGCGGTCGGTCGCCGACCAGCAGGGCCAATTCCTGCGTCATCGTCGCCCACCGTGTCTCGTGCGCGGCGACAGGTACGGAGTGCCATCCCTCTTCCGGGGACACGCAGCCCGGGTCAACGTAGCGCGAGACGTCGTAGCGCTCCCAGTCCTTCAGGAGAAACGGCGTCGGCGGGACGCAGGCGTAGCCGTACACGTGGAAGTCTGCCCACCGAACGTGCCGCCCGTGTACGTAGTTCCAGAGGCCCTCAGTCGCCAGATCCAGTACGGCAGGCTCCTCGAAGCGGGGATCGTCATTGCCGAGGATAACAAACACCTCAGGGTACGCCGGGCCGAGCTCGTCGCGTAGATGGCGCAGGCCAACGCCGAACGCCTCGTTGACGAAGTCCCGATGTCGGACATCCGGTCCATCTGCCAACAACGATCCCGCCGGCAGGATGTCTCCGCCAATGAACACTGCCCCGGGCCGCTCGCTTCGAATCACGGTCCACAGCGTCTGCAGACGATCCAGGCTGCCGTGCAAGTCCGACACGAAGAAACATCGCCGCGCGTTCATCAGCCCTGCCGGGTCGGTTTCAGAATGACCCCACGGTTGTTCCGCCCGTGCATCTTGACGATCACCGGAGAGTCGAGACGCAGGTGACGGACGAACGCCGTCTCGCTGACGGCCGGCTGCGCCGCCAGCCACTGCCAGTCCACGAAGCCCTCACCGACTTCGGGGTTGACGGTGAAGTACCCGAGACTGGCGGCCGTGATGTTCTGGAAGAAGTGCGTGCCCTGCGACGGCGTCACCCTGAAATCCCTGAAGCCGGCCTCCACGATCACGCGCGCGCCTGAGATCTGATTCCAGGTGACGGGTATGCCCAGCAGCGGTTCCTTCGATCCCCAGCGGCCGACGCCAATGAGCAGAAATGGACGGCGATCGCGCACGAGCTCGGCATTGATCAGACCGACCTCACGCGCGACCTCATGGCTCCGGGCTCGCTCGAACCGCTCGACGTCGACGACGACCACGTCGCGCAAGTCATCGACCCGCCCGTTGCCGAGCACGGAGGCACTGCGGCACACGACGTCCTGGTCGGCGATCTGCCCGAACTCCACGCTGGCGCTCTCCAGCGACACCGCCAATGGCCGGAGCTGCAGGAAGCCGAATTCGCGGGGCGTCCCGCGGGGCATCAACAGGTTTGCCGCAAACTCGATTTCCACTGCCGAACTGGTGCCCTCCGTGGCAATCGCGAGCAACCGTTCGAGGATCGCGGCCAGCGGGAACATCTCGTGTTTCAGAATCGGCGCGAAGCTCACCAGGCGGACGCCGCTGCGGGACACCCCATCGTAAATCGCATCGTTTTCGGCCGACCACGTCGAGCCGACCAGCTCGAGCGAGCCATCGTCCTCAGCCGCGTCAAGGCCGAACTCTCGCAGTTCAAACTCCCCTTCAGACCCGGTGCCGTCGGCCGGTGTGCCCAGCTGCAACCCGAAGAACGAGCGCTGCGAGTTCTGGAGCGCATCCTTGACGCTGGAAAACTGCACGAGGTGCTTGGGATAGCGTGGACAGAACCGGACACAGACTCGTCCATTCACCACGGTGTCGCCAAGGCCGAGAGCCACCGCCGCGATGCCGGCATCCGCCGTCATGGGCGGGATTGGATAGAAATTATGCGAGCGGGCCACCCCGGCAAGATCGGGGTAGAACCGGTCACGATGGCCGATTCCCACGACCTGTTGGAGGATGACGGCCATCTTCTCCTCCTCGAGCCGGTAAGGCGTGTCCGCCAGATACGCCTTGGCCTGTTGCGAGAACGCCGATGCGAACACGCGCTTGACGGCAGTCACCAGGCGCTCGAGCCGCACCTCGCCGCCCGCGTGGTTGTTGGCCAGCATATAGGTGGCATAGACGCCGGCGAACGGCCGGTAGTGGGAATCCTCGAGCAGGCTTGACGATCGCACCGCCAATGGGTAGTGGATGCGATCGACGAAGCGCGCGAGATCCTTCACCGCCCCCGGAGGGAACTCGGCGCGAAGGAACCGCTGCAGCACCTCCTCATCGTCGACCGCGTTGATCGCCAGATCCCGCAGCTGGTTGCGATCGAGGAAGTCCTCGAACACGTCGGTGCTCACCACGACGAAGGGCGGCACGACAATCCGGGTATCCGGGAACTCGTCGCGTATGCCCGCGTCATCGATGAGGAGGTTCATGAAGGCCAGACCCCGCGCCTTGCCGCCAAACGACCCGCCGCCGATCCGCGAGAAGCTGCTCGTGCCGTCGAAACTGGCGCGATCGAAGTCCGCCACGACCGAGCGATCGCGTTGTTCCCGGTACGCCTGAATCGCCTGCACCAGATCGGTCCGCAGGTGCTCGATCGACGGATAGTCCTCAACCCTGCGCGGGCGCAGGCTGTGGGCCAGCGCGAACTCGGTGCGCGCCTTGAGCCACTTCGAGAAATGATTCCGCTGCGCGTGGTAGGCCACGCTCTCCGGCGGCGCCACGCGCAGGAGTGCTTCAAGGCTCCTGAGGTCGGTGGCGCGCCCGACTTCGGTTCCATCCGGCCGCCGAAACACGAAATCGCCAAAACCGAAGTTGTCGACCATGAAACGCCGGAGCTGCTGGAGCAAGACCGGAGATTCCTTCACGAGGAAGGACGCGCCCACAGACCGGGCGAGGATCTCGTTGGCCGGGTCGCTCGACTGCAGCATGACCGGCACGTCGGGCTGCGCTTCGTGCACGGCCCGAGCAAACCGTACGCCGGCATCCGGTGCCAGCCGGCCGTTCCGAGGAAACTCGATGTCCGCAATCACGCCAAGGATGTTCTTCTGATAGGTCGAGAAGTGGGCCCAGGCCTCCTCATACGTGTTGCACAGCAAAATCTTCGGTCGGGCCTCGATGCGCATCAACTTGTGCGAGAGGTTCATGCCCTCCGGCAGCAAGTGGTGTGATTGATTCATGACCTCGGTGTAGATGACCGGCAGGAACGACGAGTAGTAGCGGATGCTGTCCTCGATGACGATGATGGCCTGCACGCCCAGCTGACCGGTATCGTGAGCCACGTTCATGCGGTCTTCGACGTGCTTGACAATGGCCAGCAGGATGCGCACGTCGCCCTGCCACAGGAAGGCGCCTGCCAGGTCTGACGTGTCGTGGCGATCCACGAATTCGCGAAGCTCACGATAGTCGTAGGCCAGCAACACGACTGGCGTCGCCAATCCGGCCTCGTTCACACGCCGGGCCAGGTCGGGCGCATTCATATCGCCCACGTGCATCGATGTGATGATGAGGTCCCATCTGCGCGGCCCCATGGCGAGTTCCAGGGCTTCGGTCCCCGTGGAGACGCGCTTCAGCCCCGGTGTATGGTGCAGGTTGAGCTGGAGGTATTCGCTGAGGATGACCTCGTTGAGCTGGCCGTCCTGAGCGAGGATGAACGAATCGTACAGACTCGAGACGAGCAGGATGTTCTGGATCCGATTCGGCATCAGATCCTGCAACTCCCGTCGCCAGCGCGGCAGTGCCGGGTGATCCCGGCGTGTACGTGGATGAGACATCGATCAGCCTGCCAGCGGGCCGGGACAAAGAAGCCGCGCGAAGCCGCCCGGCCCGCTGCTCAGGCCTAGCCTACACCAGACCCTGGTCCATCATGGCATCGGCCACTTTCAGGAAGCCGGCAATGTTCGCACCATTCACGTAGTTGCCAGCGGTGCCGAACGCACTGGACGCTTCGACACACGACTTGTGGATGGCTTTCATGATGCCGTGCAGGCGAGCGTCGACCTCCTCACGCGTCCAGCTCAGCCGCATGCTGTTCTGCGACATCTCCAGCCCGGACGTGGCGACGCCGCCGGCATTGGCTGCCTTGCCCGGCCCGTAGAGAATCTTCGCGTCAAGGAACAACCGGACGCCGTCGAGTGTTGTCGGCATGTTGGCGCCTTCGGAGACCACGTAGACGCCATTTCGCAGCAGGTTCTGCGCGTCCTTGCCGCTGATTTCGTTTTGCGTCGCGCTCGGGAACGCGCAGTGTGCCTTGTGGTTCCAGAGCGGGTTGTAGTCGAGCCTGGGATCGATAGGCGTGAACACCACGCCCTTGAATCGATCGGCATAGTCCTTGATGCGGCCGCGCCGGACGTTCTTCAGATCCATCATGAACTTCAGCTTCTCGCTGTCGATGCCGGCCTCGTCGTAGATGTAGCCGTTCGAGTCGGACAGGGTGACGGGCTTGGCACCCAACTGCAGGAGTTTCTCCACCGTGTACTGGGCCACGTTGCCGCTGCCCGACACGAGGCAGGTCTTGCCTGACAGGCTCTCCCCACGCGTGCCGAGCATTTCGGCCGCAAAATAGACCGCACCGTAGCCGGTCGCCTCGGGCCGAATAAGGGAGCCCCCCCAGTTCAACCCCTTGCCGGTCAATACGCCGGTGAATTCGTTCCGCAGCTTCTTGTACTGCCCGAACAGGAAGCCGATCTCGCGGCCACCGACGCCGATGTCGCCCGCCGGCACGTCGGTATCGGGGCCGATGTGACGGAACAGCTCGTTCATGAAGCTCTGACAGAACCGCATCACTTCATGATCGCTCTTGCCTTTCGGATCGAAGTCGGACCCACCCTTGCCGCCGCCCATCGGGAGCGTCGTGAGCGAGTTCTTGAACACCTGTTCAAACGCCAGGAACTTGAGAATGCCGAGGTTGACCGAGGGGTGGAACCGGAGGCCGCCTTTGTACGGACCGATCGCGCTGTTCATTTCGATGCGGCAGCCACGGTTCACCTGGAAACGACCCTGGTCATCCTGCCACGACACACGGAACATGATGAGGCGCTCGGGCTCGGCCACGCGTTCCGGGATCTTGGCGCTGCGGTACTCCGGACGCCGCTCCATCACCAGGTCCAGCGATTCGTAGACCTCGGTTGCCGCCTGGTGGAACTCCGGCTCACCCGGGTTCTTCGCAATGATCTCGCCAATCAGATCCCGGGTGTAGTTCGAGACTTTCGGACTGACGCTGACGACATTGGCCATGCGATCCTCCTTACGAGATGACACGGGTTACCACGGTGCTGCACAAGTGGCGGGTCCTGTTCCTGGGGCCACTGGAGGGGGCAAAGACGGGTCAACTTGTAGCACAAACAAAACCTGTTGTCACGCCATAGTTAAGGATATACTTAAATATAAGCCATGCCGCGATCATCTTCGTCCCATGATGTTTACGTCGCTCTTGCCAACGTCACCCGGCGCCAAATCGTCGATGCCCTCAGCCGCGGCGACCTCAACGTGGCCCGGCTGCAAGCTCCCCTCAACATGACGCTGGCGGCGGTGTCGCAGCACCTGAAAATGCTGCGCCGGGCGGGTCTCGTGTCGCAACGGCGCGTCGGGCAAACGCGTGTCTACCAGCTTTGTCCGGAGCCGCTTCGTGAGGTGGCGCATTGGCTGCTGACGAGCGAGCGGATCTGGACGGCCCGGCACGCTCCACCGGTCGATCGCACACACATCGAAGATGATCGCTGGCGGTAGGAAGGCCGCGCGCGAGCGGCGCGTGCCTCTTCAGCTGATCACGCGAAACGCGATGAGTTCAGTGGCGTCACCGCTCTCGCCGGCGGCTTTGATCTCGATCAGGTATTGGCCTGGCGACAGACCCGCCAGCGGCAGGTCGATCTGATACGACGTCGTCCCGTCGGCCGGCGGCGCCACCGGCACATCACTCATCTTCTGGCCCACGCGGTTCAGCAAGCGAACCGTCACCGCCGGCACGGTCCCGCCCGGACCGTAGGGCACGAAACGAATCAGCAGACGGTCGGTACGCCGGAATTCTCGCAGAGGCGTTGGCACCGGATCGGCCTGGCGGGTGATGGCCTGGAACTCGCGCGCGGTTCGGGCCCGCAACACGAGCGGCGTGGATAGCGCCACCTTCGGCAGCGTGAGATCGGGCACGGTGAGTTCCTGCTGCACCGTATCGATCACCTGGTCCTTGTCGTTCTGCACCGACACGCGCACCTGGATCCGTCCGGGATTGGCGTCGAAGCTCACCTGTGATGCGGCGCGCAGACCGGTGGTGGGTAGCGCCGCTGCCGAATCGGGTGGAGGCGTCGCGCCTTCGCCGGCTGGAACAGCGTCGGGTGGCACCGGTCCCCTATAGAACGTCTGGCCTGCGTTGGTGGCCGCCAGCAGTGTGACGCGGGCCGGCTCCGGGCGCTTCTCGCCAGGCACTGGCGGCAGCGGTTCCCACACGAAGGTCACGCGCGTGCGCCCGTTCTCGCCCCGCGCCGTGCCGAACCACATGCCCACGACGCGGTCACGCGGCGTGGCCTCCACGGCACCGAGCGCGCGCTCGACGGCAGCCGGGGGCGTGGGTTTCGGCGGAGCACTGGCCTTGGCCGCTTCTTCGGCCGTCGGTGCCCAGTATCCCTTGCGCGAGCGGAGTTGCAGGCCTGGCCGCTTCAGCTTGACTTCGATCTTGTGGAACTTGCCATCCGGTGTGGACAGCGTCGAGTTGTAGCCAATCAGGTAGTAGGCGCTGGTATCGCGCACCACTTGCCTCAGTCCTTTCTCGAGATCGTTGCGATTGATGATGGCGCGGCCGTCGGTATTGTTGGCCAACTCCATCAGCGTGTCCTGCGTGGAGCGCAGGATGTCGCCATCCAGCCTGGAGGTGACCCCCTCGTTGATGTCGAACTCACCGGTGGCCAAGCCGCGCGGGTCCAGCGCATAGAACGCGGTGTTGTGCCGGTTCGCCTGATCCCAGACGTCGCGCAGGTCGGATTGCAGATCGACGTCCGACAAGAATCGCGTCCGGTCTTCCGCGAGCTGGTTGTTCGTGCCTGGCGGCGCGCCCCCCATCCCGGCGATCGGATCCCGCAGCGACGGGGGCAGCAGTGACGAGAATCCCTCACTGACCAGGATCACGGCCTTGCGGCCCTCGCGCAGCGACCCCAACCTCACCGCCAGTCCTTTCAGGGCCGTCAACGTCACTTGGTTGCGCACCATTTCTACCGTCTGCGCCGGATAGAACGCGTACTGCGCTTCGACCGGGTTGCGCGGGGAGTAGTTGTACTTGCGCCCTTCGAAACGGCGCACCGCGGACAGCAGTGTCTGGGGATCGCGCGTAAACGTGAGGTCCCTCACCGACATCAGCGGGTACATGATGGCCACCATGTCGAGCGGCCCCAGCTGCGTCTGCAGGAACTTCACCAACGGTTCGCGCACGCGCATCGAATTCGACAGGCGGACGTGGTAGTCATCCAGGAAGATCACAAACAGCCGCACATCGTCTCGGGCGGCTTCGGCTTCCTGGTCGTGCAGGGACCGGATGGGCCTGGCCGGCTCGGCACCGGGTGCAGGATTGCCATCGCTGTTGACCAGCTTGAACAGATCCACCGTCTGCGGCTTGCCGTCCTCCTGCACCTCGAAGTCGTCCTTCGTCAGATTCGTCACGACATCGCCTTGCTTGTCGGTGACAATCACATCGACGCGCACGACGTTGACGCCGGCGCGGAAAATCGGCGGCTGAACCTGCGCCGGTTGCTGCCCGGTGGCGGGCGGTTGTGGCGCGGCCGGAGGCTTCGCCTGGCTGGTCGGCGGCTGCCCCGCGCCGGCTGGCGGAGGGGCTTGCGGCCCGGAGGCAGACAGGGTCATACCCATCAGGAACAGCAGACCGCACGTCGTCGCCGCGCGAAGGGAAAGGCCCATGGTTCGATGATAACATCAGGCGGCTAGACGAGGAGAACACCGTGGCCCACGACGATCACACACCCGCCCTGACCGCGCTATCCGAAGACGAAATCCTGCTACGTGACAGCGTGGCCGAATTCGCCGAGGCTCAGATGCGACCGCACGTCCGCGAGATGGACGAGCACGCCAAGATGCCGAAAGATCTGGTGACCAAGCTGTTCGATCTGGGCGTGATGGGCATCGAAATCCCCGAGCAGTTCGGCGGCAGCGGCGCCCGGTTTTTCCACGCCGTACTGGCTGTCGAGGCGCTGTCGGCCGTCGACCCGTCGGTGGGGGTGCTGGTGGACGTGCAGAACACCCTGGTCATCAACGCCGTTCTCCGTTGGGGCTCCGACGACGTGAAGTCGAGGTATCTGCCGAGACTGGCCGCCAACACCGTCGGCGCCTACGCGTTGTCCGAGGCCGGATCGGGCAGCGACGCGTTCGCCATGTCGGCTCGGGCGGTGGAGCAGGGCACCGACTACGTCGTGGACGGCCGCAAGCTGTGGATCACCAACGGCAACGAAGCCGACATCTTCATCGTGTTCGCCAACATCAATCCCTCGGCTGGCTACAAAGGCATCACGGCGTTCATGGTCGAACGCGGCACGGCGGGCTTCTCGGTCGGCAAGAAGGAAGACAAGCTGGGCATTCGCGCCAGCAGCACGTGCGAGCTGATTCTGGAGGGCTGCCGCGTGCCGAAGGCGAATATTCTGGGCGAGGTGGGCAAGGGCTACAAGGTGGCCATCGAGACGCTGAACGAGGGCCGCATTGGCATTGGGGCCCAGATGATTGGGATCGCCAAGGGCGCACTGGGCCATGCGATCAAGTACACGAAGGAACGCAAGCAGTTTGGCAAAGCCATCGCCGAGTTCCAGCTCGTGCAGGCCCAGCTTGCGCGCGCGGCCACGGAGCTGGAAGCCGCCCGCCTGCTCGTCTACAACGCCGCCCGCCTGCGCGATGCCGGCAAACCGTTTCTGACCGAAGCGGCCATGTGCAAGATCTACTCGTCGGAGGTAGCCGAGCGGATCACGTCGCTCGCGATCAATCTGTTTGGCGGGAACGGATTCGTGAAGGACTATCCGGTCGAGAAGCTGTGGCGCGACGCCAAGATCGGCCAGATCTACGAAGGCACGTCGAACATGCAGTTGGTGACGATTGCGAAGCAGATTCTGGGCTAGGCGTGCCGTCTGATTCCCAGGATGTGATCGGCAATCACCATCCGCTGCGCTTCAGAGGTGCCCTGGTAGATTTCGGTGGCGCGGGCGTCGCGAAAGTAGCGCTCGACGTTCGAACCGCGCCGGTAGCCGGTCGAGGCGAGAATCTGCATGGCCTTGTCGGCGGCGTGATGCGCGGCTTCTGATGCCAACAGCTTGGCCTGCGCGGCCTCGGTCGCGATGCTGGTCTGGGTGGCTTTGGCCGAGGCGGCCTTGTAGATCAGCATCCGCGCGGCGTCGAGCTCGGTGGCCATGTCGGCCAGCATCCACTGGATGGCTTCGTATTCGGCAATCGGCTTGCCGAAGGTGTGCCGATCCTGGGCGTGGCGCAGCGCCTCGTCGAGGGCGGCCTGGCCGATGCCCAACGCCTGCGCCGCGATCGCCACCCGTCCGCCCTCGAGCGCCCACATCGCCACCTTGAAGCCTTCGTTGATGGCGCCCACCACATGATCGAGGGGCACGCGTACGTCGGTGAACGTCAGATCCATGCAGCCCAGGCCTCGTACCCCAAGCGAATCGGCGCGCGCCGTCCGCTCGATCCCGGGCGTGCTCATGGGCACCAGAAACGCCGTGATGCCGTGCGAGCGCAGACCGGGGCGCGTCACCGCCAGCACCAGCGCCACGTTGGCGACTTCGGCGCACGCCACCCACACCTTGCGCCCGCTCAGGCTGTAGACCTGCCCTTCGTCGGCCAGCGTGGCCTGCATCTCGAGGTTGGCCGCGTCAGTGCCGGCGTTCTCTTCCGAGAGGGCGAACGCGCCGAACGCCTGGCCTGTGGCCAACGGCCGCAACCAGCGCCCCTTCTGCAGATCGGACCCGAAGCGGGCCAGCACCTCTCCCACGAGCGAGTTGTTCACCGCCAGGATGACGCCCACCGTGGCGCTGGCGTGCGAGACGGCCTCGATGGCCAAGGCGTAGCTCACATAGTCGCGGCCGCCTCCGCCCCACGCCTTGGGAATGGTGACGCCCATCAGGCCGTGTTCGCCGGCGTGCCGCAAGAGCGTGACCGGGAATTCGCCGCTTTCATCGATGTGCGCCGCAACCGGCTCGACCTGGATCCTGGCAAACTCCTCGATAGCCTGCTTGAAGGCGAGTTGAGCGGCCGTGAGTTCTAGAATCATGAGGTTGGGACGCGCCGGGCGCTATCTCGCGGGTTCGTTGGCGATCCGGGCGAAGACCGGACGCAGGCGCAGCACCGTCTGCGTGAGGTCTTCGGGCAGCACACGCACTTCCCCGACCACCGACATGAAATTCGTGTCGCCGTGCCACCGTGGCAACACGTGAATATGTATGTGATCGACAATGCCTGCCCCGGCCGACCGGCCGAGATTCATGCCCACGTTCAGACCTTGTGGGCGATACGCCTCTGTGAGAACCTGCTCGGCCACCCGCGTGAGATCCATCATCTCGTGGCGTTCGCCCGGCAACGCCGAGGCCAGGGTCGAAATGTGGCGGTTGGGCACCACCATCAGGTGGCCGCTGTTGTAGGGATAGAGATTCAGAATAACAAAACAGGTCTCGCCACGGTGAATCACCAGGCTGCCGGCGCTTTCATCGCCCAGCGCGTCACAGAACACGCATCCACGCGCATCAGCTGTGCTGGTCACGTACTCAAGCCTCCAGGGCGACCACAGGCGTTCCACCAGCGAGTCTCCAGGTCCCGTTACAGCGCCGGCGGCGGATTCTCGCTCGAGGACGCCGGCGGCACCGCGACGGGCGACGGGCCTGTAGCGGAGTGAGGCTCGGCTTCGCTGTTGATGAGGTCCTTCAGTTCCTTGCCCGGCTTGAAGTACGGCACCCGCTTCGGCGGCACATCCACACGCGCGCCGGTCTTGGGGTTGCGGCCCTTGCGGGGCTCCCGCTGCCGAAGTCGAAAGCTGCCAAACCCCCGGAGCTCGATCTTCTCGCCCCGCTGAAGGGCGACAATGATGCTCTGGAAGACGGTGTCGACAATCACCTCGGAGTGCTTCTTGGTGAGGTCCGACACGCGAGAAACTTCTTCGACGAGCTCGGCCTTGGTCATGGTGGACTCGAGGAAGAGGCCGGGACCCTCTGGCCGTCCCGGTCCGGACACGTCGCGCCCGGGGCCCGAAGCCCCAGGCATGCACACGCTCCCGCGGGACGGACTCCCGCGGCTACTTCCCGTCGCGCTGTTGCAGCCGGAAGTGGTCCGCCAGGGTCGCCTGCGGCTTGCCGGTGCTGTCGGCTGAGTAGACCGCCCAATCGGCCCGGTCCTGATCCAGCCGCATCGCGCGAATACTCAGCCCGATTTTCCGTTCCGACGGGCTGAGTTTGATCACCTTCATCTGGTACGTCTGATCCACCTGGAGATCGATCTTCTCTTCCTGCTGATCGTCGAACTCCGACACGTGGATCAGGCCCTCGATGCCCTCGGCCAGTTCCACGAAGGCGCCGAAGTTGGTCAACCGCACCACCTTGCC
This sequence comes from uncultured Vicinamibacterales bacterium, assembly GCA_964358795.1. Classification (GTDB taxonomy): domain Bacteria; phylum Acidobacteriota; class Vicinamibacteria; order Vicinamibacterales; family JAKQTR01; genus CAYHRK01. The sequence goes on from CAYHRK010000062.1 coordinate 16,701, forward strand.
TTCGACGGTCTCGCCCACCTTATGCTGCGAGAAGAACTCGTCCCAGATGTCGGTGGCAAGCTGCTTCAGGCCGAGCGACAGCCGCTGGTTCTCAGCGTCGATGTTCAGGACGATAGCCTCGACCGTGTCGCCCTTCTTCAGCACCTCGGACGGATGCTTGATCCGCTTGCTCCACGACATGTCGGAGATGTGGATGAGGCCGTCGATGTCCTCTTCCACCTCGACAAAGGCGCCAAACTCGGTCAGGTTACGCACCTTGCCGATGATGCGCGCGCCGATCGGGTATTTGGCGGCCAAATCGTTCCACGGGTTGGTTTCGATTTGTTTCAACCCGAGCGAGATGCGCCGCGCAGTCGGATCCACTCCCAGCACCATGGCCTCGACCGAATCGCCCTGGTTCAGGATCTTCGATGGGTGCTTCACGCGTTTGCTCCACGTCATCTCCGACACGTGGATCAGGCCTTCGACGCCTGCTTCAAGCTCGATGAAGGCGCCGTAATCGGTCAGGCTGACGACCTTGCCCGACATGCGCGCGCCCACCGGATAGCGCTCGCTCACGTTGCTCCAGGGATCGGAGACCAGCTGCTTGTGGCCCAGCGACACGCGCTCGGTCGCCGCGTCGTACTTCAGCACCACCACGTCGATTTCGTCGTTCACCTTGAACAGTTCCGACGGATGGCCCACGCGGCCCCACGACATGTCGGTGATGTGCAGCAGGCCGTCAATGCCTCCCAGGTCGATGAAGGCGCCGTAGTCGGTGAGGTTCTTCACCACCCCGCGCAGCTCCTTGCCCTCGGCCAGCGCCGCCAGCGTGTACTTTTTCTTCTCCGCGTTCTCTT
>CAYHRK010000063.1:0-17475 GCA_964358795.1 uncultured Vicinamibacterales bacterium
TTTCCGTTGACGGGCGTTGCCCCGCATGCTCGCTCCCGATTCCAGGCCGGTGGGCCGCGAGTCCCCTCTCCAGATCGAATCCCTAATCCCTGATCGCCAATCCCTGCATAATACGAATGATGCCGCCAGTCGACCTCCTGGGCCGTCCGCTTCGAAGCCTGCGCGTCTCTGTGACGGACCGCTGCAATCTGCGCTGCGAGTACTGCATGCCGGAGCAGGAATACGTCTGGCTCGAACGTGCCAATCTGCTGCACTTCGAAGAGATCGACCGGCTGGTTGATGCCGCGATCTCGATTGGCGTGGACAAGATCCGGCTGACGGGCGGCGAACCGCTGTTGCGAAAGGACCTTCCCGACCTGGTTCGGTTGCTCGCCGCCAAACCAGCGCTGACCGACATTGCGCTGACCTCGAATGGCATGCTGCTCCAGGATCTGGCGGAGCCGCTCAAGCACGCCGGACTGAAGCGGCTGAACGTCAGCCTCGATACCCTGCGGCCCGAGCGGTTCCTCCAATTGACCCGGCAGGATGCCCATTCCCGGGTCCTGGCGGGCATCGAGACCGCCACCAGGCTCTTTGGTGGCGTGAAAATCGACGTCGTGGTGATGCGCGGCGCGAACGACGATGAACTGGTGCCGCTGCTCGACTACGGTTCGCGCATGGGCGCCGAGGTGCGATTCATCGAGTACATGGACGTGGGCGGCGCGACCCACTGGGCCGGTACGCTGGTCGTGCCCCGCCGGGACATCCTGCGACGCCTGAGCGAGGTGTTCGGCGCAGTGACACCGCTTGACGAGCGGGCGTCCAGTGCGCCGGCCGATCGATTCGTGCTGCCCGATGGGCGCGTGTTCGGCATCATCTCATCGACGACCGAACCCTTCTGCCGTTCGTGCGATCGCGCCAGGGTGACGGCCGACGGCATGTTCTACACCTGTCTGTATGGCATTGAAGGGCTGTCGCTGCGCGACCTGCTGCGTGCAGGCGCCACCAATACTGATGTGGCGGCGCTTCTCCAGGATCGTTGGGTGCGCCGTGCCGATCGGGGCGCCGAGGAGCGCCTGGAGGTACGCGAGCGTTCGGTGTACCTGCCGGTGGCAACGCTACGCGCCGATCCGCACCTCGAGATGCACAAAAGGGGCGGGTAGAGATGGCCGTCAGCGGGCTGGTCGCAGGGCAGGCTTCCAGTCGCTCGAGAACCGCGTGCCGAGTACCAGCCGCACCACCTCGTTGTAGTTGCGTACCCCGCCGTCGACGCGGTTCGCCCGCAGGTACGAGTCGTAGGTCCGCCAGGCCGCCACACTGACCCACCTGACCTGATCGCGCTCGGTGCGGCGCGCCATTGCGTCAAGATCGGCCATCACGGCGGCGGTCAACGTCTTCATCACGGCCTGCTGCTCGCCTCGATTCAGCGACCGCAGCGTTCTCAGGAACAGGTCCATCCACCCGCTGTACTGCGCTCCGCCGTCGCCCCGCATGCAGATCAGCCAGCCGACAAACGCCGCCTCCGACTCGCGGGCAAAACCGGCCAGGTGGGCCCATTCGTGCGCAACGACCGCGGGACGTTCCCACGGCAGCAGGTTGCTGGCCGCCATGGTTTCCAGAAAGAACGGGTCGGTCATGCCGCTGACGCCCGCCCGTGTGAAGTACAGATCGAGCAACGTGAATTTCAGCCGGCCTGGAGTCACAGTGTGCGGAAGCCCAAGCCGTGCGGTCGTGTTATCAAGCGACCGGTGGAGGGCGTTCCTCGTGGTATCCGCCAGCTCCCGATGGCGATCTGGCAACCACGCCGGAATCTCCCCGCGCAACCGTCCCAGTTCCCGCGCCGCCGTCGACGCCAGGTCGCGCGCCGCCTCGGGCGTTACGCGGGCCTCATCGAAGTCGAGCCACGCCGACACCGGCTGACGCCTGTAGTTCAAGCCCCAGCACAGCAGGAAGCCCACGTAGAGCGCGCACCCGCCGGCCACGAAGGTGGCGGTTGTGCGGCCGGTGCGGCGAAGCCGTTGGCCGCGGGGAGCCCGCGCTGCTCGGCTATACGCCATCACCACCAGCACGACTGCTCCGGCGATGAGCACATCCAGGAGCGCAATGGGCACCAGATTCGACCCGGTTGTCACGAGGTGTTGAAGTGCGGGATACGCCGCTCGCGAGTAGTACCGCTCCACCAGGGGCGCGGACATCGGAAGCAGCGCCATGACGATGGCCGCGGCCACAAGCGACAAGCGAATCAACCAGCCGGTCATGATCGCCAGGCTCTCCCAGCGCGATGATTGTGGCACACGACGGCCGGATCCTGAGCAATCCCCACCTCTGCCATCAGGTCTAAACCGCCGTGCGCCAAGTGCCGATACCAGATGTGCGACAAAGCCGGGGCCAGTCTGCCCCGCCGGAGGACTTCATGACAGCTCGGCGTGCCCATGTGACGGCTCTTCTCGGGATTACGGTGCTCGCGATGGCGGCACTGGCTTGCGATCAATTACTGAGCCCGTTCAGGCCTTCCTCGACCTCGTCCTCCACGACGGGATCCACCACCGTGGCGTTCAAGATCACAACGGTGACGGCCATTGTCGACAATACATCATCGAATGGCACCTGCCCGGTTCGCTTCACCTTTACCGGCACCCTGTCCTCGAACGACGCCGGCACGGTCACCTACAAGTGGGAACGCAGCGACGGATCGGCCACACCAACCGAAACCATGGCGTTTCCCAACGCTACGTCATTGACTGCCTCCAACACGTGGGAGATTGGATCGTCCATCAGCGGCTGGCAGCGCCTCCACGTGCTGACGCCCAACGACGTGTTCTCGAATGCGGTGAACGTCCAGTTGACCTGCAAGTAGCCAGGCCTCCGTCTCTCCATCGGGTTCGACGGCGATTCGAGTGTTCTGGACTCCAGTCGGCCAAACAGATATAAACGGCGCAGGTAGACGTCTCGCCTGCTCCCATGTCACACGAAGGCCGGCATATCGAGATCCGGGGCATTGTCCAAGGCGTCGGATTTCGTCCGTGGGTCTTCCGGCTCGCCTCGACGCACGGCCTCGGCGGCTGGGTGCGCAACGATACCGGCGGCGTCACGATTGAAGCGTTCGGCACGGCTCTCGCACTCGACCGGTTTCTGACCGATCTTCAGTCCTCTCCTCCACCGGCGGCACAGATTCGATCCATTCAGTGGTCGCGCGTGGAGCCACGGCTCGTCGGCAGCTTCGAAATCGTGGCATCGGCGTATGGGGAAGACCGGCAGGTGTCGATTCCCGCAGACCTGGCCACGTGCGCCGATTGCCTGGCAGACGTTCGGGATCGCTCGAACCGGCGACATCGCTATCCTTTCACCAACTGCACCAACTGCGGCCCCAGGTTCACCATTGCGCACGATGTGCCCTACGACCGGCCGAATACCAGCATGGCGGCGTTCCGGATGTGTGCGGCCTGTCAAGCCGAATACGAGTGCCCGGAGGATCGCCGTTTTCATGCGCAGCCGAACGCCTGTCCGCTATGCGGTCCCCGGGTGTGGATCACCGATCAGACCGGCATCGAAGTGCCGTCGCCCGATCCGCTGGCGGCCATGGCTCACGCCCTCTGCCAGGGGCGCATCGCCGCCATCAAAGGACTGGGGGGGTTCCACCTGGCGTGCGACGCGACCAGCGAAAACGTGGTTGCCGAACTGCGACGCCGCAAGCGCCGGGATGAAAAACCGTTTGCCGTCATGGTGGGTTCGCTCGACGAAGCCGAACAGGTGGCCGACTTGAGCGATGCGGACCGGGCGCTCCTCTTGTCGATTGAACGACCCATCGTGCTGGTGCCTCGCAAGCACACCTGCCCGCTGGCAGAAGGCCTGGCCCCCCGCAATCCGACCATCGGGTTGATGCTGCCCTATTCCCCGCTGCATCACATCTTGTTGCAGGATGTGTCCCGGCCGCTGGTGATGACCTCGGGCAACATGTCGGAAGAACCGTTGGCCTATCGCAATGACGAAGCTTTCGCACGCCTCGGTCGGGTGGCCGACCTCTTCCTCGTGCACGACCGCGACATCGACACGCGGTGCGACGATTCGGTGGCCCGGATCATCGCGGGCAAGCCGGTCGTGCTGAGGCGCGCGCGGGGATATGTGCCTCGAGGCATCCCGGTGCGCCAGGCATTTGCCCAGCCCGTGCTCGCCTGCGGAGCGCTGTTGAAGAACACGTTCTGTTTCGGCACCGGCGACACGGCCTATCTGGGGCCCCACATCGGCGACCTGGAAAATCTGGAGACGTACGAGTCGTTCGAACACGCCGTCGGGCGCATGGAGCGATTCCTGGCCATCTGCCCGAGCGTCGTTGCGTACGATCTGCATCCGGCCTACCTCTCGTCGCGCTACGCGCTGAGGCGTCCCGAGCCGGTCAAGATTGCCGTGCAACATCATCATGCCCACGTCGCCAGCGCCATGGCCGAGCATGGTCTCGATGAGCCGGTGATCGGCGTGGTCTACGATGGCACCGGGCTTGGCACCGACGGCACCGCATGGGGCGGCGAGATTCTGCTGGCCGACTACGCCCGCTTCGAGCGGCTTGCGACGTTCCGGCCGATTCGTCTGGCTGGCGGGGATCTCGCCATCCGTCAGGTCTGGCGCCAGGCGTACGCGTTGTTGGACGATGCGTTTGACGGCGATCCGCCGATCGATCGGCTGCCCGTGTTCGGTCGTGTCCCCAAAGCCGAATTGACCATCGTGCGACAGATGCTCGACACCAACCTGAACACGGTGCAGGCTCATGGGGTGGGCCGCTACTTCGACGCGATGGGCGCGATTGGCCTGCGCCGGCCGATCTCACGTTACGAAGGCCAAATCGCGTTGGAGTGGAATCTGACGGCCGATCCGGCAGATGATGGCCGGTACGCATTCGGATTGGACGACCAATCCGGCCGCGTAGAAATTGACTTGCGCCCCGCCGTGCGGGCCATGGTGGGTGACCTGATTGGCGGTCAGGCGGCGTCCGGCGTGTCGGCTCGATTCCACAACACGTTGGCGCTGGCGACGGCCGAGGTGGTCCGGATGCAGCGGATTCGTCACGGGCCGGTGCCCGTCGTGCTGACCGGCGGGTGTTTTCAGAACGCTCGCCTTGCCGAGAGTGTCGTGCGCGAACTTGGCCCGGGCGTACAGGTGCTTCTGCACGAGTCGGTGCCCCCGGGGGATGGCGGCCTGGCGCTGGGCCAGGCGGTTGTCGCCAATGCAATCGTGCAATCCGGATCTCAGGTGGTGACGGAGGAGCTATGTGCCTAGGTGTGCCTGGCAAGGTGGTCGAGATCAACGGCAAATCCGCCACGGTCGATTTCTGGGGCGTGCGTCGCCAGGTGTGGCTCGATGTGGTGGATGAACCGGTCGCCGTGGGCGACTACGTCCTGAACCATGTGGGGTACGCCATCCGGCGAATCCCGGACAGCGAGATCGGGGAAACGCTGGCGTTGTACGAAGAACTGATCAAGGCGTCCGAACAGGACGACCTGATGGCCGCAGACGTGAGGGCCGAGATCGCCGCTACACAGGAGCGCGAGGATGCTTGAGGGCGGCTCGGCCGATGCGGTCCGAGAGCTGAAGTTCCGGGATCCCGCTCGGGCTCGCGCCATGGTGGACGCGCTCACCCGCCTGACGGTCGACATTGGCCGTGCGCCAGTCTCGGTGATGCACGTGTGCGGCAGTCACGAGCAGGCGATCGCCAAGTTCGGGCTCCGCGCGGTGTTTCCTCGTGCGCTCAATGTCATCATGGGGCCCGGCTGCCCGGTCTGTATTACCGATACGCCCGAAGTCGACGAAGGCGTCGTGCTGGCCAGGCAGGGCGTGCACATCGCGACCTACGGCGACATGGTGCGCGTGCCTGGCACCGCCCTGTCGCTGGCCGATGCGCAGGCAGAGGGCGCGAAGATCCACGTGATCTACAGCGCAGCCCAGGCGGTGGACCTGGCGCGGTCGATAAGGGACGACGTGGTGTTCTTCGCCACTGGGTTTGAAACCACCGCCGTCGCCACGGCCGCCATCGTCCTCAACGGCGTTCCGGACAACTTCTCGATCCTGTCGGCGCACAAATACATCCCGCCGGTGATGGAAATCGTGGCCGAAATGCCACAGACCAGGGTGGAGGGATTCCTGGCCGCAGGGCATGCCGCCACCATTACCGGATGGGGGGTCTTCGAGCCGTTTGTGGCGCGTCACAAACTGCCAGTGGTCGTGGCCGGCTTCGAACCCCTCGACATCCTGGCGGGCCTGGTAAAACTGCTCGAACTGATCCGAGACCATACCCCGCAGGTGTCGAACATGTTCCCGCGGTGTGTGACGAGAGAAGGCAATCTCCGCGCTCAGCATCAGCTGTGGAAGGTCTTTCGACCAACCGGCGGCCGGTGGCGCGGCATCGCACACGTGCCGAACGGCAACCTCCGGCTGCGGGACGAATTCGCGCACCTCGACGCACGCCGGCGCTTCACGATCGACCTGACGTCGTTGTGGGACTATGCGCCGCCGCTGCTCGCGCAATCGTGTATCTGCGGCGACATCATGGCGGGCATCTCGTCGCCTTCCGATTGCACGCTCTTCGGCCAGGAGTGCTCGCCCGAGAAACCAGTGGGCGCCTGCATGGTCAGCAGCGAAGGCGCCTGCCGGATCTGGCACCAGTACGGCGGACACCCCGACCTTCGAGGCGTCGCATGATGCGGCGTGGCCTGGTGGACGATCGGCTCGGGCTGAAATACGGCGCCGGCGGACGCGCGATGCGGGCGCTCGTCGAGCGGGTGTGCCTGGCAGGCCTGGGCGACGTACCCGTCGATGGAATCGGGTTGGCGGCCATGGACGATGCGGCCGCGCTTCGAGTGGGCGATCGATGGCTGGTGATCACCACGGATTCGCATGTCGTGCAGCCCATCTTCTTCCCGGGCGGCGATATCGGCCGGCTCGCCGTTTCGGGTACCGTCAACGACTTGGCCATGATGGGGGCCACCGAACCGCTGGGTTTGACGTGCGCCATCATCCTGGAGGAGGGATTCTCCAAAGCGGATCTGGAGCGCGTGTACGCGTCGATTCGCGAAGCCTGCCGCGAGGCTCACGCCCCCATCGTCACGGGCGATACGAAGGTGATGGGCCGCGGCGAGTTGGACGGCTTGGTGGTGAATACCACCGGCGTGGCGTTGTGCGATCGGGTGGTGAGCGACGCAGGCCTTCGTCCGGGCGATGTGCTGATCGTGACGGGCACGATGGGCGATCACGGCATGGCGATTATGGCCGCCCGCCACCAATTGGCGCTCGAAGGTGACCTGCGGTCCGATGTCGCGCCCATCAATGGCCTGGTGCGAGCGGCCCTCGATGCGGGCGGCGCCGGCATTGTGGCCATGAAAGACCCGACACGAGGCGGCTTGTCGAGTGCCCTGCACGAGATGGCTGAAAAGGGCGCGGTCGGAATCCTGATTGAAGAATTGGCGGTGCCCGTGCGTGCCGCCACCAGAGCGGCGGCCGATCTGCTGGGCATCGATCCGCTGGTGGTCGCCAACGAGGGGAAGGCGGTGATTGGCGTGCGGCCGGGCGCTGCAAACGCTGTGCTGGAAGCGATTCGGCGTCACCCGCTCGGTGGAGGCGCCGCCATCGTCGGCCGATGCCTGTCGGAACATCCAGGCGCCGTGATTCTTGACACCGGGTTCGGCAGGCGCATGCTCTCGGAACCCGAAGGCGAGTTGCTGCCTCGGATTTGTTGAGGGGGACAGGTGAGCCATATCCGGGTGGATCGCCACGGTGTGGTGGCGGTCATCACGATCGACCGGCGCGAACGGTTCAATTCGCTCGACGTGGACACGGCCCGCGATTTGCGCAAAGCCGGCCTGCACTGCGCCCGGGACGAGCAAACCCGGGTGGTCGTGCTGCGCGGCGAAGGCGGCGTCTTCTGCAGCGGTGCCGACCTGAAGTACATCCGTGCGGGCGGGCGTTCCGAAGATCTCGGCTATCTGATGCCGGGCGCCCGCCCACCCGACGAAGGCTACGGCGCGGTGTTCAAGCAGATCCTGGAGTACATCCACAGCACGATCTCAGAGATCAAGCGCTCTTCCAAGCCCTTTATTGCGGCGGTAGACGGGATGGCTGCCGCCGGTGGACTGGGCTTGGCCATGTGCTGCGATCTGGTGTTCGCCTCGGAGCGTGCCACCTTTGAATGGGCGTACGGCAAGACCAGCCTGACCGGGGCGGAAAGCTCCACCTTCTTCCTGCCGCGCCTGATCGGCCTGAGGCGCGCCATGGAGATGGTGTTGTTGAATCCGCGTCTCGACGCGACGATGGCGCTCGACTGGGGCCTGATCAATCGAGTGTTTCCGGCAGCCGGCTTCGATGCCGACGTGATCGCGCTGGCGCAGACCATTGCCGAGGGCCCGATGCCCGCCTACGGCACTGCCAAAACACTCTTGAACCAGGCCGCCAATGTGGACCGGCTCGACTTTCATCTCGATCAGGAACTGGAGCAGCTCTGGCGCGTGGCCAACACGCCCGACTTCGCCGAAGGTCTGGCAGCGTTTTTCGAGAAACGGCCGCCGCGGTTCGGACAGGCCAGGAGGCCGGACGAAACACGTGCTTCATTCGCTAAGATGAAGCCCATAGACGATGTCTAGTAGCGACAGTGTTTGTTGATGATCAGATGCACGAGTACTCGATTGTTCTAGCGCTGATGGAACGCATTGAAGCCGAGGCGGCCGCCCGCGGGGCGGTGGCCGTGCACCGGGTCCGTCTTCGGATCGGCGCGCTGTCGGGGATCGAACCGGTGCTGCTCGAAAGTGCGTTCTCGCTGGTGCGCGAACATACGATGTGCGAGAGCGCGACGCTCGACATCGAACGCGTGCCGGCCAGTTGGTGCTGCCCGCGGTGCGACCGCTCGATCGCGGCCGGCGACATCCTGCAATGCCCGGACTGCAACGAGCCGGCCCGCTTGCAGGGCGGCGACGAGATTCTGCTGGAGCAACTCGAACTGGAGGTTCCCTGATGTGTGAAACCTGCGGGTGCGGCGATCCGCACCTGGTTCCCGTTGAGGTTCGCGACCGCATTCTGTCCGTCAATGACCGCCAGGCAGCCCACAACCGCGAGCACTTTTCGGCCCACGGCGTGCTGGCGATCAACCTGATGGGATCGCCCGGGTCGGGCAAGACGGCGGTGCTCGAAGCGACGGCCAGGGCCTTTGCCGGGCGGTACCGGATTGCCGCCATCGCGGGTGATCTCGAAACGGAACGAGACGCCGACCGCCTGCGCGCGGCGGGGATCCCGGCCACGGCGATCACGACGGGGTCGGCGTGCCACCTCGATGCCAGCATGGTGCACGACGCCCTGCACGGTGACGAACTGCAGGCCCCGCACCTGCTCTTTGTCGAGAACGTCGGCAACCTGGTGTGCCCGGCTGTGTACGACCTGGGGCAGACATTCAACGTCGTGGCGCTCTCAGTGACCGAAGGTGAGGACAAGCCGCTCAAGTATCCGGTGATGTTCAGGAAAGCCGACGTCGTGCTCCTCACGAAGATTGATCTGCTTCCGTACCTCGATGTTCGGATGGACGAGCTCGAGAACGCGCTGGCCCGGGTCATGCCGAGTCCTGTGGTGTTTGCGGTGGCGGCCCGATCCGGGGCGGGCATGGACCGGTGGTTCGGCTGGCTCGAGACGCAGGTCGCCAGCGTGGCTGGACTCGATCGGTCACAGGCCGGCCACCACCACCACGACCACCACGACCACCATCACCACCAGGGTGACTGACATGGGCGAACCCGTATCGTGAGTGCCGGAATACCGGCGGCCGGCCAGTTGCCGCCTGGCCCAGTTGCCGTAAGTCATAGCTTTCACTCGGATTTGGGCCGTTTTCTAGGCTGGCAATAACCTTGCTGAGAGTACCCTCGGTGGAGAAACCCGATCGCCAGTAACTTGGCGTCTGTCAGACCCCTGTCTCCCGCCGCCCCCGACGGCCTGGCCAGCCCTTCGGGACTGGTGTCGGCCCCGACGTTTGCGACACTCCATCGCCAGTTCAACGCGGGTCGCCCATGGTATTGACGCTCCTGCTCCTAACCGTTCTCACGTCGCAGCCCGGCCAAACCGCGCCCCCACCGGCGGGGGATGTCGAGACCTGCCTTGGCTGCCACGGGGACCGAAGCCTGTCGGTCGCGCTTCCGAACGGCGAGACTCGCTCACTTTTTGTCGATCTCGACACGTTTCGATCGTCGGTCCACGGCAACAAGCTCGGCTGCACCGATTGCCATCAGGACATGGCATCGCTGCCGCATCAGTCGAGGCCCTTCAAGACGCTCCGCGAATTCACGGTGGCCTACTACGAGCAGTGCAAACGGTGTCACTTCGCCAATTACACGAAGACGCTCGACAGCGTCCACTACCAGGCGTTGGCTCGCGGCGATCGCACGGCTCCGCTTTGTGTCGATTGCCACGGCGCGCACAACGTGTCCTCGACGCACGGGCCCAAGTCGATCCTGTCGCAGACCTGCGCCCGCTGTCACCAGGGCGTCTTCGAGGTGTACAGCAAGAGCGTGCACGGCCGGTTCGTCGAGAAGAGCAATGACGTGCCCGGATGCACCGACTGCCACCGATCGCACGACGTGGCCGGGCCGCGCGACGCCGATTGGCAGCGACGCACGCCGGAACTGTGCAGCAGCTGCCACGCCAACAAGGCGCTGATGGACAAGTACGGCATCTCGACAGCCGTCACCAAGACGTACGTCGCGGATTTCCATGGCATGACGGCGTCGCTGCACCAGGCCGACAAGTCGCGCGAGGTCAGTGTGGTGGCGCTCTGTACGGACTGCCACGGCGTGCACGACATCACCAAGATTGACGAGCCGGGATCGCGCGTGCTCCGGGCGAACCTGGTCAAGACGTGCGCACGCTGCCACCCGGGTGCCGGCCAGAATTTTCCGGCCGCATGGATGTCGCACTACGAGCCAACCTGGCAGAAAGCGCCCCTGGTGTACGGTGTCCAGGTGTTCTATGCCGTGCTGATACCCTTCATGATGTGCGGCCTGGTGCTGCAGATCCTGCTGCACTTCTGGCGCGTGGTGGTCAACCGATGAGCACCTATCTCACTCGTTTCAATACGCGGCAGCGCACCGAGCACTTCTGTGTGATGTCGCTCTTCATTGTCTTGTCGGTCACGGGCCTGCCGCAGAAATACTTCGAGGCATCCTGGGCGCGATGGTTGATTGACGTGATGGGCGGCATCGACCGCATCCGGTGGTTTCACCGCGCCGCCGGGCTGTCGTTCGCGGGGCTGACGGCGTTCCACCTGATGTTCGCCATTGGATCGATCGCCACGGGCCGCGCGCCGTTGTCCATTGTGCCCAACGGAAAGGACTTCACCGACGCGATCCACATGGTGAAGTACTACCTGGGCAAGGTGGACCATCCCGCCGAGTTCGATCGGTTCGATTACCGCCAGAAATTCGAGTACTGGGGCATGGTGCTGGGTGCCGTGGTCGCGATCATCACGGGCCTGGTCCTGTATTTCCCGATTCTCTTTACCCGGCTGTTCCCAGGAGAACTGGTGCCGGCCGCCAAAGTGGCGCACAGCAACGAAGGGCTGATGGCGTTTCTGGTCGTCATCCTCTGGCACATCTATAATGCGCACCTGAATCCAGATGTGTTCCCTTTCGACAAGACCATCTTCACCGGCAAGATCAGCGCCGAGCGTATGCACCACGAACACCCTCTCGAGCTGGCCAGGCTCAAGCAGGTGAACGACTTCGAGGAGCCCTGACCCGTGTTTGCCTACGCAGGCCAGGCCATCCTGCACGGCATCATCGCGGCCCTGTTTGTTGAGGCGTTGCTTCGGCTGTGGCGGGTCGGGGAACCAGATGAGCGCCTGGCTCTTCGATGGCTCGCCTTGGCTGCTCCTCTCCTGGTCACGCCCATCTACAGTCTGGCGGCTCCCGTGCGCGCGACCGGCTCCTTTGGCGTGCGTTGGGCTCTGTTCTCAGGTCACCACTGGGATCAACTCCGCCTCGGCGGCACCGACCTGACCACCTTCGTCACGCTGGTGCTGATGGGGCTTGGCCTGCTCCTGTTTCTGCGCGACGTCCTTCCGTATCTTCATGACCGGATGCGGACAATCGCAGAGACCAGAGTGACCGATCCTGGCGATCCCCGACTCGCACGACTGCGCCGCGTACTGGCGTTGATCCCCGACAGCCCGTCGATCGATGCCGACGTCGTGCTGATCGATCGCGACGGGCCGGTCCTGCTGTGTTCGGGCGCCGGTCGCCGCCCGTCGGTTCTGGCGTCGACCGGGGCGTTGGCCCGCCTGGACGATGCCGAGTTGCGCGCCGCGCTGAGCCATGAGGTGTCGCATCTGGTTCGCCACGATCCGCAGGCCGGTTGGGTGCTGCTGCTCTTGCGAACGTTGCAGATCGTCAGCCCGGCCGCCCAGATCGTGGGCCGGCACATCGTCCAGGAACTCGAGTACCGCGCGGACATGACCGTGGCGCGCGAAGGCTACTCGGCCGAACTCGTGCGGGCGATTGCGCGACTGTCGCAGGCCGATCCGGCCTTGTCGAATCCGGAGCGGCGTGCACGGCCAGAATTCCGCCGCCGTTTGGTGGCTCACACCCGCCGGCTGGCTGAAGAGGCGCGCCGCTGCCGGTTGGAAGAGGCTGCACCCGAGACCCGATCGGTGGCGCCGATCCGCGCCGTGCTGGCGGCAGCCGGCCTGGCCTTGCTGTTGTTCTTCGTGGTCTGATAGGCGAGAAAGGTCATGCCCCACACGCCCTCGGCGCCAGTCGGAGGCATCCGTGTCGGACCGTCGGTGCGGTCCTACGCAGCCGAGCTGACGACTTCCTGCCTGTGGCTCGTCGCCCTCATGGTCGCCGCCGCTCTCCTCCTACGGCTGATTGATTCGACGCCATCGCTGCTGACCGGACTGCCCCGCGGCGTGGTGCGCCTGCACAGCGTCGCGGCGCTCGAGCACGTTCTGGGCAACCGAGTGCCTGCGCCAGCCTATTTCCCGGCCAGTCTGGCGTGGCCCCCCGACGACATCCGGATGTTTCAGCGCCAGTCGGTTGCGCTCTGGTTCCGCCAACGACCGACCAACGAGATCTGGTTCGTCCAAGCCATGGCGCCGGCCGGCTCCAGCGCGATCGCGCCGGAGGTGATGGCGCCGGGCGTGATCCTGCAATCCGAACCGGCCTTGCTCTCGGGCGCTCCGGCCCTGGTCCAACGCATACGCGACACCAACGGTGTCGTGTGGCATCAGATCCTCTGGCGCACGAACCGGCACCTGTTGCTGGCACGCTCTCGAGGGTCTCTCGACGAGTTGATGCGGATGGCCGCCAGCATGGATCGGCGGTGATGATCATGACGCAGCCACGCCGGGGTTGGAACATGCGCGGTATCCAGGCCAGGGTGATCCTGCTGGTCGTGCTCGGCGTGGTGGCCTCCATGCTGGTTCCCGGATGGGTTGCGTGGCGCAGTGTGGAGGCGCTGACGGAACGGATGCTGATCGAACGGGAAACCGACGCCGCCGTCGCCGCACAACACCTGGACAACGTCGTGCAGCGCGAGTGGCGCCGCCTCCAGGAAGTGGCGTCGGCGCCGGAACTGGTCAGTGCTGAAGGCGCCCGCACCCTGACGCCCAGGCTCGAGGCCCTGCGCCGCGCCTACCTGAGCGGAGAGATTCTCGACCGAACCTTCATCACCGACCGAGCGGGACGCGTGCGGCTGGCCGAGCCGGAGTCGTCGGATGCCGGCAAGCTTGTGATCGCGGGGGCAACGCAGGCGCTGGCAGCGGACCGTCCGACGGCGTCTGGTCTGGTTCATGACGCGCGTGGGGAGTACATCCATCTCTTTGTCCCGATTCGCGACTGGACCGGCAAGGCGGTGGGACTGGCCGTCGGTGAAATTCGGGCCAACAGCCCACGACTGACCCTTCTGCTCAGAGAACATCCGGTAGCAGTCGGTGGATCGATCACCGTATTCGACGTCGCGGGCCAGCCATTTGCCAGCTCCTCACCCGAACCGCAAGCCAGCCACCTGGTCCACCAGCAGTTCATCGCCGAGCGGATCGCTTCGGGCCAAACCGCTCGGGGCACGTGCACGACCTGTCACGGCAGGAAGCAGGCCGGCGAAGAGGAACTGATGGCCTTCGTGCCCGTCAAGCAGGTCCGATGGGGCATCTGTCTGCGCGAGCCCCAGGCAGCCACGTTGGCCGACGCCAATGCCCTGCGCAGGTCCATGCTGGTGTGGACGCCCATCCTGTTCGGCCTGGGAGTGCTGTTCGCGTACGGTGCCGCACAAAGCGTGCTTCGCCCCGTCCGCATCCTGACGAAGTCCGCCGGGCAGATTGCCGCCGGCGACCTCACTCGGCCGATTCCGCCGCTCGGCACCGACGAGCTGGGCGGTCTCGGCCAGTCGCTCGAGCGCATGCGATCGGCCCTTGGTACCTTCATGGCCGAAATCGAACAGGCCAATACCACGCTGGAGCAGCGGGTCGAGCAACGCACCAAGGAACTTGAAGGCCTCTACCGCCAGATGGCGGAACGCGACGAAGCACGCAGCCGCCTGCTACGGCAGGTGATTACCGCCCAGGAAGATGAGCGAAAACGGCTGGCGCGCGAGCTGCACGACGAGACCTGTCAGACGATCAGCGCGCTGGCGATGCGGCTGGAGACCGCGATCGCCCGGCTCCCGCCAGGCGTCGACCCGGCACCCATGGTGGAGGCGCGGATGCTGGCGGTGCGAACCCTCGACGAACTGCACCGGGTCATCTACGACCTGCGGCCCTCTGTGCTGGACGACCTGGGCCTCTGGTCGGCGATCCGCTGGTATGCCGAGCGGCAGCTGACCCCGCGCGGGGTCGCCGTGCGCTGCGAGTTCACTGATGTCGAGCGGCGGCTGCCTCCCTTGATGGAGACCGCGTTGTTCCGGGTCGTGCAAGAGGCGATCAGCAACATCGCCAGGCACGCGAAGGCCGAACAGGCCTTGATCCAGTGCGCGGTTCAGCACGACGTGCTCACCATCGAAATCGAAGACGATGGCGAAGGCTTCGATCGGGCGTCGGTCAGACGACCCAGCGATGAAGGCCACGGGTGGGGCCTGCTGGGGATCACGGAGCGGGTCGAGGCCCTTGGCGGCAAGGTCGAAATCGACGCGGCACCCGGCCAGGGGGTCAGACTGGTGGTGACCGTGCGGATTCCAGCGGAGATCTCACGTGGCTAAGATTCGCGTCCTCATCGCAGACGACCACGCCATCGTCCGGGAAGGAATCAAGGCGCTGCTGAACCTGGCCGACGACATGGACGTGGTGGGCATGGCGGCCGACGGCCGGGAGGCGATCGAGCGGGCCCAGGCGCTGGAGCCCGACGTGGTGCTGATGGACATCGCCATGCCTGGGCTCGGGGGCCTGGAGGCGACCATCGAGATCCGCAAGTTGGTGCCGCGGACACGCATTCTCGTGCTGTCGCAGTACGAGGATCGCGAGTACATTCGCCGGTTCCTGAAAGCCGGCGTGTCGGGCTACGTGCTCAAGAAATCGGCGGGCACCGATCTGACCGGGGCGATTCGGTCCGTGTTCCGCGGCGGACTGGTGCTCGACCCCGATATCGCGCGCGAAGCCATGAGAGAACACGACGCGTTGTCGCCCGACGGATCGGACGCCGATCCGTACGCGTCACTCACCGACCGCGAGAAGCAAGTCCTGAAACTGGTCGCCGAAGGTCACAGCAACAAGGACGTGGCCGGGCTGCTGGGCATCAGCGTCAAGACGGCCATGTCGCATCGCGAGCACGTGATGGCGAAACTCGGATTGCACAGCCGAACCGAACTGATCAAGTTCGCCCTGCGAGAAGGGATTATCCGGGTTGAGGAGTAGCCACCTACTCGCCCTTCTTCGACGTGTGCTCGTCGCGTGCCCGCCGCCGGCTCGCCAGATAGGCCTCACCAGGAGCCCAGTGCGGACTGACCGCCACCGCGATGTTCATGAAGGCGTCGATCGCCATCCGTTTGACACCGCGAGCCGCATAGCCCAGCACCATCGCGATGCCGACAAACGGCAGGAACACCACGTACAGGGCCCCCATCAGCGGTGCCATCAGCAGAAACAGGAAGGTCGGGACGTGCGCGTAGCTCGAGCCCGGCCCGCCCGGCAGGAGACCGCCTTCGGCGGGAATCATCGCCATGTCCCATCCTCGTGCGCTCCAGTAGAACCCGTGATTGACTCGCGCGCCGCCTTTGAACCGTGCCATGATGTCCTCCCTCTTGGATGAGTGCTCAGTTCCAACTTCCACCTACAATGTACGGCCGAAGCCTGGATTCGACAATCGGGTGCATCACCGGTTTGGTAGGGAAAAAACGCGGGGCCCGGGGTGAAATCGACCCTAGTTCCGGGTCTGAAACCACCCGAGCCTCTGGCACGGTGCCGGTGACGGTATCTGAAAAGTCGACACCCGCGCCGGAATCCCGCTAGGCTCTCGGTCCACATGTTGAGAATTGCCACAAAAACGGCCCCAGGCTAGCAACGGATGCTGGCAGTTGAATTGCTCTACATTCGGGTAAGAGCGTCCGGACGCCAGTGTCCCGAGTCCGAAGAACGTTGACAGTAGTCCGGAGCGCGGCGCCCGACTGGCAAGGCGCGAAGCGCGAGAATATCGGGAATATGCGAGTGGTGAGTAACGCAGCCAGGCGGGATGCCCCGCCCGGAATAAGTCAAGGATCTTCGGATTCGGGACACTAGCTCCCCGCAACCGCCCGCGACTGGCCCGGGCGTGGCGATGGTCGGCCCCTGCTGACGTGCCCGGCTCCCCTGCCCCCTCGAATCGTCGGTCGCCCGTGCCCCGAGCAGGCGGGGCTGACTTGAGGCATCGAGGTCTGCGCCATGCCGCTGTCGTCAATCCGCTGGTGGGACCGAATCAGCGTGAAGCTGCCAGCCGTGATTGCGGTTGGCACACTGGCCATTGTCGGCAGCGCCGCAGCCATATTCTTGCGCTTTCAGGAACAGCACGTGGTTGGCGAGGTGGTCCGCGGTGCGGCTCTGTTTTCCGAGACCATCAAGAGCAGCACCTACCATGACATGCTCGCGGACCGGCGTGAGAACGCCTACCTGGTGATGGACACCATCGGCCATCAGTCCGGCATCGAACGGGTTCGCTTCATCAACAAAGAAGGCCGAGTCACGTTTTCCACGGCTCGCCTGGAAGTCGACACGCTGGTCGACAAGCGCGCCGAGCAATGCTACGGGTGCCACGAAGCGGGCAGGCCGCTCCAGCGGCTGGCCATGGCCTCGCGCAGCCGCATCTACGACGCGCGCGGCCATCGCGTGCTGGGCATGGTCACGCCGATCTACAACGAGCGCGCGTGTTCGGCGGGCGCCTGCCACGTCCATCCGTCGGACAAAGCCGTACTGGGCGTCATCGACATCGGCATCTCGCTGGCTGCCATCGATCAGGATCTGTCTCGCATCCGTCGGAACACGCTGCTGGCCATGGGCGGGGCCGTGATGTTGCTCGGCGCATT
>CAYHRK010000064.1:0-17425 GCA_964358795.1 uncultured Vicinamibacterales bacterium
CTAGGGCCTCACCGCCGAGTTCGGCAGAGGCTTCGACGTCTCAAACCTCCGTTATGTGCGGCTGTTTTACCAGGCGTTCCCAAATTGTGACGCACTGCGTCACGAATTGAGCTGGATCCACTACCGCTCCCTCCTTCGGATCGAAGATGCCGGAGCCCGCCTCTGGTACATGAACGAGGCCGCCGACCAGAACTGGAACACCCGCGCCCTGATTTGCCAAATCGGCACGCTGTACTATGAACGCCTGCTGGCCAGCCAGGATCGTCAGCCAGTTCGGGAAGAGGCTGCTGCAAAGCTCTCCGCGCTGGCGGTCACCCTTCGGGATTTCATCCACGATCCTGTTATGCTGGAATTTCTCGGCCTCCCCAACACTCGCAGGAAGACGAAGGATCAGCCGTGATCGCCGACCTTAAGCCGTATCCGGAATACAGGGAGTCGGGGATCGAGTTGCTTGGTTTGCTTCCTGCGCAGTGGAATCATCTGCGTGCGAAGGGCTTGTTTCGGGAGATGGACGAGCGTTCAAGGACTGGGAGAGAGGAACTGCTCTCGGTGTCACACCTCACCGGCGTAACACCGCGCAGTCAGAAGACGGTCTCGATGTTCATCGCCAAGTCGAACATCGGTCACAAGATCTGCCGACCCGGCGATGTGGCAATAAACACGATGTGGGCTTGGATGGGTGCATTGGGCGTCGCTAGACACGTCGGCATCGTCAGCCCGGCCTACGCCGTCTATCGACCTCTAGCTGGCTGCAGCATCCTCTCACGTTACGCGGACAGAAGTAGTTGACGCCGCGCAGCTGCCGATGTATGTCTGTGATGACGGCTACTGGAACGAGTGCCGCTGTGATGCGGCTTGGGGCGTGATTCATGGCTAAGCGCACTACCGGGTTCTTCCAGCGCGAGGCTGTGTGGCTTGTCTTGCTGACTGTCGTTCTGCCGCTCGTGGGGATACTTGCGGCGGTAGTGATTCCGAAACTGTTCCGGTGAACATGGGAAGTACGCCCTGACACGGCGGGACCAGTCTGTCAGAAAGAGCGAGGGCGCCTACGAGGCGCCCTCAATCATTCTGCGAAAATCGTCCGCCGCAATCGTGTCCGGCTGCTGCTCGCACGGCAGGAATACCACCTTCAGCGACCGAAGTTCCAATCCTAGGAGCTTCGTTCCGCTTTCACCTTACCGTCGCCGGCGATACACCTCGCGACGATGGCCCACCGCCAACACCAACACGTAGACCGCCGCGTCGTGGATTTCGTAGAGAATCCGGTAGTCGCCCACGCGTAGCCGATAGACACCCTTCACCCCGACCAGCGCTTTCACCCCTGCGGGCCGCGGCTGGTCTTGGAGCGCCAGGAGTGGCGCGTCGAGCCGGGCCCGGACATCTGGCGCCAGCGCGAGAAAGGCCCGTTCTGCTGAAGGCGTCAGGACAATCCGGTAGCGGGGCATCTACGCCAGTCCGGCCTTGCGCCGGACCTTCTCGTAGGGCACGCGGCCGCGCTCGCGGCGCGCCTTGCGGACGGCCTGCACATCGTCTTGATCTTCGAGGGCTTCTAGCCGGGACAGGTCATCGACGGAGACGAGCGCCGCGACGGCCTTGCCGTGGCGTTCGAGGACAATCCGCTCGCCCCGATAGGCGACGCGGTTGAGGGTGTCGCCGAAGGAGTCGCGCACCGCCGTGGCGGCAAGTCTAGTCATGGTTTGTAATCTGTCCGTTTCGTACGTTTCGGGCACTAGTATGCGCCCGCTCGCCAAGTGCCGTCAATTGCCCTGTTCGGCAACACGTATTCATGGCTCGACAGGGTAATCGTTTAGCGGGGCGATCCCACGATCGGCCGGGACACGCCAGCGTGATCGCGAGGCGACGTACCCGTGATTCACGAGGCGCCCGGGGCGCGATGCGCGCGACGGTGTCAGGTGAGCCTCTGCAGCGATGCCGCCCGGGGTGACCGTCAGGCCCCACGTCTGATGGAAAAGCGTGCTGATCTTGTTGAGGGGCACCCGGAGCCGTTTGTTCAAGGCGACGGCCAGGCTGATCGCTTGTACGAATCGTTGGTGACCCGCTAAACAGCGACGCTGTGCACTTGTGCACAGCTGTTTCTTTGTCTGAGCCGGATAATTGAACCGACTATGGCCAGTTCCGACCACGCCTCCCCGGGCCCCGCAAGGACATTGGTTTCAGAGGCAGGATTGATCAGTGCCTTCGCGATGCGGGCAATCCGGGTGGCGTTCCAACCACCGTTCGAGCTAGGAGAAGTCGCTCATCAGATCTACATGGCCGGATGGCGTTCGTTGCCGCTGGTGATGACATCGGGTTTTGCCATCGGGGTCGTGCTCTCGATGCATACCCGGGCGACGATGGAGCGATTCGGCGCAGAGGCGTTGATCCCTGCGGCCCTTGCTATTGCGCTGATCAGTGAGACCGGCCCATTGATGACTGGACTGCTCGTCTCCGGACGCGTCGGCGCCGGCATTGGCGCCGAGCTCGGCGGTATGAAAGTGACCGAGCAGATCGATGCGCTGGAATCGCTGGCCGTGGACTCGTTCCACTACCTTGCGGTCACGCGCATCATTGCCTGCATGATCGCGCTGCCCATTCTCACGACGGTCATGAATTTCTCCGGTTTGGTCGGCGGCTTCCTTGCCGAGACCACGATGTCGAATGTCTCTTTGCGGCTCTATTTCCATCAAGCCTTCGCCGACATCGGCTTCATGGATTACGTAATGCCGACGCTGAAGACCGTCGTGTTCGGTTTCATCATCGGCACGGTTTCCTCGTACCTGGGTTACACGACCACCGGCGGTTCGGAAGGGATAGGCCGCGCATCGACTCGCAGCGTCGTATTGTCATCGATGATCCTGATCGTCATCAACGTGCTATTGGTCCGGATCATCTTTCTGCTGTTTCCGGCTGGCGCATTATGAGCTTGGCAGACCACGCGATCCGCTTTGACAACGTGACGAAATCATTCGATGACGAACTGGTTCTGGACGGCGTGTCCATCGCGGTGCCTCGTGGTACCGCCTGCTGCATCATGGGGCGCAGCGGGACAGGGAAAAGCGTCACCTTGAAGCTCCTTATGGGCTTGTTGAAGCCGGATAAAGGCCACATCTACGTGAACGATATCGGGATCGAGACCCTGGACAGCGCCGGTCTAGTGGACGTGCGAAAGACGATGGGGTTCCTCTTTCAATATTCCGCGCTCTTCGATTCGCTCTCGGTCGCAGAAAACGTCGCCTTCCCGCTTCGCCGACACACTCGGATGTCGGAGGCAGAGATCGCGCGTTCCGTCCGCGAAAGGTTAGCGGACGTCGGACTCGAGGCAGATCTCGACAAAATGCCACTCGACTTGTCCGGAGGCATGCAAAAGCGCGTGGGTCTGGCGCGGGCGCTGGCGCTGAAGCCTTCCATACTTCTCGTGGACGAGCCGAGCAGTGGCCTCGACCCAGTCACGACGCGGGAAATCGACAAGCTCCTGATGGATCTGAAATCGTCGAGCAACACCACAATGGTTGTCGTGACACACAATGTTTCCAGCGCGCGAAGAATCGGCGACAATCTCATCATCCTGCATGAGGGACATATCGTCGTGCAAGGCACGGTCGAAGAAGTGGACCAGAGTCAGGATGAGGTTGTGCAGCAGTTCATGAGTTCAGCGACGGAGGGTGAGCATGGCGTCCACCGATAAGACTGCGATGGGTGCTTTTGTGATTGGAGGGCTGCTGCTATTCGGGTTGGGCCTGTTCCTGATTGGAGACCGGCGAATGTTGTTCTCCAAGAGCGCCGAATACTACACGGAATTTGCCCAGGTCAGCGCCCTCGAGGTCGGAGCGAAAGTCCGGGTTGGAGGCATGGACGCAGGCGAGGTGGTCGAAATCCGCGTTCCCCAGGGACCGGGATCGACATTTCGAGTGACATTCAAGATTGTCGAAAAGTTGTTCCCTGTTGTTCGCACCAATTCCGTTGCGAGTATCGCAACCGATGGCTTACTCGGAAACAAGTATCTTCTGATTGATATCGGAACGACAGGCCTGGCGCAGCCGGGATGCACGCTCCCAAGTAGAGAGCCGTTCGAGATTGGCGATCTCCTGGCCCAGATCCGGAAGACGGTCGCAGCCATTGACAAGACGGTCGGCGAAGTCAAAGGCGACGTCACCAGCGCTACGCAAACGGTCGCTGAAGCGGCAAAGCATGTCGATCAGATCATCGTCAGAATTCAAGATCCTATCGATAGATTCACCATAGCGGCGAGCAAGCTCTCCGAGGACGCGGGCGCCATCATTGCGCGCGTCCGGGCCGGCGAGGGGACTCTCGGCAAATTCGTGAACGACGATGCCGTGTACAACCGCCTGTCCGGCTCGGCAAAGGAAGCTCAACAGGTGATGGAGAACGTGCGTCAGACGTCGACGGACGTGAAGGAACTGGTGTCGAGATTCAAATCTGGAGAAATGCCGGCGGACATCGAGCGAACCATGAAGAATGTGAGCGAGTCTTCCGAGCGCATGAAGGTGCTGGTGTCGGGCTTGCAACCGGGGCCCGGAGGCGGGGACGGCATAACCGGGGACCTGCGAGCCACGCTCGGCAGCGCCCGCGAGGCCATGTCGGACCTTGCCGAAAATCTCGAGGCGCTGAAACACAGCTTCTTTTTCCGCGGATTCTTCAAGGATCGCGGCTTCTACGATCTCGGAAGCCTCTCTCCCGGTGAGTATCAGTCCAAAGAGTTTGAGAAGCATGTGACGAAGGAACGAGTCTGGATTCGGCAAGACGAACTGTTCACCCTCAAGGCAGATGGCTCCGAGGAACTGTCGGACTCAGGAAGAAAAAAACTGGATACGATGATGGCAAACTTCCTGCGGTTTACGAAGGATCGAGCTGTCATCGTTGAAGGCTATGCCGCGGCCGGCACGCTGGATGAACAGTTCCTGCGCTCGCGTGAGCGCGCGATGAAAGTGCGGGATTACCTCGTCAGGAAATTTACTCTCAGTCCGGACTTCATCGGGGCGATGCCCATGGGAGCCGTCGCGGCATACGGGGATGGCGTGGCGCTCGTGCTCCTGAAGAAATGAACCGCTGACGTTCACTCCTCTTCGCGCTCGAGCCGCGCGTGCTCGGCCAACACGTTCTTCCCAAGAGACTCGCGCAGCCAGATGCGCTCGATGATCGGATACGCGGCGACCACCGGCAGCGCGAGCAGCGCCCCGATGATGCCCCCAAGCGCCGCCCCTATCCCGAGACCCAGCAGCAACAACGCCGACGCGAATCAGACACGGGAGATCCTCACGGGCGGCCTCCTTCAGTCTTGATGTACAGGGGGGATTCTACTCCACGCGATGGCGCCGGGACGCCATTGGCGACACATTCAAGCGCCCTGTCCGGAGTCCTCCGAAATCTCGAGATCCGGGCCCTGACAGCCGCCCGGCTAGGCGCACAACAGGCCCTGTGGACGAAGTGACGTCCTTACGAGGGTGCGACGGTTGGCCTGCCAGGCCGAAGCTCCCGGCGTCGCTTGATGGAGTTCAGACAAGCTATGGCGTGGGGCGAAGGCTCATGTCATCTTCCTGAACGCGCGAGGATTCCCTCCCCAGCAGGCGTAATGCGGTAACGCTACAGACGACGGACGGCACCCGCCTTGCCACTGGCCAGATACGACGTGACGACCGCGACGGTCGGCCCGATCAGCACGCCGATATCACCCGCGGGGACAAACGCCGGCTCGGCCTTCTGGAACGGCTCGGGCATGCCCTTGTCTTTCCAGAGATCGAGCGACGGCTGGATCGCGTGCACCAGCGTCTCCGTCCTTCGCGGTGAGCGTCGCGGCCACCTTGGCCTTGAGCGGCTGCAACTGGACGTATCCCAGCAGCCCGACGAACTCGCCGCGCGCGACCTCGAGCGACACACCGTCGAGGGCGCGGACGACGGCGTCGCCCATCGTGTAGTGCTTCGTAAGATCACGAGCCTCAACCGCCAGATCCATCGCACCCCATTGAACCACAGGAGCGCGGTGTTACGGGCGCAATCGTGCTGCGGAGCCTGGCGGTCCGCAGGTGTATGATCCAGACCTCACAAGACACGTGGCCCATGATGTGCCACCGGGAGAACCCGCTGGAGGACGCATGTTGAAGCACACCGCCGCTGTCGCCATCGTCGTGACCGCCACCGCGCTTACCGGAGCGGCGCAGCAGCCTCCCGACACGGCCACAGGCATCCTCGCATCGATCGACGCGAAGAAAGACCAGTACTCGGCAGTGGCCAAGCAGATCTGGAACTACGCGGAATTGGGGTTCCAGGAGGAGAAGAGCAGTGCGCTGCTCCAGAAGATCCTGGCAGAGGCCGGCTTCGCCGTTGAGAAGGGCGTGGCCGGCATGCCGACGGCGTTCACCGCCAGCCACGGCAGTGGCAGGCCGGTCATCGTGGTGATCGGCGAGTTCGACGCTCTGCCGGGGCTGTCGCAGCAGGCGGGTGATAGCGCCCGCAACGTTCTCAAGACCGGTGCACCAGGCCACGGCTGCGGTCACAATCTGCTGGGAACGGCGTCAGCGGCTGCGGCCATCGCCGTCAAGGAGTGGATGGTCCAGGGCAGGCGCGCCGGGACTGTGCGCTACTACGGTACGCCCGCTGAGGAGGGCGGTGGCGGCAAGCTCTACATGGTGCGCGCCGGCCTGCTGAAGGACGTGGACGCGGTGGTCGGCTGGCACCCGGGCGACCAGAACAACGCCAACCCGTCGAGTTCGCTCGCGACGATTACCGCCACGATCCGGTTCCATGGCACGGCCGCCCATGCGGCCGCGTCGCCCGATCGGGGTCGGTCGGCACTCGACGGGATCGAGGCCCTGGACTACCTGATCAACATGATGCGCGAGCACGTGCCGCAGGAAACGCGTCTGCACTACGTCATCAAGAAAGGCGGCGTCGCGTCGAACATCGTGCCCGATTACGCCGAGGGCGAGTACCAGGCGCGCCACCCCGACATGCGCGTCCTTCAGGGGATCTGGGACCGCATCCTGAAGGCGGCCGAAGGTGCCGCGATGGGTACCGGCACGCGGGTCGAGCACGAGGTGATCACGTCGTACTGGAACCTGCTGCCAAACGAAACGCTCGCGGCGGTGCAGCACCGCAGCCTGATGAACGTCGGCGGTGTCGACTACACCCCCGAGGAGCAGGCGTTCGCCGAGAGGATTCGCGCCACGCTCATCAGCCCGACGACTCCGATGGGGTCGCAGAAGGAGATCCAGCCGATGAAGGTCGGACTCACCGGTTCGGCGTCGACCGACATGGGCGACATCAGTTGGAACGTGCCGACCGTGCAGATGACCGCAGCGACGTTTTCCCCCGGTGTGCCCGCGCACAGTTGGCAGGCCGTCGCGTGTGTGGGCATATCGATCGGTTTCAAGGGCATGATGGTCGCCGCGAAGACGATGACGCTGACCATGGCGGACCTGTTCATGGACCCCGCGACCCTCACGAAGGCAAAGGAGGAGTTCCTGCAGAAACGGGGCGGTCCAGAGTTCAAGTACAGCTCGATCGTCGGCGCAAAGCCGCCGTTAGACTATCGGGTGGGACCGGTTACTTCTTCGGACCCACGCCCCAGAAGTTGATCCCCTCTGATGCCGCGTGCTTGCCGTAGGACCGGGCCTCTTCCTTCGTCACGAAGTAGGTTTCCTCATGGCCGAAGACGCGCGAGAAGACCACGATGCCGCCCTGTCCGCCCGGGGTTGCAAAGCGGATTTCCGCCATCGCCGGGTCGTGCCTCGACGTCAGGTCGGTGGCGCACAACGGGCAGGAGAACCGGACTTCATCGTGCTTCTTCAGCGGGAATGACTCGGGAACGATGACGTGGTAGTTACCTGGCTGCGGGCTGAAGAGCAGGAGGGCGGAACGTCCCGCGCGCTCGGTCTTCAGGATGATCTTGACGTTGGGATTGAGGATCCCGTTGCACTTGGGACAATGGTAGCTGCGCTTCATGACGGACTCCTTGCTCCAGCTCCGGGGACGCGAGTGAATCCTATCACCGTCGCCGCAGATGGCGAGAGCCGGGCGTGCCGGCCGTCGTGGCCTTCGCATGAGGGTGGCTCGCTGGCTTGCCAGCCGTAGCTCGCCCGAGGGTCTGGCCAGCCGAGGGTGAGCGAAGGCTGGTGCGGAAGAGAGGATTTGAACCTCCACGACCTTGCGGCCACAAGCTCCTGAGGCTTGCGCGTCTGCCAGTTCCGCCACTTCCGCACTCGAAGAGACGGGCAGGAACAAAAAGTATATCAGCGCCGGCGGAGACGGGCAACATTCTGGCGGGGTCGAGTGTTGAGTTCCTGCCAGTCCATCCCTTGTCGGAGTGATTGCACCGAGACCCACGATGACAGACCTAATTTCCTTACGGGTCATTGCCGTAGAAACACGGCGAGCCGGGCCGCAGCACCCGGGATGCTATACTCGGCGCTTCAACAAGAGGGGTACGCAGTGGCTATTCGACGCGGTGTGGGACTGGTGATCACGTTGGTGATGCTCGCCATTCTGGTCTCGCTGATCGGCATGGTCGTCATGCTGTTCATGGTGGGCCGGGAGCCGGCGGTGGCGTCAAACTCGGTACTGATGCTGCGCGTGGCCGGCGACCTGAACGAGACGGTCGGTGGCAACGTGCTCGACACGTTCGTGAGCGCCAGGCGCGC
Source organism: uncultured Vicinamibacterales bacterium (assembly GCA_964358795.1). Taxonomy (GTDB): domain Bacteria; phylum Acidobacteriota; class Vicinamibacteria; order Vicinamibacterales; family JAKQTR01; genus CAYHRK01. The sequence goes on from CAYHRK010000064.1 coordinate 8,655, forward strand.
CACGCTGCGCACCGTGGTCGACAATCTGCACAAGGCCAAGGTCGACAAACGCGTGTCAAGTGTCGTGTTGATGCCGGCCAACCTGACATCCGCCTACTGGGGCAAGCTCCAGGAGATTCGCGACGCCATCGTGGATTTCAAGCGATCGGGGAAGACGATCGTCGCGTTTCTCGAGTACGGCGGGGATCGCGAGTATTTCCTGGCCACCGCCTGCGACCGGGTGTTTCTGACGCCGGCCAGCCCGCTCGATCTCGCCGGCCTGGCCACGTACGAGTTGTTCTTGCGGGGCACGCTCGACAAGATCGGGGCCTTTCCCGACTTCCTGCACATTGGCGACTACAAGACCGCGCCGAACCAGCTGACGGAAAAGACCTTCACGCCGGCGCACCGCGAGATGGCCGAGTCGATTAACCGCGACCTGTACGACCAACTGGTTCAGGCCATTGCCGACGGCCGTCACAGGACTGCGGCCGAGGTGCGCGATCTCATCGACAACGGGCCGTTTCTGCCCGAGGACGCGGTCACCGCGGGCCTGGTCGACGATGTGGCCTACGAGGACCAGCTGGACGACAAGGTGAAACTGGCTCCCACCAAGACCTTCGCGCGCCTCGACAGCGACGCGTACAGCCGGATCAGCGCCAGCTCGCTGGGCCTCGGCTCCGGGCCTCGCATTGCCGTGATCTATGCTGTGGGCCTGATCGCGTCGGGCCGCAGCGGCTACGATCCGCTGAATGGCCCGGTGGTGGGCTCAGACACGATCGTCGAGTACATCCGCCAGGCTCGCGGCGACCGGTCCATCAAGGCCATCGTCTTGCGCGTGGACAGCCCTGGAGGATCGTCGGTCGCCTCCGATGTGATTTGGCGCGAGTTGATGCTGACCAGTCACGGCACCGGCGCGCGGCCTCTGGTGGCCTCGATGTCGGATCTGGCCGCATCGGGCGGCTACTACATCGCCATGGCTGCTCCCGAGGTGGTGGCGCAGCCGGGGACGCTGACCGGATCGATCGGGATCTACTCCGGCAAAATCGTCACCGGCGGCACGTACGAGAAGCTCGGGATGAACGTCGAAAGCGTCACCGAAGGGAAAAACGCCGGCATCGGCTCACCCGTGCGCCCATTCAATGCGTCGGAACGCGCCAAGCTTCAGGAACAGTTGCAGGCGTTCTACGAGCAGTTTGTCGACAAGGTGGCCGAGTCACGCCACATGACGCCGGAGGCTGTGGACGCCGTGGCGCAAGGACGCGTGTGGACTGGACGCCAGGCCAAGCGCCTCGGGTTGGTGGACGCGCTGGGAGGACTGGACCGCGCCGTGGAATTGGCGAAAGCCCGCGCGAAGATTGCCCCGGGTGCCCAGGTGGAGCTGGTGGTGTATCCACCGAAGAAGAGCCTGTTCGACTTGCTCGGCGAGTCGCTGCCGGGACTGGACCAACAGGCGAACATCGCCGCGCTGCTGGGCATCGCCGATCGGCGGGCCGTGGCGACGCTGACGGCCCCGATGCGCCTGTTCCGCCGCGGCGAACCGCTGGCGCTCATGCCGGCCGGGTACTTCCGCTAACCGTAATTGTTTACCGCCTCCCGATCATTGGCGGTAAACAATTACTAACCGATCGTGCGGTCGAGCACCTCGCGGTTGATCTCGATCTTCATCTTCTGGCGGGCCTTCATCATGTAGGCCGTGAAGAACTGATTGCGCCGCTCGCCAACCAGATCCTGCTTCACCGACTCGCGCGACGCGGCCATCTCGGTCGGGGTCACGTCTTTGCGTTCCACCACTGTCAGGATGGTCGTGCCGTCCAGCGTGGAAATGGGATCGCTGACCGAGCCCACGGTCAACCCGAACGCGGCGTTTTCCACGGTCGTGTTCAGACCCACGTCGGGCAGCGCGGTGCCGCGCGCCACCAACTCGCTGGTCTTGATCTCGAGGCCGGCCTTCTTGGCTGCGGCTGCGAAATCCGGCGCCGATTTCAACGCCGCCGCCAGCGTGGCGGCCTTCTCGGTGGCCAGTGTGCTGGCTTTCTCCTTGATGACGTCGTTGCGGACCTTGTCTTTCACCTCGTCGAACTTGGGCACCGATGAATCCTGGCGGCCCGACATCGCCACAAACGCAAAGCCGCGGCCCACCCGCAGAGCCTCGCTAACCTCGCCTTCGGCCAACTGGAAGATCTGGGCCGACACCTGCGCTGATGCGCCAAGCGCCAGCAACGGCTCTTCACGGGTGAAGAAACCTGTTTCCTCCACCTTCCACCCGCGCGTCTTGGCGACCGCGTCGAGATCGGCCGGCTTGGCAATCGACTTCGCCACCTCGGCCGCGAGCGTGTCGGCCTGTTTCTGCGCCCGTTCCGTCACGAGCTGATCGGTGATCTGCGCCTTCACTTCATCGAGCGTACGGGTGGTCCCGGCCTTCTTGTCGACCACCTTGATGATGTGGAATCCGTAACTGGTCTTGACCAGGTCGCTGATGGTGCCGGGCTCCTGGGTGAAGGCCGCCGCTTCGAATTCCGGGACCATCCGGCCCCGTCCGAAATAGTCGAGGTCGCCGCCCGTCTTGGCGTTCGACTCGTCTTCCGAGTACTTCTTGGCCAGCTCAGCGAAATCGGCTCCGCCCTTGGCTTCGGCCAGTGTTTTCTCGGCGGCGGCACGCACCACATTCACGTCCTTGCCCTCGGTCTTGAACAAGATGTGGCTGGCACGCACCTGCTCGGGCGTCGAGAAGAGTTCGATGTTGTTGTTGTAGTACCGCTCGATTTCGCGCGACGGCACGGTAATGCCCTTGCGCACGCCGTCCACGTCCACCAACAGGTAGCGCACCTTTCGCCGTTCGCCGACGCGGTACTTCTCCTTGTGGCCGTCGTAGTAGGACATCACCTCGGCGTCGGTCGCCACGGCCTGGCTGCGAAACGTCTCGGACGAAAAATGGACGAGCGCCACCTTCACTTTTTCGTTGCGGCGCTTGTACTCGGCATCGGTCTCGGCATCGGTCACCGATACCCAATCGCTGACCACCGCACGCAGTTTCTCCAGCAGAAGCTGGCGATGCAGGCTCGCTTCGAACTCGGAGGGCGTCAACGGGGGACGCGCGCTATTCAGCATGGCCCGGTACCGGGCTTCGCCGACAAACTGCTTGTTCTCCTGGAACTCCGGCATGGTCACGATGCGCTGGCCGATCTCTTCGCTGGAGACGGTGATGCCCAGACGTTCAGCCTCCCGGACCATGGCGTACTCGTTGACGATCTGCTGCAGCACCTGTTGCTCGAAGCCAAGCTGCTTCAGCAGTTGTTCGCTGACGTTCGGACCATAGGCCTGTCGGTAAGCGGCCACCTGGTTCTGGTATGCCCGGCGGAACTCCAGCACGTTGATGCTGTGGTTGTCCACCCGGGCGATTTCGTCGGTTGGTGCCGCCCCATTCGTTCCGCGGAGGAAGTCCGGGATGTAGAAAATGATGAACGCCAGAACCACAAGACCCAGGCTCCACTTCAGCCAGCCCTTGTGACGCCGCATGCGGTCGAGCATCGTCATGGTGCCAATTCTCTCCAGACAAACGAAACGCTAAGTTTATCTTCTCAACCTCTACGCCGGCAAGCACAGAGGGCCTCGCACACCTGTTGGCGCAGCTGCCGCACCATCATGCCCGGCTCCGCTGGCGGGCAGCGACCTCGCGCAGGGTGGGGAGCACCCGTCCAATCTCGGCCGCGCCGGCATCTGGTTGCCCCATCGCGGCGTACAGCGTCTGGAACAGCGGAAACAGGATGTCGTAGGTGTGCCCGGCCTCCGGATCCGGCTCGACGATGTCGTAGCTGGGGCAGAGCGCCTCCTGGGCCTCGTCGACCGAGCGAAACGCGCCCGCGGCCAGGCACGCAAAAATCGCGGATCCAAGACTGGTGGATTCCTGATTCGGAATCAGAATCGGCTTGCCGAGCACGTTCGCGTAGACCTGATTCAACACCTGGTTTTTCCGGGGAATCCCGCCGGAGTTGATGATGCGGTAGATCGGCACGCCGTATTCTTCCATGCGCTCGAGAATCACCCGCGTGTGCATGGCGGTGCCCTCGATGGCCGCGAACAATTCATCCTCGGCCGTGTGCGTCAGGTTCCATCCCAGCGTCACGCCGCCCAGTTCGGGGTTCACCAGCACGGTACGGTCGCCGTTGTCCCAGGTGAGCCGCAACAGGCCGGTCGATCCCGCTTGATACCGCGCCAGGTGCTGCGACAAATCGGCCACCGACGTGGACGCGCGCCGCGCGATGGCGTCGAAGATGTCACCGGTGGCGGACAAACCCGCTTCAATGCCGGTGTAGTTGGGATGGACCGAGCCGGGCACCACACCGCACACCCCCGGGATGAGATTCGCCCCTTCGCTGATCGCGATGATGCACGTCGAGGTGCCAATCACATTGACGACATCACCCAGCCTGACGCCGGCGCCAATGGCATCCCAATGGGCATCACATGCGCCAACCGGAATGGGGATGCCTGCCGACAAGCCGAGCCGTTCGGCCCATGCCGGCGCCAACCTGCCGGCCAACTCGTCGGAGGTGGCGAAGCGGCCACCGATGGCCTGTCGGACGCCGGCGAGCAGCGGATCGACGGCACAGAGGAACCGCTCGTCGGGCAAGCCATCCCACGCGGCGTTCCACATCCACTTGTGGCCCATCGCACAGATGCTGCGCGGCACCGCTCCAGGGTTCGTGATCCCGCACAGCGTGGCGGCCACCATGTCACAGTGTTCGAGGGCCGTCACAAACCGATCTCGTTTGTCCGGGTTGTGTCGCAACCAGTGGAGCAGTTTCGAAAAGCCCCACTCCGACGAGTACACGCCGCCGCACCACTGGATGGCCGGGAGGTTCGTCTCGTGAGCCTTGCGCGTGATTTCGGCGGCTTCCTGGAACGCGCGGTGGTCGCACCACAGGTAGTAATCGTCGAGCGGCACCAGGCCTTCACCCACCGGCACGATGCTGGAGCCGGTGGTAGCGAGCGCCAGCGCCTTGATGGCCCGGCCATCGATGCCCGCAGCGGCCGTGGCCCGCCGCATCGCGACGGCCAGGGCGTTCATGTGATCGTCGTGTTTCTGCGTGGCCAGCTCTGGATCGTCCTGGCTGCGATGGAGCGGGTACCGGGCGGTGCCGGCCCCGAGGCGGCCCCGCACCGCGTCGAAGACGGAGACGCGCACGCTGAGGGTGCCGAAGTCCACGCCGGCCACAACCGTCACTGATCCCTCCCGTGCCAGTACATCTCCCACCCGAGGTACTTGGTGGCCGCCTCGTGCACGATGGCCGCCACTGGCGCGAGGTTGGCGGCGACGTGATGTTCGAATCCGCGCTCGCAGATGACACGCAGCAGCGCCTGCATGCGCGGAATGTGAACGACGCCGGCGCCACCAAACGTGTCGAGCGGATCGGTGGTGAACCGGCCCTCGCCGACATACCCGGTGATGCGCCCGCGGCGGTCGTCGGTCGAGAAGCGGGCGAAGGTCATCGGTCCGCTTTTCACACGGCCCACGCACGTGCCGTACGTATTGTCCCGGCCAACCGTGCCGGCGATGATGGCCTGGTAGTCCATGCGGACCTCCTCGAAGAAATGCTTCGGGAGATTGCTGCAGTGGAAGCATACGGCTTTGTCGGGGTCGTCGCCGTAGTTGTTGTTCCAGTCGAGCAAGGCGCTTGGCGTGCCCGACGCCAGGCGCAAGGCGTGCATGGCGGCGGTGCCGCAGATATCGACCTCGCACGCGCTCGACATCAGGTCGTGGCTCATCATGCTCATCAGCGTGCAGGGCACCACGCCGAAGTAGGTTTCAAGCGCGGTCCAGCACTGCACGGCGCTGACGGTCACCTCGGTTTCTGTCATCCAGCGATCGATCACCACCCCCAGCTTGGCCATTTTCAGCAGGGCGGGAGCCGGCGTGCCGCCCACTGGCACGTAGGCCCGGATGGCCGCCAGCTTGGCCTCGACGCCGCCATCGGTATCCGACAGCCGCTCCACGCGCCCGAGGATTTCCGACAGGTCAACCGGTTCGACGGAGATCCCGCTGGCCTCGAGCAGTTTCTCGCTGTAGCGCACCGTGTTGAACGCCGATGGACGGGCGCCGATGGCCCCGATCCGCAGGCGGCGCATGCCCCGTACGACCCGGCAGACGCCCACGAACCAGTCGAGGTCGCGCCGGAACACGTCTGAATCGGGCGCTTCGGTGTGCAGCGTCGTCAACGAATACGGAATGCCGTATTGGGCGAGGTTGTTGCACGCCGACATCTTGCCGCAGAAGCTGTCGCGGCGATCGCGAATGGTCATCCGGTTGCTGGTGTCCGGCGTGGCCTGCACCAGCACCGGCACGTTCAGATCGGCCAGACGCAAGGTGTCTGCCACCGCCCGCTCGTCGCCGAAATTCGGGAGCGACACAATCACGCCGTCGATGGACTGACGGTGGCGAGCAAACAGGTCTGCACACGCCCGAGCTTCCTGTCGCGTTTCCACCGCACCATGTTTGGTCTGTTCGGGACCGGTCACAATCACGTCGATGCCGGCGCCGGTCAGTACGGTCACCATGTCGTCGCGGCCGGCTTTCGCGAGGTGGTCGGGGAAGAACCCCCGGTTGCCGATGATGAGCCCGATGGTCGGGCGGTCGGTGGCGGGCGTCGTCATGCGTCACATCTCCGGAGGCGGTGGTCACCTGGTCGGATTCGGATTCTACTCCAGGTGCAGCAGCCCGTGGTGCAAGTGCGTCGTCGCACCGCCCTTCGACAAGCTCAGGGCGTCCCGAGCCTGCCGAGGGACGAGACCGGGGATGCGCCCGGCTGGCAAGGCGCGACGACCGAGAATACCGGGAGTATTTGAGGGAGGAGCAACGCCGCCAGGCCGGGGCCCCCAACGCGGCACCCGCGTTGGGGTGGGAGCCGGGATGCAGCGCCGGTCGAATGCAGACGGACTTGCACCACGGGCTGCTAGGCCGGGCATCCGAAACGATGGATCTCCGGTCTCCCGCCATGCCCCATGTGCTATATTTGCTGAGTATTGAGGAACTTAGCCCGCATGGTTCATGAACGCGGCCGCGTTCATGAATAACGCGCCGGCTGCCACATCGGAAGTGAGTTTCGTTGACCCCTGACCAGTTCCCGACCGTGCCGGATCTGGCAATTGCCGACCTGGCGACCCGGCTGGCGCACGCACGTGCGGCGTTGCGCGCGCGGCTGGGGCAACGTGCGACGCTGGCGCGCATCGTACGCGACGTCCACGCCGTCAGCGATTCAACCCGGATAGGCCAGTGGGTCGTCGATCGTGCGGCCGCGACGTTGCCCGCAACGGCGTGGGGCGTGGTGATCACCGACGAGGGGCGCAGTCCGTCGCTGCTCGCGCCGAGCGAGGCCGACGACGAATTGGTGCCAGTCCTGTTGGCGGTGGCGGCATGGATTATCGAGCACAACGCGCCGTTTCTGACGCGCAATCTGGCCGCCGATCCGCGCGTGCCTGGGCAGACGCCATCCACCGTCATTGGCATGCCCCTGATGTGCCGCGGCCAGGCCATTGGAGCGGTGGTCGGCGTGGATCGAACGGTGAGCCGGCGCGCGCCGCACCTGGCGCCGGGCCTGTTGTCGCTGGTGGAGGCGACGCTCGAGCCGATTGCGCTGGCGATCGACCAGGCGCAGCGGATGCAGCGGGCCGAAGCGTTGTCGGTGACCGACGACCTGACGGGCTTGTACAACTCGCGGTACCTGCGGGAAGCGTTGTTCCGTGAAGCCAAGCGCGCCGTCCGAGGCTCGCGCCCGCTCTCGGTGTTGTTCATCGACCTGGACGGCTTCAAGTTGGTCAATGACACGCACGGGCATCTGGCCGGCAGCCGGACGCTGGTGGAGGCCGGCGAAGTGATTCGCAGTTGCGCCCGCGACAGCGACGTGGTCTCGCGATACGGCGGCGACGAGTTTGTCGTGGTGCTCCCGGAAACCGGCAGCGAAGGGGCCATCGTGGTGGCACGCCGAGTCCGCGATCGCCTCGCGTCGCACGTGTTTCTGGTGAGCCACGGGCTCGAGATCCGGCTGACCGCGTCGGTGGGGATCTCGGTGCTGCCCGACTCCGGGCATACCCCCGAGGATTTGCTGCGCGCCGCCGATCTCGCGATGTACCACGTGAAGGAAAGCGGCAAGAACGACATTCGTCTGGCATCGGCACCCTGAGGCCGGGCCGCAAGGAGTCATGGCGTTGGTGTTGCGTTCTCTGTTTTCGTTGTTTTCGAGCGACCTGGCCATCGATCTTGGCACCGCCAACACGTGCGTCTACGCGCGGGGACGCGGCATCGTGGTCAACGAGCCGTCGATTGTGGCGATCAACAAGATCAGCGGCAAGGTGGAAGCCGTAGGCCGCGAGGCCAAAGACATGGTGGGCCGGACGCCGGGCCACATCGTGGCGATCAAGCCGATGAAGGATGGCGTGATCGCCGACTTCAAAGTCACCGAGAAGATGCTGACCTACTTCATCAAGAAGGCGCACAACGGCGCCATGTGGGTCAGGCCGCGCATCGTGATTGGGGTGCCATCGGAAATCACGCAGGTCGAGAAACGCGCGGTGAAAGACAGCGCCTACCGCGCCAAGGCGAGCGAAGTGCACCTGGTCGAGGAAGCAATGGCCGCGGCGATTGGCGCCGGGATGCCGATTACCGAGCCGACCGGGAACATGATTGTGGACGTCGGCGGCGGCACCACCGATATCGCCGTCATTTCGTTGGCGGGCATCGTCTACAGCAAGGCGGTGCGCGTGGCCGGCAATGAGATGGACGAAGCCATCATCCA
>CAYHRK010000065.1:0-6223 GCA_964358795.1 uncultured Vicinamibacterales bacterium
ACCGGGAGTATTTGAGGGAGGAGCAACGCAGCCAGGCGGGATGCCCCGCCCGGGAATTGGGCGACAGACTACTGGGATGGGACACTAGGTGAGGTGCCGGAAAGTAGCGCGTGTAGACGGTGTTGTTCTCCGGATGCGGCGTGGTATACGCACTGTCGAAGGTGACCATGCGTTCGCCCGGTTCGGCGCCACGTGGCAACGGCGCCGTGCCGTACTGGCGAGCCGGCTCGACGGCGTACCAGGCGTCGCTGTCCTTCATCACGCCCGCCACGTAGTCCTGCATCACGAGCGACGCGTCCTGGTGCGCGCTCAATCCGCTGTCCGGAATCCAGTCCAGGCCCCACTCGAACGGCCGCACCATGCGATTCCGATCGACCGACGCCAGCTTGCGTTCCCACCGGTAGAAGACCTGGCTCAGCATCTCGGCGGACCGTCAAGGTAGCGGCCCTTCGTGTGTGTGGTCATGCGTTGAGGAAAGGTTCGCACGCCGACGCCACACCCAGCAAGGCTTGCGTGTCACCACGGCGGCCCACCAGCTGAAACCCGCACGGCAGACCGGCATCGGTGTGGCCGCTCGGCAGCGAGATGGCCGGGTGCCCGGTCAGGTTGAAGAGCTGGGTGAGCCGCAGCATCATGTTGCGCACGGGTTCCTTCTTGCCGGCCACGTCGACCGAACTCGCTCCAATGGCCGGTGCGGGAATCGGCAGCGTGGGCAGCGCCAGCGCATGGCAGCCCGTCAAGGCCTCGTCGACCTCGGCACGGAGCCGTTCGCGCGCCTGCTGCGCGCGCACGTAGTCTTCGGCAAGGATGTACCGGCCCATCTCGATGCGCAGCCGTACACCAGGCGTGTACAACTCCGGGTGCTGGTCGACGGCGGTCGCGTGATAAGCCGAGGCCTCCGGCAGCGACGTGTGCAGATAGACGGCCGCAATCTCGGCAGCATGAGGAATGCTCACCTCCACCGTCTGCGCGCCGGCCTGTCGCAGCCATGCCAATCCTTCAGCGAATCGATGGCGCACCTCGTCGTCGACAATGTCGAGGAAGTAGGGGCAAAGCATGCCAAGCCGCAGGCCCTTCACGCGAGCCGTTGGTGGCGCAGGCCAAGGCGCGCTCGGGCACTCGCCTCGCATCACGTCGTAGAGCAGCCAGGCATCCGACACCGTGCGCGCCAGTGGCCCCACGTGATCGAGCGATCGGCTCAGCGGCACGATGCCCTCGCACGACAATTCGCCCCACGTCGGTTTCAAGCCCACCGCGCCGCATGCGGCTGACGGAATTCTGATCGATCCGCCGGTGTCGGTGCCCACCGACGCCACCGCCATGCCCGTCAGGATCGAGACGGCAGAACCGCCGCTCGAGCCGCCGGGCGATCGAGAGGGATCGTGCGGATTGTGCACCGCGCCGAACGCGGTTTCGTCGCTCGTGGTGCCGAACGCGAATTCGTGCAAGTTGGTCTTGCCAATCAAGACCGCTCCCGCTTCGCGCAGTCGTGCGGCCACCGGGGCATCGACCGGCGCGACGTAGCCCGCTCGGACGCGCGATGCGGCGGTGGTCGGCACACCCTCGAGGTCGATCAAATCCTTCACGGACACCGGAATGCCGTGCAACGGCCCCCGGCACGTGCCGCCGGCGATCTCCCGATCGAGGTGGCGCGCCTGCGCCAGCGCATCGTCGGCGAGCACCGTGATGAACGCATGGAGCGCGGCATCATGGTCGGCAATTTCGTCCAGGCATGCTCGCGTCAACGCCTCGCAGGACACCTGTCCGCTCGCGACCAGGGGCGCCAGTTCGGTGATGGTGTGGAAGTGCAGAGGCACCGTCACGATTGGCCTCCTTCGGGAGCGGCCGACGGCCTGTTCTGAGGCGGCTTCAGGGCTGCCGCACCCGAACCCACCCCTGTGCGGGCGTCGTCGTTCCAGGCCGAGGCACGCAGCACCCGGGTGGCCTGCGAGAGTGTGGTCAACAACGGAACCAGTTCCGGAAGGCCGCGCCGTTCGGCGTCGGCGCAGGCATGCTGCAGCCATTCATCAATGGTCATGGTTGGGCCTCAGACACGTTTTACGGACACCGCAACTCCGTCACCGACGGGCAGAAACACCGTGTCCAGACGTGGATCGCTCGCCAGTCTGGTGTTGTACCGTCTGATGGCGTCGATAGAGTCCTGCCGATGCGCCGGCGTGTCGCAAGATCCCGGCACGACGTCGCCGCTCCACAAGATGTTGTCGGACACGAGCACACCGCGCGGTCGTAGCAGCCCGATCAGGTGGTCGAGCAGAGGCTCGTAATCGGCCTTGTCGCCATCCTGGACGATCACGTCGAAGGGCCCCGCCACCTTGTGGACGAGTCGGGTCGCCGGTCCGACCATCACATGTGCCTGGGCGGCGAGTCCGGCCCGCTCGAAGTGCTCCTTCGCGAGGGCCGCGCGGGCTGGATGGCGTTCGACCGTCAGCAGCACACCGCCTGCCGGCAGGGCGCGAGCCACGTGCATGCCGGAGTACCCGTAGCCGGTGCCGATTTCGAAGACGCGCGCGGCCTGTACCGCGGCGGTCAGCACGTGCAGCAGCCACGCGGTGTCGCGACTGGGCGCGGGAACGCCGTCGGCCAACGAACGACGGCGCACCTCGGCCAGCACGTCATCTTCGGGGCTGGCCAGGCCCGCAAGGTAGTCCCGCACGGTGTCGGCGACCAACCGCTGCATTTCCCGTCATTGTATGCTTCCGGAGGCTCCAGCAGCCGATGGGTGCTTGGCTTTGTGCCTGAAAAGCGCACAGAATGAACCTATCGGCAACACGCGGGCCTCGCCCGGGCGGCCGCGTCCTGCTACGCTACATAACCATCGCCTCCAGTACCACCATGCCGGAATCTCCCGCTCCTACGCTCGAGACCATTGCGGTGATCGACATTGGCGCCACTGCCGTACGCATGGTCGTGGCCGAACTTAAGCCCGGCGAGCGGCCGTTTGTGGTGGAAGAGTCGTCGCGCGGTGTCCTGCTTGGCAAAGACACGTTTTCGATCGGACGAATTGGCGCGCCATCGATGGAGGCCACGCTTCGGGCGCTCGAGGGCTTCAGGCGCCTGATGGACGAGTACGGCGTGCGAAGGTACCGCGCTGTCGCGACCAGCGCGGTGCGTGAGGCCAGCAATGCCGACACCTTCCTGGATCGCGTGCAGGTGCGCGCCGGTCTCTCGGTGGAGATCATCGACGGGTCGGAAGAAAGCCGTCTCACGTACCTGGCCGTCCGGGATCGCATGGCTGGTCATCCCGCTCTGGATGCGCCGCACACGTTGCTGGTGGAGGTGGGGGGCGGATCGGCCGACATCACCCTGCTCGAGCACGAACAGCCGAAGTACTCGGGCGTCTACGCCATCGGGTCGGTCCGCATGCGCCAGGCGCTTGGCGCGTGGCAGGGATCCCACGAGCGCCATGTGCGGGTCCTGAGCCAGCACGTGGCGAACCTGGTGGCCGACATCTGCCGCGACATGCCGCTTCGGTCGGCGCAGTTCGTCATTGCGCTCGGCCATGACGTGCGGTTTGTCGCCCAGGAACTGGTCGAGGGGCCAGAGGAGAAGGTGCGGGAAGTGCCCCGTCAAGCCTTCCTCGATTTCTGCGCCCGCGTCGAATCGCTCGATGAGCATGAGCTGGTCGACCGGTACCGTCTGTCGCCCGTCGATGCCGAGACGCTGGTGCCGGCCCTGGTTGTGTATCGCAGTCTGCTCATCGAAACGGCCGCGACGCACGTGATCGTGCCCGATGCGTCGCTGCGCGCAGGCCTGCTGGTCGATCTCGCTGGTGCCGGCGCTGGAAACGACCAGTCCGAGTTCCGGCGCCACGTGCTGGCCAGCGCAGAGGCGCTGGGCGAGAAATACCGGTACGACGCCACGCACGTGCGGGCCGTCGCGCATCTGGCGGTGAGGCTGTTCGACGAGCTGAAAGAGGAACACGCCCTGTCGTCGCGCGATCGGCTGCTGCTGGAAGTGGCCGCGCTGTTGCACGACATCGGCGTCTTCGTGGGCCTGCGCGCGCATCACAAGCACGCGCAGTATCTCATCATGGCCTCAGAAATCTTCGGCTTGTCGGCCGATGACCGCGCCGTCATCGGCAACATCGCCCGCTATCACCGCCGGGCGCTTCCGCAGCGATCGCACCTTCCCTACATCGCGCTGGACCGGCACGACCGCGTTCGCGTGAATAAACTCGCCGCGATCCTGCGGGTGGCTAACACGCTCGATGCCGAGCACGCGCAGAAGGTGCGCGATCTGAAGGTGTTCGAAGAGGATGGCAACTGGGTGCTCGACGTCGACGGCGCCGGCGATCTGACGATGGAGCGGCTGGCGGCCGAGGCGCGATCCGATCTGTTCATCGATGTCTTTGGCCGGCGACTCGTGCTGCGCGGCGCCGGGGTGCGGCCGTGAGCATCAAACGCGTGCGGCGTGCCGCGTCGAAGTCCCGCCGACCGACAGACGCGACGCCGGGTCAATTCAACAACCGCGAGCTCTCCTGGCTGGCGTTCAACGAGCGCGTGCTCGAGGAAGCCGCCGATCTCTCGAACCCGCTGCTGGAGCGGGTGAAGTTCGCCGCCATCACCGCATCGAATCTCGATGAGTTCTACATGGTGCGGGTGGCCCGATTGACCCATGCCGTGAACGAGGGCGACAGCGAGCCTGACCCGTCCGGACTGACGCCGGTCGCGCAGCTGCGAGCCGTGTCGGCGCAGGTGCACGACGTGGTGGCACGGCTCTACCGCGTCGTGATGACCGACCTGCTCCCAGCCCTCAACGCCGCGCACATCCGGATCGTGGCGTTGACCGAGCTAGATGACCTGCAGCGGTCGGCGGTGGCGGCCTATTTCGTCGACGAAGTGCTGCCGGCGCTGACGCCGCTGGCCATCGACGAGTCGCGCCCGTTCCCGCTCCTGTCTTCGTTGAGCCTGAATCTTGCCCTGCGCCTCGCGCCCGACGAAGGAGACGATCGGCCGAGACTCGCCATCGTGCAACTGCCCTCGCGCCTGCCACGACTGGTGCGCGTCGCGCCGCGAGGCCAGGATCCCATCGCGTTCGTCTTTCTGGAGGACATCATCCGCGCCAATCTCGATGCGCTGTTTCCAGGACAGCGCGTGCTGGAAACGGTGGCGCTCCGGCTATTGCGCGATTCGGAGCTGGAACTGGACGATGAGGGCGGCCATTCGTACCTCGAAGCGATCGAAGAAGAATTGCTCCGCCGGCGACGCAACAAGGTCGTGCGGCTCGAGGTGGAGTCGGGCGCGAGCGACGATCTCGTGACGCTGCTCGCCAGAGAAGTGTCGGTGCGAGACGGTGACGTGTACAGGATTCCTGGCCCGCTGGATCTGCGTGCCTTGATGCCGCTCGGCGAGCTGTCTGGCTTCGACCGACTGCGCGCGGCGTCACAGAAGCCGGTACCCGCGTTGACCGCCGAGCAGGAGGCGCACATCTTCGATGTCCTCGACCAGGGCGACCTCTTGCTGCACCACCCGTACGACAGCTTCGATCCGGTTGTGGCCCTGGTCGAGCAGGCGGCCGATGATTCGGAGGTGCTCGCCATCAAGCAGACGCTGTACCGGCCAGGTACGGACTCGCCTATCGTCAAGGCGCTGGAGCGGGCGGCCATCCAGGGCAAACAGGTGACGGTGGTCGTCGAGTTGATGGCCCGCTTTGACGAAGAGCGGAACATCCAGTGGGCGCGCGCGCTCGAGGAAGCCGGCGCACACGTCATCTATGGCATTCGCGGACTGAAGGTGCACGCGAAGATCTGTCTGGTGGTGAGGCGCACGCCACGGGGCATCCGCCGCTACGTGCACCTCGGCACGGGCAACTACAACCACCGCACGGCACGGCTGTATACGGATTTCGGCCTGCTCACCTCGTCGCCAGAGATTGGCGTGGACGCCTCGGCGTTTTTCAATGCGCTGACGGGGTTTTCCGACCCACCGCGGATGCGGCAGCTGGTGATGTCGCCCACGCACATGCGCGAGCGGATCGTGAAGCTGATTGAACGAGAGACGCGACGCGCGCAGGAGGGACAGCCGGCGGCCATCCGCGCCAAGATGAACGCGCTGGTGGACGACCGCCTGGTTGAGGCGCTTTACCGGGCGTCGCGCGCCGGCGTGCGCGTGCAACTCAACGTGCGTGGCATCTGCGTGTTGCGGCCTGGCGTGCCAGGTCTGAGCGAGAACATCTCGGTGGTGTCGATCGTCGGGCGCTTTCT
>CAYHRK010000065.1:6323-14468 GCA_964358795.1 uncultured Vicinamibacterales bacterium
CCCGAGGTGTTTGCCCCAATTACCAAACAACCAATGGGGACCGGGTAGGTGTCCGCAGCACTGGAAATGACCACCGTCGGTCGAACGCGTCGCTGACCTACGCGACGATCCGTGGAAGCGCGCCGTGCAGCCGGCCAGCGTGGTACCTCAGCTTTCCAAGGCCGGCGGCGGCAAAGGCAGTGTCGGACGTGCCCATGAACAGCTCGCCCGTCTCGGTCAGGACGCATTCACCCACATGATCGGGGGGCAACACCGCGATTACGGCGCGGGCGGAATCCAGTAGGCGTCGCCAGCGCTGCGAGAGGTTGGCGGCGTCAGGCGCGTCGCCTTCGAACGCGAGTGCGCCGATCTCTACTGCGGAGTACCGGCTTGTCCGCGCCGCCTGCTCGAGGATGGCTGCCGGGCTGAATCCAGGGTCCTTGCCGCTGGCTGCCCACGCCAGGTATCCCAGCGGTTGGATCCGTTCATCGCAGTAGATCACGTCTACCCAATCCCGCACTTCGAGCCGCCCCACCAGTGCCAGTACCTTGTTCGTCGCGAGGTCAAAGGGGTGCAGCATCAGTCCGAGGTCGTCGTGGCGCACGAGCGGAAAGAACCGGAACGCGCTGTCCCGCGCCCACTCCATCCGCAGCACCTGTCGGTCGCGGCTCACTTCGGCTTCGACATAGGACGGACGTTCCCTGAGCACCTTCACGGAGAACCCTTGATCCTCCAGCGCGTGCCGGTCCGCATCCCATCCCGACGCCACGGCCTGTTCCGTGTCGTGAAAGATGTCGAGGTCTCGCGACACCCGGGGCGCGTGGATGATCTCGTTGAGCGCCGCACCTCCGGCCACGTAACTGGTGCCGGCCGCGATCCGGCGGTCACCTAGGAGGCGCGAGACACGCCGTTGGAATTCGGTAAGAGGCATTGACGCAGCTCGGCCGCGCGAACGTACGCAGCGCGGTCCCCATGGCGCTGGATCTGGTCGAGTATCCGCAGCCGCTCGTCGGGCGTTGTGGGATAGTAATCGGCCCGCAGAAACCACAGACAGCGGGCCCGGTACTCGTCGACGATGGCGTTCACGGCACGGTCGAGTTCGGTGATTACCGTTTCCACAGCTCGATTGTAGCCCGTTGCGTCAACAAAGCGAATGAATTGCGGGACGGAAAACAGGCTGTACGGCCCGACGCCGCCAAGCCGCGCGTGACGGGCCGGATGTCGTGTTTAAGATCAAGAGGCCGTTCGCGTATTTCGCGACCGAGTGATTGGGACTACAATGCCGTCTCGGCGAGGCCGACCCGGCGGACTGACCCGCCCCCACACGAGTCCCAGGTTCCTGGCCGCGTTCAACCCGACAGGCGTCGACGTGTCGGATGCTTCGATTCCGAGGAGGCATATTGTGTCCGGTACCTTCCGTAGGGCCATTCTGGCGAGCTGCGTGACGGCGGTGGCGGTGGCGTCGGCGCCGGCGCGGGCCGATACCCCAAGCGGGCAATCGAGTTCCTGTTTTCGCTGGGGTATGTCTACCTGAAGCTGCACAGGCCGGATGACGCCATCAAGCGCTACGGCAAGATCTACAAGCAGGATCCGCGAAACACCCGTGCCTTGGTGGGCCTGGCGGCGGCGTACGAAGACCGGCAGAACTACCGCGAAGCGGTCAGAATGTGGCAGCGCTACAGCCGGATGGGGCTGACGCCGGCGGAGAAGGACGAAGGTCAGGCCCTCCTCAGGCTGGCGCAGGATCTCTTCGCTCTGAACTACGAAATCGCCGAAAACCCAGGCGGTGGGGCGGCCAATGCCCTCACACCGCAACAGGAGCTTCAACTCGGCCAGAACGCCGTGCGGGAACTCGCGCAGGGCGGCGTCGAGTCGCTCTCCGACGAGACGGTCACTCGGTACGTCCAGCGTCTGTGCCAGACGCTCGTGTCGCACGCGAAGAACTTCCCGACCAACTACGAGGTTCACGTCATCGACACGGCCGACGTGAATGCGTTCACGATACCCGGGTTCATTTTCGTCAATCGCGGCCTGCTGTCGGCCGTCGACACCGAGGCGCAGTTGGCCGGCGTCATCGCGCACGAAATCGGGCACTCGGTGGCCCACCATTCGGCCAAGAAGCTCACCCAGCAGGTCCAGGATCAGCAGCAGGCCGAACAGCTCAAGAACTCGAACAACAAGTTCATGCGCTGGCTCGGATCGATGTCGCAATCGGGCACGGCCTATGGCCAGCTGTCCTTCAGCCGCGAAGCCGAAGACCAAGCCGACCGGCTGGCCGTGCACATCACCTTCGACTCGGGCATCGACCCGCGTGGGTTTGCGGCATTCTTCCAGAAGCTCGAGTCGATTGACCCGTCATCTCGAAAGACGTGGGACCTGATGCAGCGCACGCATCCGTTCTCGATTGATCGGCTGAACACGATCACCGCGTACATCGACCTCCTGCCGGATCGGAACACGAGAACATCGTCGCCCGAGTTCGAAGAGATGCGGGCGCTGTTGCTCAGGTTGCCGCCGCCGCCGGATGCCACAGGCCAGATGCGCTCACCGGTCGACCGTCCGTCTCCGCCACCCTCGCAGCCCGCACCGGCGAGATCCGATCGCACGGAGAGCACCATGGCGACGCAGCCATTCACCATGGATGGGGTGCCATTTGCCGGCGAGATCCCGGCCGGCTGGGGCAGCCGAAAGACGCCGGCCGGGACAATCGTGTTCGAAGGGCCACAAGGAACGGAGGCATTCGAAGTCTCGGTGGAGCTGGGCTTCGAGCCGAAGCGATCCGGGCTCGCCATCGACGATGTGGCGCAGTCGGTTCAGGACGTGATGGCCCGCAAGTCGCAGGCGAGATTCCAAGCCACCGAGCGACAGCAGGCCACCGACGGCACACCCTTGCGGCTCATCCGCGGGACCTACACGGTTCGCGGCAGTCAGGGCAACACCGTCACGCTGAAGCAGATCACCGTCGTCCTCGACTACCCGGGCTACTTCGTGTTGATGAGCTACTACACGCCGGAGTCGATCTTCCAGAAGTACCAGGACACCTTCACGCTCATTGCCGAGCGTTTTCGCTACACGGGGCGGCAGTGACGGCGCGCATCGGCTGCACCTTCCACCTGCCCACGGCGCGACGTGTTCGTTGCGGTTCAATTGTGGGAGGGTTTGTCGCCCGCAGTAGCCCCGTTCGTCGCACCCGGCGGGCAGACGGGACGGCGACACGATGAACTGGACAATGAAGACTGCCGACGGGAAATGCTGGTGGACGGCGACTGTTCAGATCCTGGATGGTGGAAATACACTGGTCGCGAACTACACCGGGCACGACGGTCTTCTACGAGAGGATCGTCTTCTCGAAGGACCGAAAAACAGTCGTGACCGTGTTGCTGCGGTATCCCCAGTCACTGAAGGCTCGCTACGACCCCATCGTGAACCGGGCGTCCAGGACCCTGCGGTTCTCCTGAGGCTCATGACTGCAGCGTGGGAGCCGAGACCCCCTCAGCCGCGCGACCGCGGCCTGCTACGCGGTGAGCGAGCGCCGGCCGACGCCCCTCGTCCAGACATACGCTTCCTCAGCTCGCGGACCGCTTCAAGATCGCGGACGTCCCGGCGGTGGCGGGGGTCATCAATGCGCGACTTGACATCGATCAGGCAATCCAAATCCATCCAATTCACATCTGCCCGACCGTATTTGCCTTTGATTCGACGCCTCCACGCCCGATCGAATCTGGGCCCCTCAACGACCCTCAAGAGATCGATTCGGTTCGGGGGCAGGCCGATCTGCAGAATCTCCTCCGGTTCATCGACGACGAGGAGATACGGGCTTCCGAACTCGGCAAGGGCCGCATTGGCACGCTCGACGTTCCCAGAGGACGGATCGATCCACAGGTCCATGTCCTTGGTGTAGCGGGGCCGAGCGTGGTAGATGAATGCCAGGCCGCCGATCACCAGATACCGAACCTTGTGCCTGCGCAGGAGAAGCAGGAGATCCTCAAAGTCGGGGACCGCGTCCATGCTCAAGACTCCCACGCGAAGGTCTTGTTGCGGCCCTTCACGCGGCGGATGTCCTCCCGGATGGCGACCAGCGCGGACAGTCGGGCCTCCGGCGTCTGCTTCTGCCAGAACTCGAGGTCCCACGCGTCGGCGTCGGCGAAACTCTTCGTCCTGTGCGCCACTATCCGCTGCCGTCGCAACAAGGATCGCTGCCTGAGGTTCATCGATAAATAGTACCTTGCCCCTTCAGGCACGGAAAGTGGAAAAGATCGCTCTGGCCCCTGACTCCTTCCCCTCCGCCTTCTCGTTCTCCCGCCAGTCGCCACGGTACATAGGGTCGCCGGGTGGTCATCCAGGACCGGCCACGCCAGAGAGATCTCCATCCACGGCTTGCCCGCAGGCCGGATCCGACAAGACTCCCGACCGCGTTACTCTCCCCTGTCGTCCCTTTGCGTTTCGCCGAAGAGCGCGTAGGATGTCCGCAACGCTTTCACTAGGCAGTTTCCAGAGTCCACCGCGCCGTTCGCGTCGAGCAGAAGGTTCTGCGGCTTGATGTCGCGATGGATCACACCCTGCGCGTGTAAGCCGTCGCCTGCGCGCGGGTCTCTTCGGTCGTGATGAGTTCATCCAGGTTGCGGCCCGCCACCTCCGCCTGGCGGTACCCGTAGAGCTGTTCGAACGCCGGGTTGCAGGAGACGACGGTGTGATCCGGATCCAGCGTGACGATGGCGATGGGGTTGTTGAGGACCAGGTCTTCGAAGTACTGCTTCTGCCGCCGTTCGGCGGCCAGCAGGGACTGCTGCCGTTCGACCAGGCGCGCGCGGCCCACCGCGATCGCCGCCTGGTTCGCGGCGGCCGTCAGGATCTCCAAATCCGCCGGGCCGAAGGCGTTCGGCTCCTGGCTTTCCACCACGAGCACGCCGGCGATTTCGTCGTCGATGCGGAGCGGAACATCGACTTCCGATCCGCTTTCGAGCCCCGGCACGTAGCCCGGCACCTTCGTGACGTCAGCTGTATAGTGCAATGCGCCGTCCTCGAAGGGGCGGGCGCTGAGGCCCTTGTCTCTCGGGAGCCGGAACCCGTCAGGCAGATCGGACCAGCCCACACAGGCCTGCATCACCCGATCGCCGGTGGCCGCGTCGAGCAGGAAGACGCCGACGAAGTCGAAGCCGATCGCCGGATCGCGGAGGCCGTTTACAACACTCTGGTAGATCTCGGCCTCGGCGTGCGCGGCGGCGATCTGCGTGGTCAGGCGCAGCAGGGCGGCCTGTCGGCGGGCGAGTCGCCCTCTGCCGCCCGGCCCCGTTCGTGGTCCGGTCATCGTCGCTCCACCCGCCGGCCATGTGGCGCGGCCGGCCAAGCGAATGGCGCAGCCCTGGCGCGGCGATATCGATGCTGTTCGGATATCCGACGAGCATAGCGCGGATGCCCGGGAGTCCAGCCGACGGCCCCGCGGCCACGGTGTCATCCCCGCACGGCTGGGAATCCTCCCCGAACGGAGATGTGACATGCCGCGCCTCACACAGGCATTCGTCGGCGGCGAGACCGCCACGGCTTGTGCGGAATAGCCGCATGCTATGATACGACCGGATTCCAGATCGACTCCATCGAGGGTGTATGCCTGCGCTGCTTGATCGCATCACGATTGACCCGGAGATCTGCCACGGCAAGCCGTGCATCCGCGGGTTGCGATACCCGGTCGAGACAATCCTCGAACTGCTGAGCGCAGGTGCGACCACAGAGGACATCCTGCGCGACTACGAAGATCTCGAGCGTGAGGATGTTTTGGCGGCCTTGGCGTTTGCCGCCCGGCTCACCCAGGTCAAGCGTATCCAGCCGCCGGCGGCATGAAGTTCCTGGTCGACGCCCAGCTTCCAAGACGTCTGGCGCGGCGCCTTGCCGAAGCTGGACACGATGCCATCCACACCCTCGACCTTCCGGTTGGCAACCGCACAACGGACTCCGAGATCACGAACATCGCCGATCGCGACGGCCGCGCCGTCGTCACGAAGGACGCTGACTTCGTGAACTCGTTCGTGATTGCCGGAAGACCTCGTCGTCTTGTCCTTGTCTCGGTCGGCAACACGTCGAATGACGAACTGAATCGACGCCTCTTCAAGGAGCTCACCAGAATCGTCGAAGCCTTGGCTGGCCTTGGTTTCGTTGAGTTGACGGCGACCGGGCTCGTCATCCACGAGAGCTAGTTGACCGGGGACACTCCGAGCGCGAGACCACTCGGCCTGTGATTTCCATGCTCCACGCCGGCCGCTGTCTGGCGGACCGGAGCTGTCGTTGCTGCGGGTTTCACTGAGTCCAGGGGAGGTTCGACTTCGCGACGGTCTTGCCAGGCCGAAGCTCCCGCCGGCGCTTGATGGAGTTCAGACAAGCTATCGCGTGGAGCGAAGGCTGGGGCGCGCGCGACCTGGGCCCATGTGCTACACTGTCTTACATGCCTGGAACACTCACCATTCGCTTGGACAAGGAACTCGAACGCAGTCTCAACCGGGTCTGCGAGCGGTCTGGTCGCACTCGCAGCGCGGTCATCCGTGACGCGCTACGCAGGCAATTGGCGCTGGCGAGGTACGAAGACCTGCGGCGGCGCGTGATGCCATTTGCGGAGGCTCGAGGCTACCTGGTCGACGATGACGTGGTGCGAGACGTGTCGTGAGGATCCTGCTCGACACAAACGTCCTTGCCAGCGCATTCGCCACTCGGGGCCTGTGTGCCGACGTGCTCCGTGTGGCGCTGTCCGACCACGAACTGGTCGTGCCCGAGGTTGTCCTCGACGAACTGCGCCGCGTCTTGCAGCTACGGTTCAAGGTGCCGCGGCCTCTGCTTGCGGAAATCGAGGCCCTTCTGCGCGAGTACGACGTGATTCCAAAACCCAAGAGCCCCGGCCCGGTGCGGTTGCGGGATTCGTCAGATGAGTGGGTTGTTGCGTCCGCGCTGGCCGGCCGCGCTGATGTCATCGTTTCCGGCGACGGCGACCTGCTGGTCCTCGGCAAGACGGGCCCGGTTCCGGTATTGTCGCCAAGACAGTTCTGGGATTCGCTGCAGCCTGGCGCGAAGGTGAAGCGCTGACTGCGCGTGTCGGCAGTTCGCGAGGATGTTGGTGGTTTGCCAAGCCGTGACCTGCCCGCCTCACTGATGCTAATGGACTTACGGCGTTCTGAGATTCTGTCGATCCGCGAGATCCGCTCGACATCCACGGTGAACCCCCAGATCTGTCCCAGCGAGAAGAACGCTTGACGGGCGTCCCGCGGCAGAGCCGTTGACGGTCATAGGCGTGTGGTGGGATAATCCCACCATGATCGTGACACTGGACGCGAAACGCCGACTCACTGTCCCCGCCTCGCTGGCCCCGGCTGCGCCGGGCGAGTACTTCGATGCCCGCTTTGACCCTGAGGAAGATGCGATTGTGTTCCGCCGACTTCCCGCACATGGGGATTGGTTCACCATCCTCACGGAATGTCCCGTCAGTATGGACGACCTGCCCGCGCGCCGCCGTGAACCCGCTCGGAGGAGAAAACTGTGAGCTGGCTGCTCGACACCGACGTCCTCTCGCAACCAGCCAAGCGTCACGGCGATCGGAAGGTGATCGCGTGGCTTCAGCGTGAGAAAGACCGGTGCTACACAAGCGCCGTGGTCATCGCGCAATTGGCCTACTGGGTCCGCACGAAACAGGGACGTCAACGGGAACAGTTGCAGGCGTGGCTCACGCGGCTGGTCGATGCGATGCAGGGCCGCATCCACGGGTTCAACGTGTCGGTGGCGCACGTCTGGGCGGAACAGGAGTACCTGCTCGCCAGAGCCGGCCATCGCATGCCCGTGGAGGACAGCTACATTGCGGCCACGGCCCGCCGCTACGGTTTGACGATCGTCACAGGAAACGACCAGGACTTCCGTCGGCCGGGACTGAAAGTGCTGAACCCGTTCACCGAGATCGCTGATCTGGAGTAGGCACGCGCTGAGGACCCAAGGCCTGCCACGAGCGAGGGAGCGTAGCGAGGTCAGCCTTCTCGTGAGATTGGCTTGGAGGTCCGCCTTCGCCGCTTCGCGGCTACGGCGTGACAGCCTTCGCCTGACAATGACACGCTGGGAGGTCCGCCTTCGCCGCTTCGCGGCTACGGCGTGACAGCCTTCGCCTGACAATGACACGCTGGGAGGTCCGCCTTCGCC
>CAYHRK010000065.1:14568-17339 GCA_964358795.1 uncultured Vicinamibacterales bacterium
AATGACACGCTGGGAGGTCCGCCTTCGCCCATCAGGCTACGGCGGACAGCCTTCGCCTGACAATGACACGCTGGGAGGTCCGCCTTCGCCCATCAGGCTACGGCGGACAGCCTTCGTCTGGCTTGCCAGCCGTAGCTTGCGCCCAGCGTTAGCGCAAGCAAGCGAAGGCTGGTGCGGAAGGGGGGATTCGAACCCCCACGCTCTTGCGAGCGCCAGCCCCTCAAGCTGGTGCGTCTGCCAGTTCCGCCACTTCCGCAATGAGGATCGAGGCCGGGCACGTCGCGTGGGCCCGGGCCGAGGCCGCCATTCTATGCTACTTCTTCGCCGGTGCCGGCGCGGGTGCCTTCGGTGCGCTCTGGCCCGCCGGCAGCTTCACGCCGCTGACCGCCGAGCTGGGACCCTTCTGCCAGGCAATGGCCAGACCGAGCGAGCCCAGCATGAATAGCACCGCAAGCGCCGCGGTGGCTCGCGTCAGCAGCGTGGCGCCCGAACGAGCCCCAAACGCGGTCTGGCTGCTGCTGCCGCCAAACGCGGCGGCAATGTCGCCGGCGCGGCCCTGCTGCAGCAGCACCACGATCAAAAGCAGGAAGCACACCAGCACGTACAGACCAGTCAACGCGTACATCAGCATCTGGCGATTATACCGCGCGGCTTCGCGCCACGATCTGGAAAAACGTCTGCACATCCAGACTGGCGCCACCCACCAGCGCGCCATCCACATCGGGCAGGGCCATCAAGTCGTTGATATTGTCGGGTTTAACGCTGCCGCCGTAGATCACGTGGCACTGCTCGGCCGCCTCGGAGCCAAACCACTGGCGCAGTCGCGATCGAATATGCGCATGCGCCTCGCCCGCCTGCTGGGGCGTGGCCTGCCGGCCCGTGCCAATGGCCCAGACCGGCTCGTAGGCCACCACCAGCGAGGCCACCTGGACCGGGATCAGGCCCTTCAGGCCCAGTTCGACCTGCCGATCCAGCACCGCCATGGTGCGATGAGCTTCGCGCTCGTCGAGTGTCTCACCGATACACACAATGGCCGTCAGGTCGGCCGCCAGCGCGGCGGCCAGTTTCCGGTTCACACCGTCATCGGTGTCGGCAAACAGCCGCCGCCGTTCGGAATGGCCAATGATCGCGTAACCGGCGCCGGCGTCCTTCACCATGCCCGCGCTAATCTCACCTGTAAATGCGCCCTCGCGTTCCCAGTAGAGATCCTGCGCCGCAATGCCGATGTTCGAGTTGCGCGCCGCCTCGGCCGCGGAAAGAAGCGCCGTGAAGGGCGGCGCCACCACGATCTCTACATCGGTGATGTCCCGGACAAGCGCCCGCAAATCGTTCAGGTAGACCACAGCCTCTTGAACGTTCTTGAACATCTTCCAGTTCGCCGCGACAAACGGGATACGCATATGGCAATCCACGGGGCCGAGCGCTACTTGTTCGTCAACGCCGCAACGCCGGGAAGAACGGCGCCGCCGAGAAACTCGAGCGATGCGCCGCCACCGGTGGAGATGTGCGTGATCTGGCCGGTCACGCCGGCTCTGGCCACGGCCGATACCGAATCGCCGCCGCCAACGATGGTGGTGCCTTTCACGGCGGCCACGGCCTTTGCCACCGCCGTGGTGCCAGTGTCGAAGGGGCTGGTCTCGAACACGCCCATCGGGCCGTTCCACACCACCGTCTTGGCCGTCGCAATGACAGCCGCGTAACGCTCAACGGTTTTTGGGCCAATGTCGAGACCCATGCGATCCCCAATGGCCGGATCCTCAACCGCAAGGATCGCGGTGGAGATTCCGGCCTCGATTCGCTCGGCCACCACGTGATCCACCGGCAGATCGAGACGAATCGCCGTCGTGCTCGCACGCCGCTCGATGTCGCGCGCGGCATCCAGCTTGTCGTTCTCGACGAACGACCGGCCGACGGGCAGGCCGTTGGCCTTGAAAAATGTGTAGGCCATCGCTCCGCCAATCAGCAGCGCGTCGACCCGGCCCAGAAAGTTCTCGATCACCTCTATCTTGTCCGACACCTTGGCGCCACCCAGCAGGGCCACGAATGGCCGTTCGGGAGATTCGAGCGCACGACCGAGGTACCTGAGCTCGTCCTCCATCAGGAAGCCGGCTGCCGCCTTCGGCATCAGCCGCGCCATCCCTTCGGTGGACGCGTGCGCTCGATGGCTCGATCCAAACGCATCATTCACGTACAGGTCCGCGAGAGCGGCCAGTTGTCGTGCAAACGCCGGGTCGTTCTTCTCTTCCTGCGGATGGAACCGCACGTTCTCCAGCAGAACCAGGTTGTTGCCCGCCCGTCGCGCCTCCGCGATCGCACGGGAAGCGGGTTCGCCGACACAGTCCTCGGCGAACGTCACCGCGCGACCGACGAGCGTCGCCAGATGATCCGCCACCGGCTTCAGGCTGAACTCCTGGCTGGGCCCGCCCTTGGGCCGACCCAGGTGCGATGCCAGAACCACGGTAGCGCCGTGTTCCAGCGCATACGTGATGGTGGGCAGCGAGGCGCGCACGCGCGTGTCGTCCTGGATGCGCCCCTCTTTGATGGGCACGTTGAAGTCCACGCGAATGAAGACACGCTGGCCGGCCAGATCAAGATCGCGAATCGACAACTTGGCCACTATCGGACCTCATCACGGGAGGCTATTTTCTTTCGGGTCCTAGACATCTTCTATGGTCTTCATCTCACCGAATGAAGCAAGTTATCCGTCACCCCCGCAATAAGCTTGCCCCGCACTTGATGCGGGGCGGGGGTCCAGGACGGGCCCCGGCTGC
>CAYHRK010000066.1:0-17210 GCA_964358795.1 uncultured Vicinamibacterales bacterium
GCCGCGCTCCGGACTACCGTTGCCGTACTTCGGAATCGGGGCACTAAGCCACACCAAGAACATGCCTACGGAAGATAGGCCTGGCGGCACTTTTCGGAACAGAAGAAGTGCGTGCCGCCCTTGTCGCGCGCCGTGACGGCCCGGGATGGGACCACGAAGGTACCGCACACCGGA
Source organism: uncultured Vicinamibacterales bacterium (assembly GCA_964358795.1). Classification (GTDB taxonomy): domain Bacteria; phylum Acidobacteriota; class Vicinamibacteria; order Vicinamibacterales; family JAKQTR01; genus CAYHRK01. The sequence goes on from CAYHRK010000066.1 coordinate 175, forward strand.
TCGCGCACCATCAGTTCGCCCTTGTCGGGCGATCCGCGCTGCCTTGGAGGCCTTGTGCCGGCGCCTTCTCTGAACCCCCTGAGCAGCCGAAGCACTGAACGCGCGACCAGCAGCAGAAGCAACGCCCAAAGCAGGAAGCGATACAGCATGTGGGGCCGGCCGTCAGTTTCCGATTCGGCCCGGCTTCGGGCTCTGGCTGGCCGGCGGCGTGCCTGGCGGCGGCACCGGAGCGCCGCCCGGATGAGCCGATTTCAGATTGTCGAGCGCGCGGCGTGCCGCCTGGCCTTCCTGGCCGTTCGGATCGATCGCGATGACCTTCTCCCACGCGGCCATGGCGCCGGCGATGTCCTGCTTGCCAAACGCGCGCACCACCCCGAGATTGAGCAGCGACTTCTGGTGCCTCGGGTCGATCGCCAGCGACACCTCGAGCTGGGCGATCGCCCGGTCGGCCTGGTCCGTGTAGTAGTAGCAGACGCCAAGATCGGTGCTGACGTTTGCATCCCGGCCATTCAACGCCAGAGCGTCTTCGTACCACTTGATCGCGTCCTGGTACCGCTCGGCATCGAAGTACAGGTTGCCAAGCTGCACGCGCGACTGCACGTTGTTCGGGTCGCGCTCGGCAATGTTCTTGAGCGGCGTGACCTGGCTTTCGTCCAGGACTGGCCGCGCTGCCTGCGGCGCCGCGGCCGGTGACGCCTGTGTGACGGCCGCGGCTTCGGAGGCGGGTCGGCCAGGTGCCTGCTGTGTGCCGATGATCCATCCCACGATCAAGCCGAAGAAAGTACCGGCTATGGCGAAGACGATTGATTCAGGTTTCATAGCATGGTGAGGGCCGTAACAAGAGCGCCCGGCTCCACGACGTGATCATAACAACGTGCGAAGGAACCAGTCCACCAGCGCCGACGACAGGTCCGGATCGCGCGACAACATGACTGTACCGTGACCGGCACCAGACAGCACGCGCAATTCCCGGGCACCGTCGCCCATGCTCACCATCGCGCGTGCCGAGCGGAGGGCGTAGGGATCTTCGCTGCTGACCACGAGCAGGGCTGGCCTGGAGGCATACTTCCGCAGCGGCTGCTCGATCCGAAGCCCTCGGTACTCCAGGCTGGGCGACAAGAGCGCCAGCGAGCGCACCTGGGGATCGCTGGCTGCCGACAACACGGCCACGCTGGCGCCGATTGACGCACCCATCATGCCGATGCGGCCGGCCGAGATGTCGGGACGCGAGGCCAGATAGGCCCGGGCCGCATCCCCATCGATGACGAGATCCGAGTAGTCCCCGGTCCCGGCGCCATCTGCCCCGAGCCTCGACCCGCCGTTGCGCCGGAAATCGATGGCGAGCGCCGCGATGCCGGCCTCGGCCAGTTTCTGCGCGGTCATGTCCCAATCGGCCCGCGAGCGACCCATCATCGGCAACAGCACGACGGCGGGCGCCGGCTGCCTGTCGGGAAGGTAGAGCGACCCGGTTACCTCGACGCCGTCGCGGCCCGTGAAGACGACAGACTGCGGCTCGGTGGCGTAGGCCGTGCCCGCCGTGGCCCACGACACCACCGTGACGGCGAGCAGGCGACCGACGTGACGCCGGGACATGGCGGTCATGCGTTCAGCAGCGCCACCATCTCGCGCACGGCTCGATCGAGCCCCACCAACGCCGCCCGCGCTACGATGCTGTGACCGATGTTCAATTCGACGATGTGGGGCACCGTGACGATGGGTTGCACATTCACGTAGTTGAGGCCGTGGCCGGCCAGCACGTCGAGACCGAGGGCCGCGGCTCGTTCTGCCGTGTCGCGGATGCGTGCCAGCTGTTCCCGCTGGCCGGAACCGGATCGGTCGGCGTAGGGACCCGTGTTGATTTCGATGGCGTCGGCTCCGGCACGTTTCGACGCGTCCACCTGGGCGGGCTCAGGATCGATGAAGACGCTGACGTGGATGCCGGCCGGGCGGCAGCGCGCGACCGCAGTACGCACGGCTTTCATGTGCCGCACCACATCGAGACCGCCGGTGGTTGTAATCTCTTCCGGTCGTTCCGGAACGAGCGTGACCTGGTCCGGCTTGATCCGGCAGGCGATGGACACCATTTCGCGCGTGGCCGCCATCTCCACGTTGAGGCGTGTGGCCAACGTCTGCCGCAGTAATTCGACATCCCGGTCCTTGATGTGGCGCCGGTCGCCGCGCAGGTGCACCGTGATGCCCTCGGCGCCGGCCAGCTCCGCCATGGCCGCAGCCGTCACCGGTTCCGGTTCGCGGCCCCGGCGGGCTTCACGTATCGTGGCGATGTGATCGATGTTCACGCTCAAGCGCATGATGGCTGCTCCACTCAATAAGACTGCACGCTGTCAGTACAGCTGCTTCCAAAACCGTCCGGGTCTGTCCGCGATCAGCCCACGTGATGCTCACGTTGTCGTCACCCCCGCGAAAGCGGGGGTCCAGGCTGGATTCCCGCGTTCGCGGGAATGACGAAAGGAGAGCGGTAATGACGGGATGGCGGTGCTTCTCCCGTTGCCGATCGCGCCGGCGACCGCGGCCACCCGCCCAGGTCTTGAAACCACGTCTGCTGTCTACTCCCTACTTCCACACCTCTCATTATCGCGGCGTCGAATCCGGCAACCCGCCGTCGACGGGAATCGTCGATCCGGTCGTGGGCGACTGCCGCGTGGCGAAGTACATGACCGCGTTGGCCACGTGCCGCGCAGTGACCTTGGCCTTCAGCAGATTCCGCGTGCGGTAGTACTCTTCAAGGCCGGCTTCGTCCAGGCCGCGGGCCTTCATCCGATCGGGTCCCACCTCGGCCCACAGTCCCGATCGCCGTGCGCCCTCGCCAAACACGGCGTCGGGCGACACCATGTTCACCCGCACGTCGATGTCGGCCAACTCCAGGCTACTGATGCGTGCCAGCTGATGCGAGGCGGCCTTGGTGGCGCTATAGGCGCCAAACCCGGCTCCCGGGGCGAATACGTTCTTGGTGGATACCAGCACGATATCGCCACCCGTCGCCTGCCACGCGAAGTGACGGCCCGCCTCGGCCAGCACGAGCAGCGTGCCGTCGATGTTCACGCGCTCGAGCCGTCGGAAGGTATCGAGATCCATCGACGTGAGCGGCGACACGTGGGCGATACCCGCGTTGACGATCACCAGATCGACGCCGCCCCACTCGAGCGACACGCGCCGGAACGCCGCGGCCACCGATGCCGGGTCGGTCACGTCCATCGGCACCGCGATCGCGTGGGCCGGAAACGCCTGATTGAGATCGCGCGCGAGCGAGTCGAGCCGCTCGCCAGCCAGGTCGGTCACCGCCACGTGACACCGGTGTTCCATCAGGCCCCTGGCGATGCCGGCGCCAATGGCGCCGGCTGCACCCGAGATGAGCGCGACGCGTCCGGCCAGCGCGCCTCCACCGCCGCCGAGCTTCGCATGCTGCACCCCGCGGTACTCCATCAGGAACAGCTCGCGCTCCGATAGCCCCTCGTAGGTGCCCATGCTGGCCACGGCAGATTTCACGCGCAGCGACTGCACCGCAATGTCGCGAGCCACGGTGGCGGCGTGCACATCGCGACCCGCGCCGATGGCACCCACGCCTGGCAGCAGCACGACGCGCGGCAGGGAATCGAATTCGGCCAGGCCCGCCTGCATCTGGTCGCGATGACGCGCCACATACGCCTCGTATGCCGCGCCGTACTCCTGAATCGCCGTGCGGATCTGTGCTGTCACGGCCGCCGGTTCGCCTGAGCCCGCCACATCAACCCATAACGGCACGCTCTTGGTGCGAATCAGGTGGTCGGCTGTCAGCGGCGGTGTGACATACGCGGTTTTCGCGCCTTCAGAAGCGAGGATTCCGATCACCTCATCGTCGATCTGGGGCGCCAGCACCACGCGGTCCCAGGGGCAGTCGTTCTGGCCGGTCGGGCTGGCTAGTTGCCCACGCACCACCGGCGCCAACGTCGCCCATCGTTCTCGCGCGTCCCTCACAGCCGTTGGGCTGACGAACACCGTCGCGCCCTTGCGCGCACGCGACCGCACGAACGCTTCGGCGCGGCTCACCGTGTCGAGGTGCGCCTCGTACGACGACCGCGCGCTTTCGCCCCACGTGATCAGTCCGTGCTTCATCAGCACGAGGCCAACCGCCTCCGGCACGGCCTGCACGGCGGCTGCCGCGGCCAGGGCCAACTGAAAGCCTGGCTCCACATAGTCGAGCACGACCAGGTGGGGGCCACACGCGTCGTGGACCAGTTGGCGGCCACCACGCTGGTTTGTCAGTGTGAGGATCGCGTCGGCGTGGCTGTGATCGATGTACGTGCCCGGCAGAAACGCATGCACCAGCGTCTCGATTGACGGCGTCGGGTTGCGATGGTCGAACAGATGGGTCCTGATCTCGTTCACCATCGTGTCATCGTCAAGGCTGGCGAGGGCGCGAAGCCGGCGCAGGTAGCTCAAGTCGAGCGCGGGATGTCCCTCGGGCTCGATGGTGGCCATGTCGAACCCCGAGGCCTTCACGAAGATGGCGGGCACCTGCTCGCCCAGGACGGTGCGCCAGGTGGCCTTCACCGACGCATTGCCGCCGCCATGCAAGACCAACGCGGGTTCAGAGCCGAGCAGACGGCTGGTGTAGGTTCGCAGGGCCAGCGCCTCGCCCACGCGGCCAGCGTACTGCTCGACCATGTGAGCTGCGTCCGCATCGCTCCACCGATTCCGCATGTGGCTACTTCTTCCTGGCCGCCGCCTGATCGCGCTCGGCCTTCATGGTGAGGTAGCAGTCGTAAGCGTCCTTGGGCTTCATCAATTGGTGCACGACGTTGCCCACCGCCTGGATCATGGCGGCTGGCGCATCGGACTGGAAGATATTGCGTCCCATGTCTACGCCCGCCGCGCCCTGGCTGACCGCGTTGTAGGCCATGGTGAGCGCATCCAACTCCGGCAGTTTCGTCCCGCCCGCCATGACGATGGGTACCGGGCAGCCAGCGGTCACCGTTTCGAAGCCCTCGGCGCAGTAATAGGTTTTGACGACCTGCGCGCCAAGCTCCGCGCAGATGCGCGTGGCCAGGCCCAGGTAGCGGGCGTCGCGGGTCAGGTTCTTTCCGACGGCCGTCACGCCCATCGTCGGCACGCCGTAGCGCAGCCCCATGTCGACGAGCCGGGTCATGTTGTGCACCGTCTGTGTCTCGAATTCACCGCCAACGTGCACCTGCACCGCCATGGCCGACACGTTCATCCGCACCGCATCGTCGATGTCGACGGCGATCTGCTCGTTCGACAGCTCCTTCAGCGTGCTGGGCCCGCCGGTCGACCGCATCACCACCCCGTGACCGAACGAGGCGGGAATCGTGGACCGAAGAATGCCGCGCGTGCACATGAGCGCGTCGGCATACGTCAGGAGCGGAACGATGGTGACGTCAACGCGCTCGAGGCCGGTGGTGGGTCCGAGGAAGTAGCCGTGGTCGATGGCCAGCATCACCGTACGCCCGCTCTCGGGCCGGAAGATCCGAGCCAGCCGGTTGCGCATGCCCCAGTCGAGCTGGTGCGCACCCTTCAGGTAGAACCCGTCGTGGGCGGGGGGAATATCCAGAAAGAAGTTCTTCGTGTCCTTGAGATCGTCAGTATCAGCCATCGTCGGACTCCTATGCCCCGATTTCCGCTTTCACGGCATGAACGATTTCCTCGGCCCACGACTGAATCTCGGCCTGGTGCTGCCCCTCGATCATCACGCGCAACAGCGGCTCGGTGCCGGAGTAGCGCACCAGCAGCCGTCCGTTCCCGGCCAGCCGCTGCTCGACGGCAGCCGCTGCGGTCGCTACGGCTGGAAGCGTGGTCCAATCGCGCTTCTCGCGCACTCGCACGTTCAACAGCACCTGCGGGTAGGTGGTGAGGCCGCCGGCCAGCGCGTCCAGCGAGTGGCCGGTTTCCGCCATCACGCGCAGCACGTTCAGGGCTGTCACCAGTCCGTCTCCGGTGTAGAGCGAGTCGGCGAAGATGATGTGCCCGGACTGCTCGCCACCGAGGGCCAGATTGCCGCGCAGCAGCTCCTCCATCACGTACTTGTCGCCCACCGGGCAGCGAACCATGCGAATGCCCAGCTCGCGAAGGGCAATCTCGAGCCCGATGTTGCTCATCACCGTGGCGACCACCGCGTTGCCGCGCAGCGCGCCGCGCTCTTTCAGCTGCCTGGCGCAGAGATACAATACGGCGTCGCCATCGACCACACAGCCGTTGCTGTCGACGAAAATCGCCCGGTCGCCGTCGCCATCGAAGGCCACGCCCAGCGCGCACCCGCGCGCGGTGACCAGGCGCGCCAACGCATCCGGATGTGTCGAGCCGCACGCCAGGTTGATGTTGCGCCCGTCTGGCTCGCAGCCCATGGCGGTGACGTCGAACCCCAACTCGCGCAGCAGTCGCGGGGCCAGACCAGAGGTGGCGCCGTTGGCACAGTCCACCGCGATCCGGCGGGCGCCGGTTGGGAACTGTCCATTGAGCGCCTCGCGAACGTGACGCACGTACGAGTCGAGCAGATCAACCAGGGGCACCTCTGGTGCCTCACCGCCAGGTTCGGCCCAAGAGGCATCGGCGACAATGGCCTCGACTTGCGCTTCGAGCGTTTCGGTGAACTTCTCGCCGGCGCCCGAGAACACCTTGATACCGTTGTCCTCAAACGGATTGTGCGACGCCGAGATCACCAGGCCCGCCGCAAAACCGTGGCGGCTCGTCAAGAAGGCGATAGCCGGCGTGGAAATGACGCCCGCGCTGGTCATCGTGGCACCGGCCGACCTGACGCCCAACGCCAACTCGCGCTCGATCCACTCGCCAGACTCGCGCGTGTCGCGCCCCACCAGCAGGTGCGGGGCGGCGGAACCGGCCGGAAGCGCCTTGACCAGGGCGGCGCCAAGACGCCGGATTGTGCGCGTGTCGAGTGGCGGTGCGCCGGCCCGGCCGCGAACCCCATCAGTGCCAAACAGTTTCGTCTTCATCGTATGTGGATCGTCACCTGGGCAGGATCGATGCGCGCCACGCCGAACATCCTCGACGGCGACACACGGATAGCCAGGGGGTAGCGGCCGGGACCGAGACCGGCCAGATCGACCGACGCCTCGATGGCGTCGGCCTTCAGCTCTTTCAGCGCGTCTTCAGCACCGCGCACGGTGACGGACACGGTCGAGGGCGTGGATTGCGCCGACTGGCCTGCGCGCAGATTCTGCATGCGTACGGGAACGGCGATCAGGGTGCGCTCGGTTCGTACCGGAACGATCTCGACCAGTACCAGGGCGCTGCGCGGTGTGCGCAGCCGCGCGGCGCTATTGGGGGTGCCGATGGTCACCGATTCGCGAATCGACCGGGTGGCCCCGTCCAGCTGAACCGGAGCGGTGGTGGCCTGCTGCAGGTCGCGCAGTGCGCTTTCGGGCCCCAGCACCTCGACTTCGGTGGGTTCGGTCACGACCCGTTCGACCGCGTAGCCGGGCGATGGCTGACCCTCGATTGAGGGCACCACCGGCACCGTCTTGGCGATCGATCGCTCGAACATCAAGGTGGTGGTGGCCGGGCCCACATACGTGACCTCTACGCCGAACGGCACGCGGACGAAGTCGGGCGTGAGATAGACCAGGTTGCGGCCGGCCCTGGCGGTTGACAGGTCGAGCACCGTCACCACGTCGCCCGCCGACAACTGGCCGAGGGCGCTCGACGATCCGCGTACGCGCACATTAACGTTGCCCGGCGCGTCACCCACCACCTCGAGTCCTTCCGGAATGTTCTGCAGTTCGAGCGGCGAACGCAGGCTGCGCTCTACGATTTTCTCTCCGCCCACGGCGAACCACAGCAGCACGGCGATCGCGACCGAGAGTGCCTTGAGACCGACATGCCGGAACGGGTTGTAGGCCATCAGTCGAACGCCCCTGTCGAGTTGCGCTCGGCGGCCTGCCGGCGTTGCGGCACCAGCGTCTGCAGGCGCGCCCGCAATGTGTCGGCGTCAACGCCCCGTTCCACGGTGCCGTCCAGCGCCAGCGACATGCGTCCGGTCTGTTCGGACACCACGATGGCCACTGCGTCGGTCTCCTCGGTCAGGCCGATCGCGGCGCGGTGACGGGTGCCGAAATCCTTGCCGACAGCCGGATTCACCGTCAACGGCAGGAAGCAGGCCGCCGCGGCAATGCGATTCCCCTGAATGATCACGGCGCCATCGTGCAGCGGCGATTTCAGCTGGAAAATGGCGATTAGCAGGTCGTAGGTCGTCGTGGCATCCAGTGGGATTCCCCCCTCGATGTAGTTGCGCAAGCCGATATCGCGTTCCACGGCAATGATGGCTCCGGTTCGCTGGCTGGCCAGCATAGTGGCAGCCACGACGAGTTCTTCCACGATTTCCTTGTTGGATTCCGATCGCGACAGGTAGCGGAAGAACCGCGCCCGGCCCAGGTGCGCCAGCGTGCGCCGAATCTCGGGCGTGAAGAGCACGATGGCCGCAAACACGACGTAGGCGAACATGTTGCGGATGAGCCAGCTGACCGTATCAAGCCGCCACCATCGCGCCAGGTAGAACAAGCCGACCAGCACCCCGACGCCCACACTCATCTGCACCGCCCTGGTGCCGCGCAGCAGCTTCAGCAGCTCGTAGATCGCGACGGCGGCAATCAGAATATCCAGCACGTCGGTCCACCCGACGGGTCCGTGCTGGAGCATGGTGGTGACGTCGTTCACGGTAGTTGCTGTGTCCTTCGTCCTGGTTGCCCGGCTTGACCGTCGGCGACCTTCTTTTTCGGTGGCCGCAAGCCGTGTTGTCGCAGGGCCTTCACCTAGTGTTGTCGAATAGCGTCGGTCACCCGCACGACCTGCACGATGGCTTCCACGTTGTGCACCCGCACGATGTGAGCCCCGAGCCAGACTGCCGTACTGACGGCCGCAGCGGTGCCCCAATCGCGATCGACGGCTGGCCTGGCACCGAGCGCCTCGGTCAGAAACGACTTGCGCGATGGCCCGACCAGCAACGGCCTGTCGAGTGCCGCCAAGCGCGGCAACTGGGCCAAGAGCGCGTAGGTCTGGTCGGGGCGCTTGGCGAAGCCCAGCCCAGGGTCGATGATGAGGCGCCCGCGATCAACACCAGAGGCCACAGCCCGATCGATCGCCTGGCCCAACTCGGCCACCACGTCGCCTACGACATCGCCGTACACGGCCTCGTGGTACATCTGTCGCGATCGGCCGCGGGTGTGCATCAGCACCAGCCCGGCGCCGGTCCGTGCGACGACGCCGCCCAGCGATTGATCATACCCTAAACCGCTGATGTCATTCACGATACAGGCGCCTGACGCGATCGCGGTTTCCGCCACGCCAGCTTTGTAGGTGTCAATGGAGAGAGGTATGCGTAGGCGGCCCCTCAGGCGCTCGATGACCGGCATGACGCGCGCCAGTTCCTGCGCCTCCGGCACGGCCTCGGCCCCCGGCCGCGTGGACTCGCCGCCGATATCGATGATGTCGGCGCCGGCGGCCTCCATGCTCAAGGCCAGTGCGACCGCCTCGTCGACATCAGGCGCGCCGCCAGCGAACGAGTCGGGCGTGACATTCACGATACCCATCACCAGCGTGCGCGGCCCAAGCGTGATGGTGCAACCCGACGGGAGCGGGATGCCGTAAGAGCGGCGTTCTGCCGCCGGGTATGGGTTCATGGTGGAGGAACAGGGACTCGGGATCCCTGCCGCGCTACTGCTGGGGCAGCGGTTCGGGCAGCGGCCCTCGCAGTGGAGCGGAGCGCTCGCCTTCGGCCACTGGCGTGCTCTCGACCGCCACGGTGGCCGAGGCGGGCGGCACATGCGCATGCAGCGGCTCTCCGCGCACCACACGCTGCACCTGCTCGCCGTCGAGCACTTCGCGTGTCAGCAACTCGTCGGCAATCGTCAGCACCTTGTCCTTGTGCTGGATGATCGCGCCACGTGCCCGTTCGAAGTTCTCCGACACGATGCGCCGCACTTCCTGGTCGATCTTGATCGCGGTGTCTTCGCTATAGTCCTGGTGTTGTGCAATCTCACGGCCGAGAAAGATCTGTTCTTCCTTCTTGCCAAAGGTGAGCGGCCCCATGGCGTCGCTCATGCCCCACTCGCACACCATCTTGCGCGCCAGGTCGGTCGCCCGTTCCAGATCGTTGCCGGCGCCGGTCGTCACGCTGCCCAGGCACTCCTCTTCGGCGATGCGTCCGCCCATCAGAATCGCAATCTGGTCGAGCAGGTAGTCGCGGGTGTAGTTGTGCTTCTCGTCCACCGGCAGTTGTTGCGTGAGACCCAACGCCATGCCGCGTGGAATGATCGTCACCTTGTGGATGGGATCGGCGTTGGGCAGCACCACGGTCAGCAGCGCGTGGCCAGCTTCGTGGATGGCGGTCACTCGTTTCTCGGCTTCGCTGATCACCATGGACCGGCGTTCGGTGCCCATCAGCACTCTGTCCTTGGCGTACTCGAAGTCGGCCATCTTGACGACCTTCTGGTTGTAGCGGGCCGCGTTCAGCGCCGCCTCGTTCACCAGGTTTGCCAGGTCGGCGCCAGAAAAGCCGGCAGTGCCTCTCGCCAGCACGCTCGTGTTCACATCGTCTGACAGCGGAATCTTGCGCGTGTGCACGCCTAGGATGCCCTCGCGCCCGCGCACGTCGGGCCGATTCACGATGATCCGGCGGTCGAAACGGCCGGGCCGCAGCAGCGCCGGGTCGAGCACATCGGGACGGTTAGTGGCGGCCATCAGAATGACGCCTTCGTTCGATTCGAAGCCGTCCATCTCGACCAGCAACTGGTTCAGCGTCTGTTCGCGTTCGTCGTGCCCGCCGCCCAGACCAGCGCCGCGATGGCGTCCTACCGCATCAATCTCGTCGATGAAGACGATGCAGGGGGCGTTTTTCTTGCCCTGCTCGAACAAGTCGCGGACGCGCGAGGCGCCAACGCCCACGAACATCTCGACGAAGTCGGAACCGCTGATCGAGAAAAACGGCACGCTGGCCTCGCCGGCCACGGCGCGCGCCAGCAGGGTCTTGCCCGTTCCTGGCGCCCCCATCAGCAGTACGCCTTTCGGAATACGCCCACCCAGCTTCTGGAACTTCTGCGGCTCCTTCAGGAACTCGATGATTTCCTGCAACTCCTCTTTCGCCTCATCTACGCCCGCCACGTCCTTGAACGACAATTTCTTCTGCGATCCCGAGGACAGCTTCGCCTTGCTCTTGCCGAACGATAGTGCCTTGTTGCCGCCGCTCTGCATCTGGCGCATGAAGAAGATCCAGAAGCCGATCATCAGCAGCGCCGGAGCCCAGGAGTACAGAATGGTCGCCCACGGGCTGGCGGAGGCGTCTTTGGCCGTAACGACGACGCTGCGCTCGATGAGTTTGTTGGCGAGCTGCTCGTACTGCGTCGGGGCGACGGTGCGGAACGTCTCGTTGGCCTTGCTGATGCCGGTGATGTCGCTGCCCTGGATGGTCACCTGGGCCACCTGGCCGGAGTCCACCCAGGACATGAACTCGCTGAACGTTACGGTCCGGTCGCTCGTCTTGAACGTGGTGGAGAAGTTCCAGACGAGGACGGCCACAACGACCAGAACCAACCAGAACAGCAGGCTCCGAATAGTGGAGTTCAAACGTTATCTCCCAAACGGCTAAGTTTCAATAATATCACGGTTTGCGTGCGATCCGTGACTCGGGCCTCATCGCACAGCGCATGACCGGCCACCCACACGATGCGACCCGCACCATCCACGACGAGCGGCACCCGGTCGCGCTGGTCGCGTGGCACTTTCCGGTCCACCAGCACATCCTGCACCTTCTTGCGCCCATTCAGGCCGAGGGGGCGCAGGCTGTCCCCCGGTTGACGGGATCGCACGAAGAGGCCGGTGGCGGCGGCCACGGCGTCGATGACCACGGCCATGGCGTCACCCGGAACCTGTTGTGTGGACACGCCTTGCGGTGTCGGCCAGATGTCCGGTCGCGCCTCCACCGCGAACCCGGCTTGCGTCACTTCCACACGCCCTGGCACCGGCAGTTCGTAGTGAAACGCGCGCGATTGCGGCCGGGTACGAGCCCTTCTCTTATATAAGACAACGGATTCGCCGATTCGTTCCACGCGAACACCAGGAAGATCGGCGGCACCCCTCATGGTTCCGGGCGCGGCGAGCGCGATCACGCGTTCCACGTGGTCGACGCCATGGAAGGCCGTGCTGTCCACGCCCGCCAGCAAGCGCCGCACGACTCGCCGAGACAGCGCCACGTGCAGCGAACAGAGCGAGGCGGCATCAAGCATGGTGGACTGGCCCGACTTGCTGGTCACCACGGACGCCGATGCCTCCGACGCTAGCTGGTCGAGCATGGCAGACTCGTCACGCAGCACGTGCGCCTCGCGCGCCAGTACCTCCACGATGTCGGCGTCCAGGTGGTCCGTGAGTTGGGGAATCAGGTAGTGGCGGATCCAGTTGCGCGGGATGCGCTGGTCGAGATTCGTGGAATCGTCACGATACGCCATCCCCGAGTCTTGCAGGTACGTACGAAGGTCGTTGTGGCGAATGTCGAGCAGCGGCCGCACGATCGTGCCGCGCCGCGGGTGGATCGCGGACAACCCGCTTGCGCCCGCGCCGCGCAGCAACCGCAACAGGAACGTCTCGGCCTGGTCGTCTCGCGTGTGGCCGACGGCGATGCGATCGGCGCACAACTGCGCCGCCGCTTCGTCCAGAAAGCGATAGCGTGCGCGCCGCGCCGCCACTTCGATCGACGATCGCGCGTCGCGGGCAAGGGCTGCCACATCGGCCCGGCCCGCCAGAAACCGCACACCCAGCCGTGAGGCCAGATCCGCACAGAAGCCCTCATCGCCGTCGCTGTCGGTGCCGCGCAGGCCATGGTTCAAATGCGCCGCACCCGCCATCTCGAATCCCGCCGTGGACGCGAGATCGCGCAGCAGACACAGCAGCGCCACCGAGTCGGATCCGCCAGACACCGCCACCAGAACCCTCGATCCGGGCGGAATCAGCGCGTCACGCTCGATGGCGTGCCGCACACGTTCTTGCAGCGTCAACATGAGGAAACACGCGAGGCCGGAAAAGAAAGGCGCCGCACGCGCCAGACGCGCGGCCCCTTGCCAAACAGTGGTGCCGGTGCAGGGACTTGAACCCCGGACTCCGCGGATATGAGCCGCGTGCTCTAACCATCTGAGCTACACCGGCGCGAGGTCCCATTCTAACAGGGGCCAGCCGCCTTCGCCTACGGCTTCGGCCGCCCAAGGGCGCGGGGCGCCTACGGCTTCGGCGTCCCAAGCGGACCAGGCGCCAGCGAGGCCGATTCGATGAGGGCGGCGGCGAGCAGCGGAATCAGGATCTCGTGGTGGCCAACCAGGCTGAAGCCGCGCCCACCGGTGCCGGCCGGGGGCCGAACCACCACGTTGGTCTGGGGCCGGTAGAGCCGCACAAAATCCAGGTTGACGGTGGTCAGGCCCGTCAGTGGAATGCCGCGGTTTCGAGACAGGGCAACCGCCTTCAAAAAGACCTCGGGTAACACCACGGCCGAGCCGCAATTCAGGTAGACCCCCCGATTGAGCTTCGCCACGTTCGACACGAAGTAACGGAAATCGCGCAGGCTGCCTTCGCCAAGCGCGCTGCCCGACGCGTCGGGGTGCATGTGAATGATGTCGGTGCCAAGCGCAACGTGCGCCGTCAGCGGAATGCCGAGGCGCGCAGCGGTGGCGGCTACGCTCAGGTGCGAAAATGGCGGGGGCGTTTCGGCCAGGTACTTTCCCACCGCCTGGCCAATGCCGAGGCCCTGCGCCACGCCTTCGTTGATGGCGCGATTCAGCAAACGTCCCGTCTCGTCGGCCATGCCGAAGCGCCCGGTCCCGAGCGCTTCTTCCACGTCTTCAGATGTGGCGCCGGAGAGGGCGATTTCGAAGTCGTGAATGATGCCGGCTCCGTTGGTGGCAAACGCGGAAACGAAGCCGCGCTCGGCGAGGTCGATCAGAAGCGGGGAGAGACCCGTCTTGATGACGTGTGCGCCGAAGCCCCAGATAATGCCACCGCCGCTGGCGCGCGCCGCTGACATCGCCTGGACCACGGCGCGGAAATCGGCCGCACCCAGCATGTTGGGCAGGTTGTCCACAAACGCGGCGACACTGCCACCCTGCCGATGCGGTGTTGCGAAGTCAGCCGCCTTGGCCTTGCTCTGTCGCGACGCCAACGGGTAGGTCGTCACGTCCGACAGGTTGAACTCTTCGTAGGGGAAGGGCACGCCGTCACCTCAATCCATCAGTAGCGCAACACGGACAGTAGATAGTAGATCAAGAATACCAGTCCCGGAGTGGAGCGGGAGTGGCTCACCGCTCGCCTGCCGGATGCTGGATTGCGGGGTAGATGGACGAGTGGCGGAGCCCCGGATGGCGCTTGCCGTACCTGGAGGGAATGTCGCGCGTGGCGTCGCTTGCGATAACCATCGAGAATAGCAGCACGGCGGTCAGCAGCGCACGGTGCCACCACAGTCGGGTGGTCGTCGAGCGATCAGCGACTGGCACCGGCCGCTGACCTGGGGCGACGACAGGTCGCAGCCGATTGCGCAACAGCAGCAGGATTGCGGCAGCCGACATCAGCAGGTTCATGGTCTGGCCGGCAGGCAACCCCAGCAGCGACAGCGGGTAGTCGCGGAAGTAGTCGATGAAGATGCGCAGAAAGGCGTAGAGGAACATGAAGCGGGCCGCAAGCCCGCCAGGCGGCACGCCGCGCCGCCGCGCCCAGATCAGCACGGGGATGATCAACAGGTTCTTCAGACCGTCATAGAGCACGACGGGATGACGGAAGCCCTCGGCGTCCGGAAACTTGACGGCCCACGGCACGTCGGTGACGCTCCCGACGATTTGCCCGTCGATGAAGTTGCCGAGCCTGCCAACACCCAGGATCAGGGCGGCCGGTATGGCCAGCGCGTCAATCATGGTCAGAAACGGCTTGCGCTCCAGAAAGCAGAACAGCACGACGCCCGTCAGGCCGCCCAGGATCAGCCCGTGCGTGGCCATGCCGCCGATCCACACCGCCGGAATCAGCGCAAGATGGTCGCGATAGAACGTCCACTCATAGAACACCACCAGCGCACGACCGCCCGCAAGCACGCCGCCTGCCAGCAGCAGCGACAGATGGTAGACCGACCGCACCGACAGCCCCAGTTGGTGGCGGCGGCGCATGAAGGACAGGTGGGCGTTGAGGAACCCGAGCGAGTAGCTCAGGCCATACCACCAGAGATGGACGCCAAACACGGTCCCGATAATGGGATCGATGTGGTGGACCCAGGGGCCGGCGATCGACATGGCGCCTCTGGCTTGCTAGCCGATCGCGCGGGCAATGGCGAAGGCGGCGCCGGCCGCAATGCCCCCGATCACGGTGGTCTGGATGGCGCTGCGAATGGGATGTGCCCCCGTGAACCGTCCCTTCACGTATCCGAAGACCACTAGCGCCAGGGCTGTGATCGCCACCGACACGGGCAGGGCTGCGCCAACCTCGGACATGACCATATACGGCGCCAAGGGAATCATGCCTCCGGCGACATAAGACGCGGCAATCGTGATCGCGCTTGTCAGGGCACGCTTGGGATCGGGTTCTTCGAGGCCCAGTTCGAACCGCATCATGAAATCGACCCAGGCCTTCGGCCGCTCCTTGAGCGCCGCCACGACAGGCGCGCTCGCCTCGGCGTTGATGCCGTACGACTCGAAGATCTCCACCACCTCTGCCACCTCCCGATCGGGGAGGGCCACGACTTCGTACTCCTCGCGCCGCCGCTCCGACACGTAATGCTCGCTGTCACTGCGCCCGGCCAGATAGCCGCCCAACCCCATCGCGATGGCGCCCGCCGCCACTTCCGCGAGGCCGGCGGTCACGATGATCCGCGAGGCGGCCACCGCGCCAGCCAGCCCCGCCGCCAAGGCAAACGGTACGGTGAGCCCGTCCGCCATGCCGATGACGACGTCGCGGACCGATGCGCCGGCCGTGAAGTGGTGTTCGATGTGCGGTGTCTGTGGCATGTTCAGGTCCTTGATGTGCTTTCAGCGTATCAGCATGGCGTCGCCGTAGCTGTAGAAACGGTACCCTTGGCGAACCGCCTCATGGTAGGCAGACAGCACGGCATTGCGCCCACCGTACGCGCACACCAGCATCAGCAGCGACGAGGCGGGCAAGTGGAAATTGGTGACCAGTGCGCCTATGGCGCGGAACTGGTAGCCGGGGTAGATGAACAGCCCCGTCTCGGCTGCGCCGGCCTCGACGTGCCCGCCCCCACGCGCCACGGCGGTTTCCAGGGCGCGTGTGCTGGTGGTGCCCACCGCAACGATGCGCCGTCGCTCGTCGAGCGCCCGATTGATGCGGGCCGCGTCGGCGGCGGGAATCTCGTAGCGCTCGGGATCGACGTCGTGTTGCTCGACCTCTTCGACCCGCACGGGTTTGAACGTGCCATAGCCGACATGCAGCGTGATGGACGCGCGGTCGATGCCTGAGGCGTCCAGTTCGCGCAGCAACGCCTCGGTGAAGTGCAGCCCGGCGGTCGGAGCCGCGATGGATCCAGACGCGCGGGCGAACACGGTCTGGTAGCGATCGCGATCCAGATCGACGTCTGGCCGCTTGATGTAGGGCGGCAAGGGGATGTGGCCGATGTCCTCGATCACGTCCATCACCGACCGCGCCTCGTCGTGCCACAAGCGGATGTCGCGCCGGCCGAAGAAGCGCTGGGCCAGGACCTCGCCGTGCAGGATGTGGCCGCCGCGCTCGAAGCGGAGCCGGCGTCCCGGCTTCATCCGCTGGCCGGGATGTACCAGCGCTTCCCATCGCTCGGCGTCGAGCCGAGACACCAGCAGCACCTCGACAGCCCCGCCTCCGGGCTCGCGTTCGCCGAGCAGGCGCGCGGGAAACACCTTGGTGTCGTTCAACACCAGCAGATCGCCGCGGCTCAGGAATTGTAGAAGATCACCCACCTGCGCATGCGTCAGGGCGCCGGTGCCGCGATCCAGGACCAGCAGCCGAGACGTCCCGCGCACAGGCGGAGGGAACTGCGCGATCAGGTCCGGCGGGAGATCGAACGA
>CAYHRK010000067.1:0-17019 GCA_964358795.1 uncultured Vicinamibacterales bacterium
GTGTCCATCATGCCCGGCATCGAGAACTTCGCCCCCGAGCGCACCGACACCAGCAATGGGTTGCCGGTTGACCCGAAGGCGGCACCCGCCACCTTCTCGAGTTTGCGGACGTGCCCCATCATTTCGTCTTCGATGGCCTGCGGAAGCCGGCGTCCCTCGGCGTGCCACAGGTTGCACGCGGCGGTGGAGATCGTGAATCCCGGGGGCACAGGCAGGCCGGCGTTCGTCATCTCGGCCAACCCCGAGCCTTTTCCTCCCAGAATGTCCTTCATCGTGCGATTGCCCTCTGCCTTCCCGCCCGCAAATGAATAGATGTATTTCTTCTGCGTCTTCTTGGCCATTGCCGTTATGACTCCCTCTGAGTGTATGACTCTGCCTTGGGGACAATCTCGGAAATATCCGCCAGTTCCAACAAGAGTTCGTGCAAGTTTCTGAGCAGCGTCAGTCGCTGGTCGCGCAGCGCCCCATCGTCGACCATCACGAACACGTCGGTAAAGAACCGATCGACGGTGGGTCTGAACCCGGAGGCGATGTGGAAGGCCTCTTCGTACTGCCGCGCCGATACGGCGTGGCGAATGGCCTGTGCGCGCCGAGCGTAGTCGGCCACCAGCTCCACTTCTGCCGGTTCGGTCAGCCGGTCCAGCACGTCGACGGGTGCCCCCTTCAACTCGCGCGACAGGTTTTTCACGCGCTTGAAGGCGACGGCCAGCGCCTGGAAATCGGCCGATCCGCGCATGCTGCGCAACGCTTCGAGCCGGCGGCGCGTGTCGAGCGGATCGGGCACCCTGGTCTGACCGCCCAGCACCGCATTCAGTTCGTCGTACGCAAAGCCACGCTGCTCGAAGAGGTAGCGCAGGCGGTCCAGCAGGAAGGTGGTCGCGGCCTTCATCCAGACGTCCGGTTCCGTCTCGGCGGATGGAACAGGCCCCACCCCTGCGCGCGCTTCCGCGAGCATGCGGTCCATGGGTAACGGCCGATCCACCCCGACCAGTTCCGGGAGATCAACCAGCGTGCGCAACAGCCCTTGGGCCTGCCGGCGTAGACCGAAGGGATCCCGCGTGCCCGTTGGGCGCTCTCCCGCGGCGAACAGGCCGACCACGGTATCCAGCTTGTCGGCGACCGACACCGCCGCCCAGACCGTGGCCCCGGATTTCAGATCGGCTCGCGACGGGGGCGCATCGGCCTCCACTCCAAGCGGCAGGTAGTGGAAGTAGATCGCCTTCCACACGTCTTCGGGCAAGCCTTCCTCGCGCGCGTAAATGCCACCCATCGTGCCCTGGAGCTCGGTCAGCTCGCGAACCATGTCGGTGGCCAGATCGACTTTCGCCAACCGCCCAGCCTGGCGAGCCGATGCCGCAGACGCCGGGGTATCAAACACCTCGTCGGCCAGCCAACCGGCCAGCCGTTCGAGCCGCTCCGACTTGGCGCGATAGCTGCCCAGACGTTTGTGGAACAGCACGGTGTCCAGCCGCGGCAGATGCGCCTCGAGTGTCGTGCGCCGGTCCGCGTCCCAGAAAAACCTGGCGTCTCGGAGCCGGGCCACAAGCGCACGCTCGAGATTGTGCGCAATGGTCCTGGTCTCGTCCGGGTCGGTATTCACCACCGCCAGAAACGCCGGCAACAGACGGCCCGACTCGTTCACCACCGGGAAGAAATGCTGGTGATGAATCATGGAGGTGGTCAGCACCTCTTCCGGCAGTTGCAGGAACTCGGCGGCAAACGTCCCGGCGACCACCGATGGGTACTCCACCAGGTCGGGAACCTCCTGAAGCAGGTTCGACTGGCTCGTGGCCGCACTGCTGACGCGCCCGCCCAGCCGTCGAGCGTGCGCGTCGAGCTCCCGGGCAATCTTGGCGTGGCGCTGTTCGCGATCGAGGATCACGAAGTGCTCGACCAGCTTTGTCGCATACTCGTCGAACGATCGCACCTTGATGGCACGGCCCGGGCGGCCGCTGGTGGCGAGGAATCGGTGGCCATAGGTGACGGCGCCCGATCGGATCTCCTGCACGAGGCCGGTTTGCGCGGCCTCCAGGCGGCCGATCACAAACGGCACCACACGGCCCCCGTACAGATAGAGGATCCAGCGAATCGGCCGACCAAAGAGCAGCTCGCCGCGCCCGTCATCGAGCACGGCGTCCCAGTGCATCTGCTTGGGAAACGTCAGATCGCGCAACACCGCCCCGAGCACACCGGGCAGCACGTCCACGGCGGCTTTCCCCCGCACGTGCTTACGAAACGCCAGGTACACGCCCTTGGGTGTCTCAATCCGCTCCAGGCCTGCCGGATCGACGCCGTTCTTGCGCGCGAACCCCACGGCGGCCGGGGTCGGCTGGCCGTCCTTGCCGAACGACGCCGACAGAGGCGGCCCCATCAGCAGATCCTCCAGGTCGGTCTGGCGTTCGGCGACGCGGGCCACCCGGACGGTCAGGCGCCTCGGAGTGCTCCAGGTGTCGACGGGGCCCTCGATATC
This sequence comes from uncultured Vicinamibacterales bacterium, assembly GCA_964358795.1. Classification (GTDB taxonomy): domain Bacteria; phylum Acidobacteriota; class Vicinamibacteria; order Vicinamibacterales; family JAKQTR01; genus CAYHRK01. The sequence goes on from CAYHRK010000067.1 coordinate 2,471, forward strand.
GAGCCGGAACTCTTTCAGCCGAACCGCCACCTGCGTGCCGATCTGCTCGGTGAGCGGCGGGAGCCAGCTTGCCGGGATTTCTTCGCATCCAAGTTCCAGCAACAACTCACGGTCCATAGGTCTCTCACCGAGCGCCGGCGGCGTGAACCTCGGCGGGCGGGGTTTCGCTGTCGGCGTAGGCTCGGGCAATGGCTACGGCCAGCTGGCGGACGCGCAGGATATAGGAAGTACGCTCGGTCACGCCGATGCCGCCGCTGGCATCCAGGATGTTGAAGAGGTGCGAGCATTTCAAGCAGTGTTCGAGCGCCGGCAGCACCAGGCCCGATCGCAGCAGCACCTCGGTGAAGCCGTAGTACTTGTCAAACAGGTCGCGATGCAGCGCCACGAACTCCTGGCGTGGCAGGTCCACCTGGCCGAAGGCGTATTTCGACTGCTCCACTTCGTCGCGCAGCCGCACGTCGCGGTACGAGACACCCGGCGCCCACTGCAAGTCGTAGACGTTATCCACCCGCTGCAGAAACATGGCGAGGCGTTCAAGACCGTAGGTGATCTCGACCGACACGGGCCGCAGGTCGATACCGCCCACTTGCTGGAAGTACGTGAACTGGGTGATTTCGAGACCGTCGAGCAGTACCTGCCAGCCGATGCCCCACGCGCCAAGGGTCGGCGATTCCCAGTTGTCTTCCTCGAACCGGATGTCGTGCTGCTTGGGCTCGATCGCGCACGCTTCCAGGCTGTCGAGGTAGAACTGCTGCACCTCGTCTGGCGCCGGCTTCAGAATCACCTGAAACTGGTGGTGCTTGAACAGTCGATTCGGATTCTCGCCAAACCGCCCATCGTCGGGCCGCCGGGACGGCTGTACGTAGGCCACATTCCAGTGCTTCGGCCCGAGCACGCGCAGCAGCGTCTCGGGGTGCGATGTGCCTGCGCCCACCTCGAGATCCAGCGGTTGATGGATCAGGCATCCGTGGGACGCCCAGAACTGGGTCAGTGTGAAGATGAGATCTTGCAGCGTCACAACCATGGGGTGATCGACACTCTCACGCGTATCCGCGCATGTCGCGCAGGACGCGGGCGGATTTCAGGTCCCGCTCGAGGTGCATCGCGATCAGGATCCGGTGCACCGCCTCCAACTCACGCAACGCCTGTTCCGACACCGGCACGCGGCCGACCTGCGCCGGCGGGGTGGTGCCCGATGACCGCAGGAACGACACCGATTCACCCGACAGCGCCACCGCCCTGGTGCCCGCCTTCCCGGCGCAGCGGGTGCACCGGTAGGCATGATCGCCGGGCATCAGCACGGCCGAGATGGCGCCCTCGCAACCCAACGGCAATCCGCAACCTGCGCAGACGAGCACCGACGGGTACAATCCCTGCAGCCGTAACAACCAGTACTCGAAGTAACGCGCCAGCGGCTCCACCGGCGTGCCGCCCGCCAGGGCATCCACCGTGGCACTGCCGAGCGCGTACAGCTTGTCACTGTGATCGCCTTCGGGCACCCACTCGTCGATCAATTCCGCGAAGTAGCCCAGGTACCCGAGGACGTCAGCCCGCACCGACCACAAGGGCGAGTTCAGCGGTTCAGCGTAGTTCAGCGAGACCAGCTCGCGGTTTTCCTTCTCGAAGTAGGTCACCGCGACGCGCGTCAGCGGCTCGAGCGCGCCACCAAATCTCGACCGCATTCGCCGGGCGCCTTGCGCCACGCCTCGGCGCTTGCCGCGATCGCGCGTCAGGAACACCACGATGCGATCGACTTCGCCCAGTTTGTAGGTGCGAAGGATGATCGCTTCGGTGGTGTAGAGCGGCATCTCCGTCTATTCTATCCTGCCTGTAATTGTTTGCCGGGTTGCTTCCGATCGACCCGGTAAACAGTTACTCCTGATGTAGTCGCGGCCAGGCAGGGCCACACACCACGCGCTCGTCACTCGCCGTCGACGACGCCCAGCTGGTCCAGCACCCGGGCGTCCTCGCGCCAGCCAGACCGGGTCTTCACGCGCAGGTCCAGAAACACGCGCGCGCCGAAAAATCGCTCCAGGTCCTGCCGAGCCTCGGTGCCGATCTGTTTGATCATGGCGCCGCCCCGCCCGATCACAATGGGTTTCTGCGACTCGCGCTCGACCACAATGGTGCAGTACAGCCGCATCATCTTGCGATCGTCGGCGTCCTCGATCCGGTCCACCATGACGGCGCTCGTAAACGGCAGTTCGTCGCGCGTGTGCTGCAGCACCTTCTCGCGGACGGTTTCGCCGACAAACACCCGTTCGGGCTGGTCGGTGACGTAGTCGGGCGGGTACAGCGGCTCGCCATCCGGCAGGTGCCGCGCCAGCACCGGTTCCAGGTGGTCCACATTCTCGCCAGTCAACGCGGAGACCGGCAGGATGTCGGCAAATGTCGCCAGGCCGCTCCACGTCTGGATCAGCGGCAGCAGCGCCTGTTTTTCCATCACATCCATCTTGTTGAGCGCCAGGACCACCGGCGCATGGACCCGCTTCAGCAGCTTCGCCAGATAGTGATCCCCTCCGCCAATCGGCTCCGACCCGTCGGCCACCGCGCACACGACGTCGGCCTGTCCCATGCACTGCAGCGCCAGATCGACCATGCGCACGTTCATGCGGTGAAGCGGTCGATGGATGCCCGGCGTGTCGAGGTACACGATCTGCCCGACGGGGCTGTTGCGAACGCCCACGATGCGCGTCCGGGTGGTCTGGGGTTTGTCCGACACGATCGCCAGCTTGGTGCCCACCAGCCGGTTCAGCAGCGTGGACTTGCCCGCGTTGGGCCGGCCGACCAGCGCGACGAATCCCGTTTTCACCGGTCCTGAGGCTCCCCGTTGGCGGCAGGCTCGACAGCCGGAGTGGCCTGGGTTCCCGGACGGTGTGTGACGCGCAACCGATGCACCCGTCGCCGCTCGGCGTCGAGCACCTCGACCGTCAGATCGTCCAGCGTGAACACCTCGCCCTTCGACGGCACGCGGCCGAGCCGGGCCATGATGAAGCCGCCGAAGGTCTCGAATCCTTCACGCTCAATCGGCACACCGAGACGTTCGGAGACCGCTTCGATGTCGGCCTTGCCGGAGACCAGGAATTGGCCGCCGGTTTCGTCGACAATCGGTTCGGTTTCGACGTCGTACTCGTCGCGAATTTCACCGACGATCTCCTCGATCAGGTCTTCGAGCGTCACCAGACCCGCCGTGCCGCCGTATTCGTCGACCACAATGGCAATCTGCAGTTGCTGGCGTTGGAATTCGCGCAGCAACTCGGAGACCCGTTTGGTTTCGGGTACCACGTGCGTCGGCCGCACCAACGTCGCCACGGGGGTGTCGAGCGCCTGCCCGGTAGGCAGCCGCATCAGATCCTTGATGAAGACGAAGCCGACGATGTTGTCGAGCGATTCCGTGTAGACCGGAATGCGGGAGTATTCCTGATCCCGGAAAAACGTGCGCAATTGATCGAGGGTGGCGCTGGTCTCTATCGCGACGATATCGGGGCGCGGTGTCATGACCTCGCGCACCAGGGTGTCGCTGAAATCCACAATCGACTGCAGCATCTGCCGCTCGTCGCGCTCGATGATCCCCTCCTGCTCGCCCGCATCGAGGTACGCCGCTGTCGCCTTCTGCTGTTCCTCGTCGGTCGCGTCGCCGGCCATGGCCTGAGCCTGGTCGTGCCGGGCGGTCAGGATGTGCAGCAGCGGTGCCAGGAGAGGCCGCACCCACCGGGCTACCGCGTCGAAGGACGGCACCAGGGTGTCCAGCACGCGCGCGGGATCGTGGCGCACGATCCAGTACGGAATCAGGTGTTCGCACACCACGACAAACGCGACAGCCGCGCCGCCAGCCATCGCGAAGTGAGAGGCGCTGTCGAGGCCCGTCGCGGCGACGATGACCAGAGTGGCCGAGATGTGCACGGCGCCCAGCAAGGCCCGGATGGGCAGAAACAGGAGCACCGGATCGTCGAGATACACGCCCAGGCGCCCCGAACGACCGCTACGCTCGGCAGACAGCCGCAGCGACAACTGCATCAGCGCCGCGAAGGCGGCCCCGATCGACCCCAGATAGATGGCCGTGCATCCAAGCAGCAGGAGTCCGGCCGCGGTCAGCACGATGCACCCATGGCGCGTTCGATCAGTCCTTCGTGAAGGCCGCCGGTGCGCCGAAGCCTCGCTTCGACCCGCGCCATGGTACCGCCGTCGCTCTGGTGGTCGTACCCGAGCAGGTGCAGCAGCCCGTGCAGCGCCAGTACGCGGATCTCGGTGCCAAACGCGTGACCGCAAGCTCTTGCCTGGCGCCGCGCCACGCCCGAGGCGATCACGACCTCGCCCAGACAGCCGTGCCGCCCGCTGACGGGGCCATTCGGAAACGACAGCACGTCGGTCGCGTAGTCGGCGCCGCGAAACTCGCGGTTCAGCGATCGCACCCTCGCATCGCTGACGAGAGCCACACACACCTCGCCGCGCGCGCGGGCTGGCGCGACGCGGCTGAGCCACGCCGCCAGGCCAGGCACGCGCACGGGCCGTCCCGTGTGGCACGTCACCGTGACACGGAGGGCACTGCGGCGCGGGTCGTCAGGAGACATGGACCGTCAGGCCGTTGTGGAGGCCGTGCCGGCGCCGTGGCCGTTGCCATTGCTGAACGCGTCGTAGGCGCGCACGATTAACTGGACCAACTTGTTGCGCACCACGTCGCGGTCGTCGAAGTGCACGAACGCAATGCCGTCGACGTGGCCGACCACCTTGATGGCCTCGATCAGCCCCGAGGTGCGGCCTGCCGGCAGGTCGATCTGCGTGATGTCGCCTGTGATGACCGCCTTCGACCCGAACCCCAGGCGGGTCAGGAACATCTTCATCTGCTCGGGTGTCGTGTTCTGGGCTTCGTCGAGAATCACGAACGCGTCGCTCAAGGTGCGGCCGCGCATGAAGGCGAGCGGTGCAATCTCGATGGTACCCCGTTCAATCAGCCGCTCGACGCGCTCGCCATCCATCATGTCGTAGAGCGCATCGTAGAGCGGCCGGAGATACGGATTCACCTTCTCCTGCAGGTCGCCTGGCAGGAATCCCAAGCGTTCACCCGCCTCAACGGCCGGGCGGGCCAGGACGATTCTGGTGACCTTCTTCGCCAGCAAACACGACACCGCCTGGGCCATGGCCAGATACGTCTTACCCGTGCCGGCTGGGCCGACGCCAAACACGATGTCGAATTTGTCGATGGCTTCCAGATACCTGCGCTGGTTGACACTCTTGGCGGCAACCTGGCGGCGGCCCGCCGACTTGGTGGTGGCCTTCAGGAAGTAGTCGTGAAGGTCCACGCCCGGATCCTGAAGGATCAAGTCCGAAGCCGTTTTCACATCGCCATTCGAAAGACGGTACCCTTCGCGCTGCAGCCCCGCCAGTTGGCCGATGATGCGTTCGGCCTGCGTGACACCGGCAGCTTCGCCAGCCACGAGCAGGTCGTGGCCCTGCGTGCTGAGTCGAACCCCGGTCGCCGACTCGATAAAGCGGAGGTTTTCATCAAACGAACCGAACAGGGCCTCGAGGCCCTCATCGGGAAGGACGATCTTGCGGGTCAGCTCGGACGTGACGGCTATCTCGTTATGCTACAGCGCTTTACCAAATGGTCAATCGTACCGTACCGCATTGGCGCCGTCAAGCGTCGGTCCGAAGGTGCAGCTCGCGCAGTTGGCGCAGATCGACACCGGCGGGTGCGCCCGACATCAGATCGACGGCCTGGGCAGTCTTCGGAAAGGCAATCACGTCTCGAATCGACGGCTCGCCGGCGAGGATGGCAACGATGCGATCGACACCGAGCGCGATGCCGCCATGCGGAGGCGTGCCGTACTGCAACGCTTCGAGGAAGAAGCCGAATCGCAGCTTCGCCTCCTCGTCACTGATGCCGAGCAAGCGGAACACTCGTGCCTGCAATTGGCTGTCGTGGATGCGGATGCTCCCGCCGCCGATCTCGCTGCCGTTCAACACGAGATCGTACGCCTGTGCGAGGACCCGTGCCGGCTCCTCCTCCATCAGGTCGATGTGGGCCTCGATGGGCGAGGTAAACGGGTGGTGCACGGAGGCCCAACGCTGCTGGTCGGCATCCCACTCCAGCAACGGGAAATCGACCACCCAGCTGAAGGCGAACCGGTCGGTTTTCAGCCATCCCTGGCTGCGGGCGATGTTCAGGCGCAGCTGGCCCAGGACCTTCGAGGTATCGTCGGCCGGCCCGCAGGCCATCAACAACACGTCGGCCGCGCCTGCGCCAGAGCCATCCAGCGCGGCTCGGATCGTGCCTTCGCCTGCGGCCTTCAGGGCCGAACTCTGAATACCATCGCCGCTGCGGCGAGCCCAGACCAGGCCACCCGCCCCAAGCGCCTTGGCCTGTTCGCCCAAGTCGTCGAGCTGTTTGCGCGAGAACCCGATCGCTCCGGGGACGACGATGCCCCGCACCACGCCGCCGGCGGCCAGGGCGTCGCGAAACACGCTGAACGACGATCCTGCGAAGACGGCCGACACATCGGCAATCGCCATCCCCACGCGCAGGTCCGGCTTGTCCGAGCCGTACTTGGCGATCGCCTCGGCGTAGGACATGCGTGGGAACGGCACCTCGATCTCGCGTCCAATCACACCGAACACGCGCTGCATCAGCGGCTCGATGATGGCGAACACCAGATTGCGCGTGGCAAACGACATCTCGACGTCAATCTGCGTAAACTCCGGCTGCCGGTCTGCCCGCAGATCCTCGTCTCGGAAGCACTTCACGATCTGAAAGTAGCGATCGGTGCCCGCAATCATCAGAATCTGTTTGAAGATCTGCGGTGATTGCGGCAACGCGTAGAACTCGCCCTTGTGGACGCGGCTCGGCACCAGATAGTCGCGCGCGCCTTCCGGCGTAGACTTCGTCAGCATCGGCGTTTCGATTTCCCAGAAGCCCTGGCCATCGAAGTAGTTCCGCACAGCCATCGTCACGCGATGCCGCAGGCCCAGGTTGGCCTGAAGCGCCGGCCGCCGAAGGTCCAGATACCGGTAGCGCAATCGCAGTTCTTCTGAGGCCGTCACCTCGTCGCCAATCACGAACGGCGGCACGCGCGCTTCGCTCAACAGCTTGAGCTCCCCGACGTGCACCTCGATCTCGCCAGTCGCCAGTTTGTGATTCACCGCATCAGCCGCACGCGGTCGGACACGGCCTCTGACGCCCACGACGCACTCGGCACGCAGGTGCTTCGCCAGCTCGAACAGACTCTCGCGATCCACCACCACCTGCGTCAGCCCGTGCCGGTCGCGCACGTCGATGAACAGCAGGGCGCCCAGGTCGCGCACACGGTGCACCCAGCCGAGCAGCAGGGCGTCCTGGCCAATGTGCGCGGCACGCAGGTCGCCGCAGGTATGGGTACGAACCCAGTCGCCGAGCTTGTCCACCACGGTGTTGCTACTCCCTGACGCGGGCCACGCGTGCCCCGCAGTATTCGACCACCTCGGCCCGGGCCACGCGGACCTGCTCGCCCGTCTTCATGTCCTTCGCCGTGACGACGCCCTGCGCCAATTCGTCGTCGCCCAGGATGAGCGCCAGCGCTGCGTGCAGGCGATCGGCGCGTTTCATCTGCGACTTGATGCTGCGTCCTTCGTATTCCATGTGCGCTTCGAAGCCGGCGCGCCGCACCTCGCGCAGCAGTGCCAGCGCGGGTGACCGAGCCGCCTCGCCAAGGGCCGCCACAAACACCGGCGCGCGCTGGCGCGCGCCGGCGCCTTCCGGCATCGCCAGCACCAGGCGCTCGATGCCGGCCGCAAACCCGATCCCGACACGGTCCGGGCCGCCCAGCCGTTTCACGAGCCCATCGTAGCGTCCGCCCCCGAGAATGGCGTTTTGCGCGCCGATGTTGCCGACGAGAATCTCGAATGTGGTTCGAGTGTAGTAGTCGAGGCCGCGCACCAGGCGGTGCGACACCCGGCAGGGCAGACCGTACGCGTCAAGATGGGCAACGAGGGCGTCGAAGTGCCGGCGGCAGGCCTCACACAAGTAGTCGATCGAGTGCGGCAGTCGATCGATGACGGGCTGATCCTGCGGCACCTTGCAGTCGAAGATCCGAAGCGGATTCGTGGTGGCCCGGCGCTGGCAGTCGGCGCACAGCGTCGACACGTCGTCGCCCAGGGCGTTGATGAGCGCTTCGTCGAACGCCGGGCGGCACGCGGGACATCCCACGGAATTGACGACAAGTTCGGCGCCGGTGATGCCCAACTCGTCCACCAGCGTCCAAGCCAGATCGATCACTTCCGCGTCCACGGCCGGGTCGACGATGCCGAACACTTCGACGTCGAGTTGGTGAAACTGCCGGTAGCGGCCCTTCTGGGGCCGCTCGTACCGGAACATCGGACCCAACAGGTAGATCTTGGGGACCGCCATCGCCTGTTCGAGGCTGTGTTCCACAAACGCCCGCACCAGGCTCGGCGTGGCCTCGGGCCGAAGCGTGACGCGCTCGCCGCCCTTGTCGGTAAATGCGTACATCTCCTTCTGCACGATGTCGGTGGTTTCGCCGGTGCCCTTGGCAAACAACTCCTCGCGCTCGATGATCGGCGTGCGCACCTCGGCGTAGCCGTAGCGCTCGAACACGCGACGGGCGACCGACTCAACCCGTTGCCAGCGTTCGACCTCGCCGGGCAGGATGTCGTGGGTTCCGCGGATGGCTGAAATCATGACGCGTTCGGGTCGATGCGGGGCAGCGTCACCTCGCGCTGAGCCTGGTACTTGCCCTTCTTATCGCCGTACGAGATCGCACACGCTTCGTCGCTTTCGAAGAACAACACCTGGGCGATGCCTTCGTGGGCGTAGATCTTGGCCGGCAGCGGCGTGGTATTCGAGATTTCGAGGGTGGCGGTGCCCTCCCATTCGGGCTCGAACGGGGTCACGTTCACGATGATGCCGCAGCGAGCGTAGGTGGACTTCCCCACGCACACCGTCAGCACGTTTCGCGGGATGCGGAAGTATTCCACCGTGCGCGCCAGGGCAAAGGAGTTGGGCGGAATGATGCAGATGTCCGATCGCACATCCACAAACGATCGCGGGTCGAAATGCTTGGGATCGATGAGCGTCGAGTTGATATTGGTGAACACCTTGAAATCGTCGGCCACACGGATGTCGTACCCGTAGGACGACACGCCGTACGAGATGACGCCCTCGCGCACCTGGCCATCCACAAACGGCTCGATCATGCCGTGCTCGCGGGCCATGCGCGCAATCCACCGATCGGGCTTGATGCTCATCAGCGCTCCCAACCTCGTCATTGTTTACCGCTCGAGATCGCGACGCGGTAAACAACGACCAAACAACTACCTCTTCAGCCACGTCCAGACCAGCGAGATCACCACGCTGAGGATGATCGACGTCGTGATCGGTACGCAGAACGAGAACGACCCGCGCCGCACCAGAACGTCGCCCGGCAACCGCCCGAACGGCACACCCCACCACGTCAGCAGCCCGATTGCCGCCACGAGCAGGCCGGCTAGTACCAGCAGCTTCCCGATCGCCATGGCGCTGGGCCTCACGGCCCGGTGTCAGATCAGATCGACGCCGGGGAAGAAATAGCCAATCTCGAACGCCGCGGTATCCGGCGCATCCGACCCGTGCGTCGCGTTGCGTTCGATCGACGTGCCGAACTGCGCGCGCAGCGTGCCGGTCGCCGCCTTGGCCGGGTCGGTCGCGCCCATCAGATCGCGCCACTTCTTGATGGCCCCGTCGGCCTCGAGCGCGATGACCAGCGCCGGCCCCGACGACATGAACGCCGTCAACTTCGGGAAGAAGGGCCGTTCGCGGTGAACAGCATAGAAGCCCTCCGCGTCTGCCCTCGCGAGATTGACCAGCCGCAGGCCACGGATCCGGAACCCGGCGTCTTCGATGCGCTGAATGATGGTGCCGCTCAGTTTCCGCTCGACGGCGTCCGGCTTGATGATCGCGAGTGTGCGTTCCATATCCTGTCGATTATAGCAATCCGTAATTGTTTACCGCCAATGATCTCTAGGCGGTAAACAATTACTCCGCGAGGCGGGATCCCCGATCATCCAATTTTGTTGACCGCGACGCCGGGCCGGCCGTAAGCTGGCGTGGTCACTGGGCCCCCGTGACACCAGGGAGCGTTGCCATGATCCATGCGCCCGTGATGCACCCCCCAGGCCACCGCGATCAGTTTGCCCAGAAGGGCACGCTCGAGGGAGACCACCCCACCGACACGCAGCAGTGCAACTGCCACGGATCGGCGCTCGACGAGGACGGCTGGCCCGCCGACGAGGTGGCGATCGCCGAGGACGTGTTCGGGGCCGAGATCGACGACACCCAGGGATAGCTCTAGCGCAGCCGTTCCATGATGAGTTCGAGCGCCGCTCGCGAGGGCCGAGCCTTCTCCTCGGGCAGCATGGACAACGGCGTGTCCACCAGATTGAGCAGGTCGGTGAAGCTGTCGCGGTCGGGTTCCAGGAAGATCAGCCCCGTCGCAAACTCGCCTTTCCGGGTCGACTCGTGCAGCAGCTTCAGCGCCGACACCCGGTCGTGCGGATCGTAGCCCTCGTCAAGCTTCTTCAGGAACACCCGCGAGCCGTCGTGCATCTTCACTTCGTGAGTGGTGCCCGGTTCGTAGTCGATCGTAATGTCGTCGAAAAACGGAATAAAGGTAATCTCGCCAACGGGATCGTCGTGATCCTTCACGTACGCGTAGCTCTTGGTGGATCCCTCGTGGTAGTTGAAGGTGACGCACGGCGAGATCACGTCGAGCATCACCGTGCCCCGGTGGGCAATGGCCGCCTTGAGCAATGCCGACAACTGCTTCTTGTCGCCCGAGAATGAGCGCGCGACAAAGGTGGCCCCCAACTCGACGGCCAGGGCGCACAGGTCTATGGCAGGCAGGTCGTTGACCACGCCGTTCTTCAATGTCGAGCCCACATCGGCCGTGGGCGACAACTGGCCCTTGGTGAGACCGTAGCACCCGTTGTTCTCCACGATGTAGATCATCGGGATGTTGCGTCGCATCAGGTGCACGAACTGCCCCACGCCAATCGCGCCGGTGTCGCCGTCGCCGCTGACGCCAATCGCCAATAGGTGCTGATTGGCAAGCAGGGCACCAGTCGCCACCGACGGCATGCGGCCGTGCACGGCGTTGAATGCATGCGTGGTGCCCAGGAAGTAGGCGGGACTCTTGCTGGAGCACCCGATCCCCGACAGCTTGATCACGCGCGCCGGGTCGACGCCCATCTCGAAATAGGCCTCGACGATGCGCTCGGAAATGGCGTTGTGACCGCAGCCGGCGCACAAGGTCGATTTGCCGCCGCGGTAGGCCTGAACCTCGAGATTGATCCGGTTGACCTTCTTGCCCTGCGCCGGGGCGGCTGGTGTGGGAGTCGACATGATGAATCCTATTCCGATTCCTGAGCGACAATTTCGTCCGAGACCGTTCGCGCGTCCAGCGGCAGCCCGGCGTAGTAGAGCACGCTGCGCAACTTGCCGACCTGGCCCGGCGTGAGGTCGAGCTTCAGCAGGCTCATCATCTGCGCATCGCGATTCTGCTCGACCACGTACACCCGTGTGTGTCGGTCGATGAACTGCTCCACCGCCGTCGTGAACGGGTACGCGCGCAGCCGCATGTAGGACGTCTCCAGGCCGCGCTCGCGCCGCAACTGGTCGCGGGCCTCGTCGACGGCCCAGTGGCTGCTGCCATACGCGATCAACGCCACGTCGGCCTCGTCAACGACGTCAACCGCTTCGGCGGGCACCCACCGACGCGCCGTCTCGAATTTGCGTGCGAGCCGGTCCAGGTTGTTCTGGTAGTCGTCGGCCCGCTCGCTGTACTGGCCGCGCGCGTTGTGGCCGGACCCGCGGCAGAAGTAGGCCGGCAAGCCGTCGCCGGGCACCGTGCGCCACGCGATGCCATCACCATCCACATCCATGTACCGGCCCCACTCGCCAAGCTTCTCCAGCGTGGCGGCATCGAGGCGCTTGCCGCGATCCAACGGTTTGTCGGGGTACACAAAGGCATCCGACATCCACGTGTTCATGCCGAGATCGAGGTCGGTCATCACGAAGACCGGCGTCTGGAAGCGTTCCGCCAGGTCGAACGCCTGCTGCGTCAGCTCGTAGCACTCTTCGGGCGAACTCGGGATGAGCAGGATGTGCTTGGTATCGCCGTGCGACAACACGGCGGTCGAGAGGATGTCGCCCTGGGCGGTGCGGGTGGGCAGGCCTGTTGACGGACCCGCGCGCTGCACGTCGACGATGACCGCCGGCACCTCCGTGTAGTAGCCGAGGCCCGTGAACTCGCCCATCAGCGAAATGCCCGGGCCGGAGGTCGACGTCATCGACCGGGCCCCGGCCCAGCCGGCGCCGAGCGCCATGCCGAGCGACGCCAGCTCGTCTTCCGCTTGCACGACGGCGAAGGTGGCCTTGCCGGTGTCGGGATCCATCCGGTACTTCTTCAAGTAGTCGATCAGCGTTTCGACCACGCTCGAGGAAGGCGTAATCGGGTACCATGTGACCACGGTGACGCCGGCCATCATGGCGCCAAGTGCCACGGCGGCATTCGCCTCAATCAGGATCTTGCCCGTCGTCTTGTCCATCCGTTCGACGTGGAACGGATCGCGCTTCGGTAAGTGTTGCGACGCGAACTCGTAGCCCGCCTGCAGGGCGGCCTGGTTGAGCACCACCGCCTTCGCCTTGTTGCCGAGTTGCTTGGTGAGGGCCTTTTCCATCTCGGCCATCTCGATGCCGAGCAGCTTTGACAGGATGCCGTCGTAGATCATGTTCCGCACGAGACGGCGGAGCTTGGCGTCCGGGCAGATCGGCTTGATCAGCGTATCGAAGGGCACCGGATAGAAGATGAGATCGTTTCGGACGGCGTCCAGCTTCAGCGGTTCGTCGTAGATGACGACCGCTCCCGGATCGAGCGCTTTCACGTCTTCCTGCGCCGTTTCCGCATTGAGGGCCACCAGAATGTCGATTTCCTTCTTGCGTCCGATGTAGCCCTGCTTGTTGGCCCGGATGGTGTACCACGTGGGCAGCCCCGCGATGTTGGATGGAAACAGGTTCTTCCCCGACACCGGCACGCCCATCTGGAACATGGAACGGATGAGCACAAGATTGGCGGTCTGGCTGCCGGATCCGTTGACGGTGGCAACCTGGATACTGAAGTCGTTGGCGATCTCGGTGTTCGTCGCAGACACCTGCGAATCCTGAACGGCGGATGCTGGGGACATGCGTTGGTTCCTGCCAGAAAGACACGCCAGCAACCGATCGGGCGGACCATCCGCCGGCCGGCTGTGCACTGGTCCAGATGATGAAAGCCCTACAAAATGGTTCAGTATAACATGCAGAGCCGAGGCAGCCGGGGTGGTCCGCGATGCCGCGTCTACCGCTTCATCGCATCGACGACGGCCTGCCCCATGTCGGCCGGACTCCTCACCACGCGCACGCCCGCCGCGGTGAGGGCGGCCATCTTCTCGGCCGCGGTGCCCTTGCCGCCGGCGATGATCGCGCCGGCATGGCCCATGCGTCGTCCCGGCGGCGCTGTCTGACCGCAGATGAAGCTGACGACCGGTTTGGTGACGTGGGCCTTGATGAACGCGGCGGCCTCTTCTTCGGCCGTGCCGCCAATCTCGCCGATCATCACGATGCCCTGTGTCTCGGCATCAGCCTGGAACAGCCCGAGCGCGTCGACAAACGTCGTGCCGATCACCGGATCGCCGCCGATCCCGATGCACGTGGTCTGACCCAGCCCCAGCTGCGTGAGCTGATGGATGGCTTCGTAGGTCAGCGTGCCGCTGCGCGACACGATGCCGATGTGGCCTTCCTTGCAGATGTGGCCCGGAATGATGCCGGCCTTGGCTTTGCCCGGCGAGATCAGGCCCGGACAGTTCGGCCCGATCAGCCGCGTGTTCGTCTCCTGCAGCACCGACATGACCTTCAATATGTCGAGCGTGGGGATGCCCTCGGTGATGCACACCACGAGCGCCAGGCCCGCCTGGGCCGACTCGAGGATCGCGTCGGCCGAGAACGGCGGTGGCACGAAGATGACGCTGGCGTTGGCGCCGGTTTTCTGGACCGCCTCGGCCACCGTGTTGAAGATGGGCCACCCCTCGTGTGTCGTTCCGCCCTTGCCGGGGCTCGTGCCGCCGACAACGGTGGTGCCATACTGGGCGGCCTGCTTGGCGTGGAAGGTCCCTTCACGGCCCGTGAGGCCCTGCACCAGCAGGCGCGTGGATCGGTCAATCAGGACGGCCATGTTCCACTCCCCTCACCCGCGCGCCAGCGCGACAACCTTGTTTGCGGCCTCGGCCATGGTCTTGGCGGTCGTAAAATTCAGGCCGCTGTCGCCCAGCAACTGCTTGCCGCGTTCGACGTTGGTGCCTTCCATGCGGATCACGATCGGGACCGTGACGGACAGATCCCGCACGGCCGCGATGACGCCTTCCGACAAGACGTCGCAGCGAAGGATGCCGCCGAAGATATTGATGAAGACCGCTTTCACGTTTGCGTCCGACATGAGGATCGTGAACGCGTTCTTGATCTGCTCGGCCGTCGCTCCGCCGCCCAC
>CAYHRK010000068.1:0-16963 GCA_964358795.1 uncultured Vicinamibacterales bacterium
GATTGATCAGCATCAGGAACAGACCAAGCGCCAGCCGCCAGCGATGGGTCCACACCAGCACGCGCGCTTCGTCCCACACGTCGGACAGACGTGGACGCTTCTTCTTCTCGGCCATCCCTTCACACTATCAGAAACGCCAGCAGGCCGGGCCGACCAGCTCCCCGCCATTCGGTCGCTCCCGTTCGATGAAATCGACGCCAGGATGAAACCGTGACGACGAGAACTCGCTACATCGACGACGATGTCCTACCAAGAAGGTGTCTAGCCCGGCACGCGGACGCGCAGGGCGGCCGGCTTGATGCGAATCTCGAAGCGCTCGGCGCAGTCCAGTGGTTCGCCATCCAGGTGCAGGGGCGATGCGGGCGTCGCCATCACCAACAGCGTTCGAGCCGGCAGCGTCAGCGTGCCGCCGATGCGGTGGACCGATCCCGTGAAGAGGCGCCACATCTGCGCGAGGATCACCAGTCGCGGCCGGTCCCGCACCACCACAACATCCAAGAGTCCGTCGTCGGGTTTCGCGCCGGGCGCAATCTGGGCGCCGCTGCCCCACTGTCGGGTGTTCGCCACCGAAATGAACAGCGCGTCCAGGTCCAGCACCACCGCTCCCTCGTCTACCGTGATCGCATAGTGCGCGGCACGATAGCGGAGGAGTTCTCGTACCGCGGTAGCCGCATAAGCGGCCAGGCCGCGCATACGGCCCGATGATTGTGCAAACGTGTGGGCCACCTGTGCGTCGTAGCCGATCCCCGCCACGTTGAAGAAGAGCCGGCCATTCAGTTCGCCTGCATCCACCACCCGCTCGGTCGAGCCGAACGCCACGGCCAAAGCGGCCTTCGC
The DNA here is from genome assembly GCA_964358795.1 of uncultured Vicinamibacterales bacterium. Lineage (GTDB taxonomy): Bacteria > Acidobacteriota > Vicinamibacteria > Vicinamibacterales > JAKQTR01 > CAYHRK01. The sequence continues at coordinate 838 of CAYHRK010000068.1, forward strand.
CTGCGCTGGAATGCCGAGTTCGCGGGCCAGGCCATTTCCGGACCCGGCCGGCACGATGCCCAGCGCGACGCCGCTATAGACCAGCGCGGCTCCCACCTCGTTGATGGTGCCGTCGCCGCCCCACGCGATCACAAGGTCGGCGCCATCCCGCATCGCCTGCTTCGTCAGATCGTGCGCGTGCCCTGGCCCCTCGGTCACGCGTACGACCGTGTCTGCGTCGAGATTCCCAATCAGGCTCTGAACCCAGGCGTCAATCGACTCCAGGCCACGCCGGCGGTGGGCCGGGCCGGCGGCAGGGTTGATGATGATGGTGGCGTTCATCTGCGCCTAACCAGTGAGCGTGGGAACGTCTGGTACAATCCATCGGAATGATACGACACCGGCTGCCGATCCTCACACTGCTTGCAGGGGTCTGGGCGCTCGGCTGGCAAACGCCCGCCAGCCAGCCGAGTCCGCCGCCACGAGCGATGTGGCTCTGGGATCCCGCACCGCAGTTGTCGGATGCGGCGGTGAGGGCGGGGTTCTTTGACTTCCTGACACGCGAACGCGTCGCCACCGTGTGGGCCCAGGTAGGCACCGAACAGGCCGCATCGCCAGCCCCGCCCGCGCGGTCTGCTGGCATCGGTCCGGCGCGGCGGCTGACGCACGAAGCCGGATGGCGCGAGTTCATTGGCGAGGCGCACCGGCGCAACATCCGCGTCGAAGCGCTCGATGGTGACCCCACCTGGGCGTTGAAGGCGTCCCACCAGGCCCCGCTGGATGTGGTGGGCGCGGTGCTGGCCTACAATCGGGCCGAGTCCCCGGGCGTGCGATTTGACGGCATCCACTTCGATATCGAGCCGTACCTGCTGATACCGTGGCGGTTCAGGTTGGCGCGCGCACAGATGCTGCGCGAGTACCTGGACCTGGTCGTGCAGTGCCAAATGAAGGTGCGCGAGTTTCCAGGCATGCAGTTTGGCGTGGACATCCCGTGGTGGTGGCAGGCCATCGACGATCGAACGGGACGCGCGATCGGCGACGTGCTGTTTGACGGCACACGAAAGGCCGCCAGCTATCACGCGATCGATCGGCTCGACAACGTCGGCATCATGAACTACCGGAACTTCGCCGATGGAGCGGACGGGCTGATCTCGCATGGTGAAGACCTGCTGAAGTACGCCGATGCGGCCCGGCGCGCCAGGATCTGGATGGGCGTGGAAACGTCGCGTTCGGCCCCGATGCTGGTGTGGTATGTCGTGGGTCTCCCAACCGAGCAGATGGATCGCCTGCTCGCCGATCCGGCCAGTGGGATCGGCCGCGACAACCGTGTCGACGGCTTCACGGTACGCCTGTTCGATGACGGGACCAACACGCACGTCGGCCTGAATCTGGGATCCGATGATCCGGCGCACCCGGCCGCCGCCTTCCTCGCCGCACTGACCAGGCTGGCGCGGCGGTTCGGAATTGTCTCAAAACCCGGGTTCGACGAGCCCGGCGGTTTCGCGCTGCGGCTGGCGTTGCGCGCGATGGCAGCCGATCGTGAATGGCAGGATCCGGCCTCAAAGCCGCTGCTGGACGCACAGACCGGAACGGAACACCCGGGCTTTCTGGGCACGAGCATCATGCTGCCAAAACTGACGTTTGCTGGTCTCGCGCCCGATGTGATGCGGCGCGAATTGGCGACCGCCGAGAAGACGTTCAGCGTTCACTCGAGCTATGGTGGCATCGCCATCCATCACTACGAGAGCTATGTGACGCTGGTCGGTCCGGCGCGACCTGGTCAGAACAGCGGTCTCGCCTGGCCGCACCCGACGGTCTACGGGGTGATGGGCAGGCGGTAGAACCGGGTCAGTTCGGCAATGATGTCCCGGATGCGCCGCACACCGGCTTCCCGAGCCGCGTCACTCACCGGCAGGCTCGTCCCCGCGATGCCGGTAGTCAAGTCGAACACATAGTCCCGATACGAGGTCGCATCGGCGATGTACAGCGCCCGCCCTCGATCGGAAATGACACCGTAGACCGGCCCGTAACTGGACGCGACGACATAGTGGTCGCGCAAGTACGGTGCTCGTTCCTCCCGACGCTCGGTGAAGAGCGGACGCCCGAACAACGCGTGATTCAACGTGGGTCGTTGGCCGAGCAGGTAGTACAGCGACGGCGTGATATCGGTCGAGAAAGTCATTTCATCCGGATCGACCGACAGACCACGAAGCCACGACGGCAGGTGGACGATGAGCGGGATGCGAACGATCTCGGGGTAGATCGTGTACGCGTGACCCCACCGGCCCTCCTCCCCAAGCGAGTCGCCGTGATCGGATGTCAGGACGACCACACTGTCGTCATACAGCCCGAGCTGCTTGAGCGAATCCAGGAACGTGCCGAAGCACGAATCGAGTTGTTGAATCCGTGCCGCACAGGGCGGGTAGAAGCCGGCGTACGACTGGCCCGCTGGTACCGAAGCCCCATCACGCGTGATCGTGGACACGTGAATGTTCTGCGGCTGCGTGTACGCGAACACCGGCTGCGGGTCCGACGGCTTCCGGCTCTGAAGCTTCGAGGTCAGCTCTCCCAACGAGCGGCACAGATCGTAATCCTTGGTTGCGACGTTGTTGTCCAGCTCGATCAGACCGGGCCAAGGTGCGAGAATGCTCCTCAGAACCGAGTCCACACTGACGTATGCCTGATACGGCTGGGCCAGCAACAGCTTCTGCAGCGTGTTCATGGGCCCGAACGGAGCCGGGTACTGCTGGTGCGGCACCAGGCTGCCCGTCCAGATCGACGGCTCGGACAATCCGGTGGCTCCGTAGTGCGTAAACGCGTTGCGGAAGACGGTGCTCTCCGTCGCGAATCGAGCGATGGCAGGCGTGAAGGAGACCGAACGGTTGTAGGGTGACAGGTAGTCCTGCCGGAGACTGTCGATGACGATGACGAAGACGTGAGGGTGGCGGCGGGACGGGGCCGCGTTGCCGGGCGCGATGCTCACATCGGGCACATCAATCTTCACCGTGCGCGGGATGTTGGTGTGGCGTTGCAGCAGCGCGTAGAACTGCCCCATGTCGAGCGTGCTGGCGCGGGCAGGCTCCACGCGTGTCAGGGAGCGCAGGACCCGAAACGACACGTTGTAGTTGGCATACCGGTCCAGTACCGCCGAGCGGGTAGGGGCGGCGAGTCCAAGCGGCACCAACAGATCGGGCGTCGACGCAAGGGTCCTGTAACCGGCGATCACCAGCAACGGGAGCACGAACACGGCCAACACGGCGAAACCACGGTCGGGGCCTCGCCCGACGACTCCGTAGATCCACACGAAACCCAGCGTCCAAATCAGTAGCACGGCAAGGGTCTGGATCAGGTAGTTCCAGTCCATCAGCGAAGTGGCCACAGCCAGCCAATACGCCAATGCGCCCCATCCGCAGAGCAACGCCAGGCGCAGGAGCACAGGAGCTTCGAAGCCGATGTCGAGCGGTCTCATGGCCAGTGCGATGCCAGACCGCACCGGCTCGCTGGCGCGGGCAAGGCGCAACGCCTGTCCCGACGAGGCGAGGACGAGCGTGACGGCGAACAGCGCGGCGGTCGCGAGTCCCTCCCGGCCCACCAGCGACACGGCGGAGAAGACCAACGACTGGTTCACCACCGTCAGGAGAGCAGCACCGCTCGTCGCGGCCAGTACGAACTCCGCCAGGGCCGGCCGGCGAGTCAGTGAAGCGATGGCGCGAATGCACGCGAACGCCGCAAAGACCGCCAGAAAGGCCAACACGTGCAGCACCCAGCTCCACAGCCCCACTCCGATCGGCATCGGTGCCGCGGGTGCGGGCCCGGAGGCTGCTCCGAATCGAACCTCGTGAATGACGCCATAGACCACGGCACTGGCCGTGCCGGCGATTACCGCCGTCCAGAACAGTCGCCAGTCCTCCCCGGTCTGAGCCGAAGACCAGGTGAGACGCCGGCCCGGACCGAAGATGTCGATGGCCGCCAGCCACCAGAGCGGCATCAGCCAGACGGCCGCCCACACCAGGTCGGCCGGCTCGTTCTTGATGGTGGCCAACAGCGGGAAGGCCACCAGCACAGCGCCCGCGATTGCACCAGCGGCCAGGTACCCGACAACCAGCGCGCGTGTGCCCGGCCGGTAGTCCTCGGCCAACGTCCACGCGGCACTGACAAAGGCAATCCAGTACATCCAGGGATGAAAGCGAACGAAGGTGACCGTCCAAGGAACCACTTGGGCTTCGAAGATCTGTTGATACGTGAACGGAATGAAGGCCAGCACGCAGCAGATCGACGTCACCACGCAGAAGACCACGAAGATGAGGCGCAGCCCGAGGAAAATGAAGCCCGACGCCCGTGTCATTTCGCCCCGCTCAGTCGGCGCAGCACGGCTTGCGCGTCCCGATTGCGCGGCTCCAGTGCCAGCGCCCTGCGGCACTGGCTCAGCGCCTCCTCGCGGTGGCCGTCGCGCTCCTCGACCAGAGCCATCACCACGTGCAGGTCGGCGTACGCGTCGGCCAGCGCCAGCGCCTTGGTCAGGTGCGCGCGAGCTTCCCTGGTATGACCTTGCCTGAGTGCAGCCTGGGCGGCCAGCAACAGCGCGTCTGGGTTGTCGGGCGAGGCTTTTATCGCCTGACCGGCCGCCCGTGCCGCCGCGGCGGTGTCTCCGCTTCGAAGGGCGAGCCGGGCCAGGCCCGCCGTCATGTCGGCGTACTCGGGAGCGATCTTCGCGCCCGACTCGTACAGCTGGCGAGCACGTGCCGCATCACCCCGGCGTTCGCAGGCCAGCGCGTAGTGAAAGATCACATCCGCATTAAGCGGGTCCAGCGCGTAACACCGTTGGTAGGCGTCAAACGCCTTGTCGGCGAGACCCTGGACTTCGTAGGCTTTCGGCAACGCTGGACAGGCGTCGATCGGCGTGGGTGACAAGGTGAGGTACTGCTCCCACAACTGCGCTTCGTCCCGCGGGCGGCCCAGGTGCCCATAGGTCTTCGCCAACCGGCCAATCACGATCGCGCTGTTGGGAGTTGTCCGGTTCAAGTCCAGCAGTGGCGCCAAAGCGGCTTCGTAGCGTCCCGCCTTGTAGGCAACGTCGGCCTCTCCGCTCAGCAGGCGGATCTCGTCCACGGCGGGCGCCGACGCGGGTGTCCGCATGGCCGGCGGCGGCGGCTCGGCAACCGGGCTGACCACGAAGTTCCAGTAATAGCACCCGAGCACGGCCACCGACAGCGCAAGGCGGACGAGGCGCGCGAACATGGGGCCCTAGAAGCGGACAAAGAGCTGGGTGCTGGCCGAGTACTGGCGGAGCGAAGTCAGATTGAAACGTTGCTGGTTGTCGAATCCGCCTCGGAAAGTCAGATCCACCCGGCGGCCAAGCAGCAAGACCAATTCGCCACTCACGCCATCGGAGTTCAACACGAGGATATCGTTGATGGTCTGGATCTCCTCCTTGGCCGCGCCGTGGTGGTAGCGCAACCCGAAGTACTCGACGTCAGTGAGGTAGCGCCGGAATGCCACGTGGTAGGACGCGTTGGTGCCGAAGTCCTTCGGGGTCACGAATACCTGGCCCGTGAACAACCAACGTCCCACGTACTTGCTGAGCGAGCCGATATAGATGTTGATGCCGTCACCAAACCCGAGACGGCTCATGCCGATCGACGCCTCGAACCCCCTGCCCAGACTCTGGTACAGATGAGCTCCGGCCCGATATTCGGGGTAAAGAATCGCGTCGGGTGACCAGCCTCCGTCGAGATACATGTAGGTACCGGGCCTGATGCGCGGGTACAGCTCGATCTCGTACTGTCGGTCTCGCAGGGCGTACCGGTCTGCCTGCGAACCCGTGAACGAGAATGATCCGAAGCCGGCCTTGCGGCGCAGCGCCACCCATTGTTCCTGCCAGGCCTGCCGGCCGTCGCTGAACCCGTCGTAGCCGTACCCATAGCCGACGCCCCAGTGCCGTTGGCTGTCGAGCAGGCGCTCGCGCATCTGCCGGGCCGGTTCGTTTTTCGGATCGACCGCCAAGAGCCGGTCAAGCGTGTCGATGGCTTGGCGCACACGGTTCAAGGAGCTGTGCGCGCGCGCCAGGGCCAGCAGCACGCTGGTGTCCTTGGGATTCACCTTCAGGGTGGCCGCGGCCAGGGTTACTGCCTGCTCCTGGTGGCCATCCCAAAGCTCGGTATAGGTGAGCGCCGACATCGCGTCGTAGTAGCCAGGCCGGTCGGTCAGCACGCGCCTCAGTTCTTTCCGAGCGTCTGCGTACCGGCCTTCCCACGTATAGATGATGCCAAGCAGGACACGGGCATCCAGATCGTCAGGCCGGCTGGTCAGCCGGGCGATGAGCGACGCAATGGCTTCCGCTCGCTTGCCGCTGGTGGCCCACTGACGGGCTTGGGCCACGACGTCTTGCGGAACGCTCGCGCCGGCAACCCCCTGGCCGGCCTGCATCGACCAGCCAGATGGCGGCGCCACCAGGAGCAGCGCCGCAGACCACGCCGTCACCATCACACACCGATACACGGGTCGCCTCATCATGGTGGTATCGGCCGGACGGGGGATCCGGAGTAGGCAGCGGCGAGGTAGGAGGCACAGTGCGATGCATCCCAAGATGGTGTAGGACAGGATACAACCGGGCGGCAGGAGAGTCCTGCAGCCCGCGTCGTGCACGCGGCGCCTACTTGATGATCGCCGTGGGCCTCTTGTTCTGGTACAGCAGGGTGATTTCCTCTGCCTTGCAGAGGTTGATGTCCTCCCACACCACGTCGTCCTTCTCCTCGTCGACGATCTTCAGATCCCACACGCATTCATCTTCTTTGCGTGAGAACTTGATGTCGACCTTCTCGCCGTTGGCCAACGTATCGCGGCCGAGCACATCCTCGCCCCAACTGTTGTCGTTGGCCGGCGACACGTAGACCTCGTCAATCGTGAGACCGGTCTTGTTGATCAAGGTGAAATTCTGATCGCCAGCGAACACGGCCGCCGATCCCGCCAACACGACCGCCACCAACAGCGCCAATGCTACTCGTTTCATGCACAACCTCCCCATCGCCTCAGTGCAGCCCTTTGCCCAGCACCTCCCGGCAACATCACCGGCAGGCGCACCACGCCGCTGATGCTGGCAGTTCGGCGGGTCATCTGTGAGCTTGTTTCCTCAACAAGGATAGCACGGTCCGGTTCTGGTTCTCGACCCCTATCCACGCCCTATCCACGTCCTAACCACGCCAAGCCGAGCCTCGACAGGATTCAGTGGTCCACCCTCGTCACGACGCTAGCCACACTCGTCTTTGCCAACCGGGCCATGCGAGACTAGAATGCGTGTCTTATGAACATGAAGCTCATCGTCCTTGCCGTGGTGCTCGCCGCCACCGCCGTCGGTGTCGTCGCGCAGGAGCGTGAGGACCGCACGCTGTTGCTCAACCAGGAGATGCGGGCCATCATCAATGAAGCCTCCGGCGAGCGGGCCATGCACCACGTGCTCGAGATTCGCGACTTCATCTCGGGCGAATTCGAGCCGGTTCCGCTGGTCGATGTGTTCGACTATCTGAAGGCCAGCGAGAAGACGGGCCAGATCAAGCTGGTGGAGAAGCCAGACGCAGGCCCGGCGGCCAAAGGCGCAAAGCCCCCAATCAAGAAAGGACCCTAGTGGCGACCCACGGCTCGGAACATCAGACCTTCTACACCTATCTGGACACCCCGGTTGGCACACTCCTGCTGGCCGGATGCCGGGATCATGGTCTTCGGTACATCAGTTTCCAACGCGGTAAGGGCGCCAAGGCGCCTGAATCGCACTGGCTGCAGTCGGAGACGCCGTTTCGTGACGTCACCAGGCAGTTGAAGGAGTACTTCAGAGGAAAGCGCACCACCTTCGATTTCGATCTGAAGCTGGCACCGACAGGCACACCCTTTCAGCGTTCGGTGTGGAAGGCACTCCTGCAGATCCCATACGGACAGACTCGATCGTACGGCGACATTGCCCGGAAAATCGGGCGGGCCAAGGCCGTGCGTGCCGTCGGACTCGCTAACGGCGCCAATCCATTGCCGATCGTGGTGCCGTGCCACAGGGTGATCGGCAGCAGCGGCCGGTTGGTGGGCTACGGGGGCGGACTGCCCGTGAAACAGGCACTGCTGGAGATTGAAGGTGTCCTGGCGTCTGGTGTGGCTCTCCGGGGTCAACCGTCTCCGTCTTCGGCTCCGGCGCGTGCGCGCAGGGCGCTCGCAACCAGGGCGCGCACCAGATAGGAAGCCAGCTGACCATGTTCAGATTCCTCCCGATCGCTCTCGTGCTGGCCGCCTCGGTGGCCCTCGCTGCGGCGTGCGGTGGAAAGGGCGACGACCTGTCCCGCTTGGACGCCGCCGCTGCCCTGCGCGCCTCGCCTTCGTTTACGATGCAGATTGGCGCCCCGATCGGCCGCGAGCTGGTCGACGTGGTGGCCGTTCGTCGAATCGGCCTGTCGTCGACCGAAGTGGAATTCACCTGGCATGACGCCGCGGTGCCATCAAGCCAGCCAGCGCCGCTACGGACGTCGATGGCGCTCTTCAGGATGCAGGAAGATCGACGGTGGGTGCTCACCTCGCTGTACAAGGTCAACTGACAAAGCCGAGTGGGGTGCTAACCCCAATACTGTTCACATTTCGTCACCCCGGTGAAAACCGGGGTCCAGTGTGGTCACCCTGACTGGATTCCGGGTTCCGCTCGGCGGCCCCGGAATGACGGCAGGGTGTTAACTGAACGGCATTGGGGCTAAGCTAGTGACCGGAGGACGTGGATGCCGGACCAGACCCAGGGACGATACGACGTACAGAAGTTCCGTAGTCTCGTGAACGAGATTCCGTTCGCCATGTTCACCACCGTCACCGCCGACGGCAGCCTGCGCAGCCGGCCGATGGTCGCTACGGCGAGTGCGTTTGATGGATGGCTGTGGTTCTTCACCCGGACGGGATCGGCGGTCACCGGGGAAATCGGGAGCAACAGCCACGTCAACATCACGTATGTGTCGGCGCCCGAAGATCGGTTCGTGTCGGCGTCTGGACAGGCCTCGGTCGTCCGCGATGTCGAGGCCGCCAGCCGGATGTGGAGCCCGTCCTACTCGGCGTGGTTTGCCGGCGGCCCCGGCGATCCGGACTTGTCGTTGATCAAGGTCGAGTTGACGCGAGTGGAATTCTGGGACCGCAAGACCGGCCGCATGCAAACGCTCTAGGCTGAAGGACGATCAGGCGATGTGCGACCAGGGTACACCGTGAGCCGCGCCAGCCACAGCGTCCAGACCGCCTGTCCACTCGACTGTCCGGACTCGTGCAGTCTGACGGTCTCGGTCGAGGATGGCCGCATCGCCGCCATCGACGGCAATACCGAAAATCCAGTGACGGGCGGTTATATCTGTGCCAAGGTGCGCCGGTATGGCGATCGCGTGTACGGCAAGGACCGCCTGTTGCAGCCCGCCATTCGCGTAGGCGCCAAAGGTGCCGGACACTTCCAGCCGGTGGATTGGGACGAGGCGCTGGGACGCGCGAGCCGGGCGATGCAGGAGGCCAAGGATAAATGGGGCGGCGAGGCGGTCCTGCCGTTCTACTATGGTGGGTCGAATGGCTTGCTGACGCAGGATACCTCCGACGCCCGCCTCTTCCGGCGCTTTGGCGCCTCGCGACTGGCTCGAACGGTGTGCGCATCGACCACGAGTGCCGCGAACATGGCGCTATACGGCAAGATGCCGTCGGTGACGTACGAAGACTACGTGCACGCCCGGCTCATCGTGATGTGGGGCGCCAACCCCTCGGCTTCCGGCATCCATCTGATGCCGTTTATCCGCGAGGCGCAACGCCGGGGCGCCAAGCTGGTCGTGATCGACCCGCGGGCGACACCGTTGGCCAGGCTGGCGGACCTGCACCTGGCCATCCGCCCGGGCACCGATGTGGTGGTGGCCCTGGCACTGCACCGGTACCTGTTCGAGGGCGATCTGGCGGACACGGCCTTTCTGCGCGCGCACACCACAGGCCACGAGTTTCTGCGGGCTCGCGCCGAGGCGTGGACGCTGCCGCGCGCAGCCGAGGTGGCCGGCATCGAATCCAACCAGTTGCGCCAGTTTGCAGCCCTCTACGCCGAATCCTCCCCGGCTGTGGTCCGTTGTGGCTGGGGCCTCGAGCGCAACCGTAACGGCGGCAACGCGGCCATGGCGGTCCTGGCCCTGCCCGCCGTTGGCGGCAAGTTCGGCGTGCGCGGAGGTGGCTACACCATGAGCAACTCCGGATCGTGGGGCATCAACAAGACCTGGATTGATGCCGACGAACCCCCAACGCGCCTGGTCAACATGAATCATCTCGGTCGCATGCTGACCGACCCGGTCGATCCGCCCGTCAAGGTGCTCTTTGTCTACAACTGCAATCCCCTGGCCACCATGCCGGCTCAAAACCTGGTGAAGCGCGGCCTGGAACGCGAAGACTTGACCACGGTGGTTTTCGATCAGGTGATGACCGACACGGCGCGCTACGCCGACATCCTGCTGCCGGCCACCACGTTTCTCGAAGCCTACGATTTCGCGCGGGCCTATGGCCCGCTCAGCCTGCAGATCGCCAAGCCGGTCATTGACGCGGTCGGCGAATCACGCCCGAATGTCGAGGTGTTCGCCGACCTGGAACACAGGCTGGGCCTCTCACGCGAGGGCGACCCGCAGGACGACGTCGAGATGATGCTGCGCATCCTCGATGAACTGCCGGCGAGCGTCGGCGACGCGTTGAAGCAGGGCAGCCGTCCGGCGCCCGATTTCGGATTCGCCCCGGTGCAGTTCGCCGATGTGTTTCCGCGAACGGCCGACGCCAAAGTGCATCTCTTCCCGGAGGAGATCGATCGTGAGGCACCGCTGGGCCTCTACGCGTTTCAGGACGATCCAGCCACGGCGCAGTACCCGCTCGCGCTGATCTCCCCATCCACCGAGAAGACGATCAGCTCGACGCTTGGCGAGTTGAGCACGAAGCCAGCCACATTGGTGATCCATCCAGAGGATGCCCGATCGCGTGGGATCGAAGAAGGTGGACGCGTCAGGATGTTCAACGCCCTCGGAGAGGTCGTGTGCGAAGTCACCGTGTCGCCCGTCGTGCGACCGGGAACCGTGTCGCTGCCGAAAGGTCTCTGGAGCCGCAGCACCGAAAACGGCTCGACGGCCAACGCGCTGTCGCCAGACACGCTCTCGGATATCGGGGCCGGGGCCTGTTTCAACGACGCTCGCGTGCAGGTGGAAGCCCTGCCCGAAACGGAAGCGTCGCGCAGACCAACCGCCAAGCTGGTACACTGAACGCCTCGTAGCGAGCGTGGAGGAGTTGATGAGCCGCATGGTCACGTGCGTGAAAATCGGAAAGGAACTGCCGGGCCTGGATGCGCCGCCGTGGCCCGGCGAACTTGGGCAGCGGATCTTCGACAACGTGTCGGCCGAGGCCTGGAAGATGTGGGAGGATCGGATGAAGATGATCCTGAACGAGTACCGGCTGTTGCCGTTCCAGAAGGAGGCGCAGGAGTTGGTGGCCCGTGAGATGGATCAGTTTTTCTTCGGTCAGGGTTCGGCGCTGCCGCCCGACTACACTCCTGAACAGCGCAAGTAGCGTCCGGCCAGATCACGCGCGACGCAATCACCGCTGTGCGGGTGACACCGGCGCCGGGGCGGCGATGGGCAACTCGCGGTCGATCTGAAACGCCAGGTGCCCGTGAACCTCGCGAAGCGCATTCAGCACCTCTCGTCCCGAATCTCCTCGCGCGAACGCAAACCCGAGGTAGCTGGCTCCCTCCGGCAGCGGCACCAGATGCTGGTCTGGCTTGGCGGTAATCAGGACCTCCTCGACCAGCCGGACGGCTCGAGCGCGGTCCTCTCCCCGGACACCCCGGTAGACGCCCCCGCGGGGAATCGGAATCATCATCACGCCAGACGCGCAGGGCTCACGCCGCCAGCCGCGCACCTCCTCGCCGAGCGCGTGCCGGAGCAACAGTTCCTCGAACGGCACCACTGGAGCGTTGCCGTCCGTCATACGCAGGGCTCTCGCGCACAATCCGCCGATCGGCCGCGCGGCCACTTCGAGCACAAACACGCCGTCCGGATTGACGCGGCATTCCGCGTGCACCGGACCGTGCCGCAAACCGAGCGCGGCGCAGGCCCCGACGATGGCGTCGGTGATGCGCTGCTGGGTCTGCGCGGCGGCGGCCGACGGCGTCACGTACATCGTCTCTTCAAAGAACGGACCGTCGAGCGGTTCCGGCTTGTCGAACACCGCCAGCACCTGGAGTGTGCCGTGGTGCATCAACCCTTCAACGGCGAACTCCACTCCCGGAATGAAGCGCTCCACCAGGATCTCCTGGAGTGCGGGGTCCTTCATCGTGCGAACGTCTGGGGCCTGCAGGATTCGGCGCAGGCGCTCGAAGGCGGCCACGAATGCGGCTGCCCCGTCGGCGCGGATTACGCCACGGCTGCCCGAAAGGGCCAGTGGCTTCACCACGCACGGGAACGGGACCTGGCGGGCCAGGATGTGTGGATCGGCCGCAGCGTCGGCAGCGGCGAACCACGGAACCGGTAGCCCGGCCCCACGCAACCGCTCGCGCGTGACGAGCTTGTTGCGGCTTGCGGCGGCCGACTCGGGCGAGTGAAACGGCAGACCCAGCACGCGGGCCGCACGGGCCGCCAGCACGGTAGGCCGATCCCCCAGAGCCAGCACGCCCGAGATGGCACCATCGCGCGCGGCCGACACGATCGCGTCTACCGATCGCGGGTCGTCATAGTAGCGGACAGCAAGCGCGCGATCGCCCCACGGATTGTCCAGTTGGCGGCACCGGTCGAGCCCGAACACCAGTTCGACGCCAAGCCTGACGGCCGCCTCGTCAAATGACCGAGTCTGGTACCCGGTTGTCGTCGCCAGCAGCAAGACGCGCTTCACCGTGTCTCCACCTGGACATTCTTTCTGGGCTTCACTCGCCACCTGAAGCAAGTTACAAAAGGGCCACCTGCCCTTCAGTGGGTTCGGCTCAACAGTACCAGGGTTCGTTCAAATACGGCACCGACGTCCGATCCGCCAGGATCTCAGGAACGGGCATCGTGCGAGTCCCGGCATCAGCCACGGCGTAGGCCAACTGCCACAGTTGCTCGAACACGCGCCGCCGTGGGGCTGTCAGCTGGCGGCCGACCACGGCGGCGACCTCGCGATGCAATTCGTCCACGCGCGGATCCTGGTGCCGCCACCGATGAGCCAGCGCCGCCGGATCGAACCGCCCGGCCAGTGCCTGCAAATCCGGCAGCTCGAGAAGACGCGACCCGGCCGGAATCAGCAGACGAATCGACAGTTGGACGGGCGCGACCTGATCGACCAGATCGAGCCGCGCCACCGCCGTCAACAAGTCACAATACCCACCTACCGTCGTCCATGGTGTGAATGGCACGAAGGTGGGCGCAAGCGCGAGGCCATGGCTGCGGCACACGATGACGGCGCGCTCGACATCGGCCGACGTGTGTCCCTTATCCAGTCGTGCGAGCACCGTGTCGTCGACCGACTCGACCGCACTCGTCACAAACAAACAGCCGGTGCGCTTCAGGAGTGGAAGGTGTCTCGCATGACGCAGCAGGTGTTCCACCTTGATCGTGACGTCGTAGGTGAGACCAGGAAACTCGGCGTGCAGCGCTTCGACCACTCGCACGGCGTGGGCCGGACCGTTGAAGAAGTCGGGGTCGCCAAACGTGACATGCTCGGCGCCGGCCGCCACCTGGTTGCGGATGTCGCCCAGCACGACGTCGACCGGCACAATCCGGAATTGCCCCCCATAGACGGGCACCACGGGACAGTGCCGGCACAGGTGTTTGCAGCCCCGGCTGGCCTCGGTGTATCCCGACACGAGGCGACGCGCGCCGTGCTGAAGCCGGGCGTACCGTGACAGCGGCGGCAGTCCCGCTCGATCGGGCGTGATGAACGTCAGGCGCGCCACCGGCCCGCCGAGGACGCGGAGACCGGTCTCGATGTCCACCCGGGGGTCTTCTGGAGACACCTCAGAGGGGTGCAGCGCGAACGCCACGAGGGCGGCTTCGAATTCGCCGCCGAACAGGCCCTCGACACCGCGCGCCCGTAAGAGGCCGGCGTTCGTCAGGGCGTACAGCCCGTACGCCACGATGCGCGCCGAGGGGTTCAGCGATCGCACGCGATCGATCACCGGCAACGCCAGACGGGTTGCCGTGTGCATGGGCAGGTAGAAGGCCACCACCGCGGCCGACCGAACGGCATCCTCGTCGAGCCGGTCGCGCGACAGGTCCTGTTCGACCACGTCGGCTCCAGCCGCACGAAGCCAGGCGGCTGGCGACGCCAGTCCAAACGGCTGGTGCCCGAGTTCGTAGGTAGACAGGAGCACGACGCGCATCACCGCCATTCTGCCACACCGACGAGGTCGGCTGGCAGGGCTGCTCTTCGCGGCCATCCTGGTGCTGCGCAGGCGCACCTCGCTGGAGTTCATCTACTTCCAGTTCTAAGACTCGGGACACCGATTTCTGCGTACTTTTGCGTCGGTGACAAATATACAATCCGGCCACGCCTCGTCGTGCCCCCGCCGCGCCCCGTCGAACGGTCCGTAATCCCATTACGCTTGGGACGGCTGCAGCGTATGCCCCTGACGTCGCCACTTGCCTGCTTGGGACAAGTGGCCGTCGGCGAGGGAGTTACCGCGTGCAGCCAACAACGGTGCGTAAGACAATACGCTGCGAACCGCCGCAGCGTATAAGGAGAGAGCGGCGCCGGAGCGCCGCAGGCTAATTACAAGTTGGGCCGACGAAGACAACGCCACACCTGAATTCAGAGCGACGGTCGAAAGATTTGAGACCCCGGTGGTATAGTCCGCACATGGCCCATTCCCTACCGTTGCCGCCCGCTGGGTTTGATGCGCTTCCGGTCGACGATCAGATCGATTACGTGCAGTCGCTCTGGGACCACATCGCGGCCAGCGTCGATCAGGTACCACTCCAACAGTGGCAACAAGCCCTGTTGGATGAGCGCCTTGCTACACATCGGCGATCGCCTGACGACGCCCGGCCTTGGCAGGAAGTCATTGAACGGGTGCAGCAGCG
Organism: uncultured Vicinamibacterales bacterium; assembly: GCA_964358795.1. Lineage (GTDB taxonomy): Bacteria > Acidobacteriota > Vicinamibacteria > Vicinamibacterales > JAKQTR01 > CAYHRK01. Next base: position 15,870 of record CAYHRK010000068.1, read on the forward strand.
TCTCCGTGCCGGTCGGTAGATGCGCCGGCTAGAAGTTCGGCCTGAAGCAGAACTTGATGCCCTTGAGGCGGCATTGTGGTACGACGGCGAACGGGAAGGCCTTGGGGCGGAATTCCTTGCCGAGCTTCGCGCCACGTTCGCACGCGTCGAGGACGGGCCGCTGCGCTTTCCACTCGTGTTCCGCGAATTTCGAAGAGCTATTCTTCATCGTTTCCCGTTTGGTGTGTTTTTCATCGTGGAAGGGGAACTCGCGACAGTTGTGGCCATCACGCACTTGCATCGACATCCGAACGTTTGGCAGACACGTAGGTGACGACCACGGCGGCCCAACAACGCGCTGGTGCCGTCAGCGCGAACGTGCTCGTGGGGGTTCGCGCTACGGCTCAGCGCGAGGGCGTTAGGCAGACAGCTGGCATTTCGAAACAGATGCACAAAACTGAGCTCTTGGCGCAACTCGAGAACGCGAAGAACAACTACATTCTGGGGCTCGCGGCGCTGGCGCTTTTTGGCGACAGTCGCACGTACACCGTCCTTGAAGAGGCTCGGTGCGCCTTCGGTACTCATTCTGTGGAGTTTTCGCAGGTCGCCACTCTGCTTAGAATCGATACTGATCGCGCTATCGCCATGAAGGAGTTCGTGAACATGCTCCTCCGCATCCCTATCAAAGAATCCTTCGAGTTGCTGAAGAATCATTGCGCCGAAACTGGTCAAGCTCCGCTGCTTCAGAATCAGCCCTGGTACGAGTTCGCCAGAGTGATTCGTAACAGTTTGTCGCACAACTTTCGGCTTCAGTTTCGTAAGCATGACAGGAGTCTGCTGCCCGTAACGTGGCGGGGACGGACGATCGAGCTGGCGATGGACGGTGCCCATCTTGAATTGTCGTTCTTCGGTTATGTACAGGCGTGGGAGCTATTCGCGGACTTTAGAGACTTTGCGATCAACCGGTTGGCTGCCTAACCAGGCGCTGGAGCCGACGGCGCTGAGGGATCGAGAGCGCCGCGGCTCAGCGCCGATCGTTATGCGGACAACAGGGGGCTGTCAGGTGGATCAGGAGTAGACTGAGTCTCGATCTGTTGGGAGGCCTGTTCGATGCT
>CAYHRK010000069.1:0-16443 GCA_964358795.1 uncultured Vicinamibacterales bacterium
ACGTTCCGCGAAGTCATGTTGCCGGATGACGTTCGGCCCGATCGTGGCGTCGACCTGCCGTGGGCCGTGGAGCTCGTCATGCGCACCGGCGTGACCTTGCGTCTGCGCGAGCCGTTGGCGCCGGCCGACTTGGTCGCGCTGCTGCACGGCGCGCGATGCTGAGTCTCTCGCCGGCGACCCGTGTTTGCGTGGCGTTGGAGCCGGTCGATATGCGCAATTCTGCTTTTATCCGCCATGCTGCGCACGGCGGATAAAACACTCTTCATTATGCGGGGCGGCCCGTTATGCGGAGTCGACCTGTACGAGTTCAGTACCATCCGGCCCCACGGCGCCGCCAAGGATGCGATTGCGTTCTGGATGTACCGTGATCGGAAGAAAGGGACTGTGGTGCAGGTCCGTTACGTCGATGGCAAGGTCGTCGGGCAATGGACCGAGAACCCCTCCAATCGATTCTCGGTCCTCTCGTTTCCCGGTGAGGCGCCGGGATTGTGGTCTGCAGTCGACGATGCGATCGTCAGGAGAACGGTGACAGGCGAGGTCGCCGAAACACACGGGGCTCCGGGCGTTGGAGGCTACCGCTACCTATATGGCGCCTCGCTCCCCGACCGACGCCGCTTGTTCCTGGCTTCGGGCGGCGGCGACAAGTGGGGCAGCATGATCTGTGTGTTCGACCGAGATGGCCGTCTCGAGTACCAACAGACGCTAGCTGGGCGTTCGTGGGCGTTGCTGTCTCTGCCCGACGCATGGACGACCATCCGCGGCACCAGCCGTATCGCGCACGCGCGTTTCCCGACCGTGTGCCGTGCAACACACCTCGCGCTCAGAGCTGTGGGAATACCGCCGACGAGGGATATCGACCCATTGACATGAGTGGTATGCACGAGTCATACTTCTCCAATGAAGGTCGCCGTTTCCGTCCCGGACACCGTCTTTCAGGCAGCCGAACGGGTGTCCCGCAGAATGCGCGTGTCCCGGAGCCGGTTGTACGCGAACGCCGTCGAGGCGTACGTGAAGCAGCATTCCGAGGAGGACATCACCGCGCAGCTCAACAAGGTCTACGCCGGGAACGCTTCGACGCTTGATCCGGTCCTGGAGGCGGCATCGCTCGAGTTGCTCCAGCGCGAGAAGTGGAAGTGAACCGCGGCGAGATCTGGTGGGCCGACTTCGGGCAGCCGTTCGGTTCCGAACCTGGGTACAGGCGGCCCGTCCTCATTCTCCAAGCGGATTCGTTCAACCGCAGCCGCATTCAGACAGTCGTGGTGGTTCCGTTGTCCACCAACACCGGCCTCGCCCTCGCTCCTGGCAATGTGCGTTGTCGCCCAAGAGAGACCGGTCTCGAGAGGGCGTCGGTGGCCAACGTATCGCAGCTCACGGTCGTCGACCGAGGCCGCCTTGCGGAAAAAACGGGAGTCCTCTCCGCCCGTCTGCTGACCCAAGTCGAGGATGGCGTCCGTCAGGCTCTGGCTCTCTGACGTTCGCAGGCCTTGGTTGGCATCGCTTGTCAGCAGACACCCGTTGTGGCATCCTTCGACCCGCCCCCTCCCGGTGCCGGCGCTCCGCCGGTTCCCTGGTGCCCCAGAGGACCCGTCCATGACCCGCTCACCCATGCCTCTCGTTCGCGTTGTCGGCCTTGTCGCCATCGCCAGCCTTGCACTGGTGCGGCCCGCCACAGCCCAGGGCACGGCGCCGAAGGCCCAGGCGCCGGTGCTCGTGGCTTCGTGCGGCCAGAGCCCCGGACCCCTGAAAATCACGGTTTTCCTGAAGCGGCTGGCCATCGACCACGACTACAAGCCGGAGGCCACCGCCAAGGAGCTTGCGTCACGGAAGTACAAGACGCTCATCATCGTCACCGGAGCCAGCTTGAAGGGCATGGGCGCGGCCGGTGTGTCGATGGCCGACGAGTTGACACGCACCATTGCCCTGATCGACGCCGCGAAGAAGCAGGGCGTGGTGCTGGTAGGCGCGCATGTCGAAGGCATGGCCCGCCGCGCGCAAGGCGCCGCCGCCGGTGACAACTCGGACGAACAGTCGATTGATGCCGTGTGCCCGAAATCGCAGATCCTGCTGATCCGCGCCGATGGTGACGAAGACAAGCGTTTCACCACCATCGCGAAGACACAGCACATCCCCATGCTCGCATTCGAGAAGAACCTCGAGATTGAAGGCGTGCTGAAGTCGCTCTTCGGAAAATAGGGGCGCGGTCTTCGTGAGCATGTACACCGAGGCCTCCATCGTCCTCGGCGTGATGGTGGCCGTCTACGCCGCCTCGCGCCTGTTCCGCCTGCCGACCGAGTTGGCCATGCTGGCCGCGGCGCTGTGCGGTGCACTGGCCGGAAGCCAGGGCCTGGCGGCGCGGCAGGTCGCCGAGGGCGCGGCCACGTACCTCGACATCAACCTGATCTTCATCACCGCCACGCTGTTCATGAATCTGCTGAAGGCCTCTGGCGGCGTGGCCTTTGTGGTGCGGTCGATGCCCTGGCGGCGTGTCAGTGCGTGGGCAGTCAGTTCGTGCCGCGCGCGCGCACCGCGATCAAGGCGGACGTGATCGAGCGGCTGCGCGGTGGCAGCCGGGTGATTCGCGTGTCGGTCCGCGAGCGGGGCCGTCCGTCGCACATCGTGCAGTGGCTGACGGTGCGCGAGATTCGCGTGCGGGTGGGACGCCCGGGGCACCGCACGCAGGAGCTGCGGTTGTGGACCAGCCTGTTGGACGCGCGGCGGGCGCCCGAGCTGGAGCTCGCCCAGCTCTATGCGCGCCGGTGGGAGCATGAGTTGTATCACCGCGAATTGACGTGGCATCTGCGCAAGACCGACGTGCTGCAGAGCCACACCCCTGAGACCGCCGCCCAGGAGATGGCGGCGCTCGTGCTGGCCAGTCCCAGCTCGCGGTCGAACGCGCGCAGGCGGCGGCCGGCCACCTCCCGGTGCTGCGCGTGAGCGTTGTCAACGTCCTCGAATTCGTCAAAGCCATGTGGTTGACGCTGCAGTTGGGCGAGGGCCTGTTGAGCGCCCGACAGACGAAGCAAATCCTCCAGCGCGGCTACACGCGCATGCGCCACTGCGTGACCCCGGCGCGGCGATCGCGCTCGTGTCCTCGAGCCGTGCGCCGACCCGTGACCAAGTGGCGGCGGCTCCTGCAAAATGCATCGGTGGAAGCGCCGCTGCATTTCAAAGTCCTCTGACGTGGCGAGTACCGAATTCCCGAAAGGCATTACACGTCCTTTGTCCACCGGCGCAGCGACACCACACCCCTCTCTGTCCTCGACCAGTGGCCGCCGCGCCGCCGGACAAAGACCGTTCTGCGTTCTCGGACCGGCGGGCGCCGCCACAGCCGGTGTGATCGAGCGGGAGCAGTTCATCGCTTGGGTGGGTAGCCGGCTCCTGCCGCGTGTGTGGCGGCGCGAGGCTGAAGTTCGTGCCCGCTCTCTTCTCATCGCCTCGGGTGACTCGGCGCCGGCCCCTGACCAGCCACCCGTACCTGTGACAAACGACATCGGTCCATGCGGGCGCCGTGCCTGGGGCGCGCGTCACAGATAGGCTCGCAACCGAGCTCGCTGGACGCAGACCAAGGGCTCGTGCCCAGGTCCGGTCCCTGCTACAGAATTCGATCCCCGAATGGAGCAAACAGGGTCCCAACGGAGAGAAGGTCTGGGCCACTGCTGCGAGGCGTGGCGGCAGTACCGGGCGCGCGTCCGGAGATACGTGTAGCGAATGGTGACGTTCTCGAAACCAACGACCGTCGACCTGCGGGCTGAGCGCCTGGGCAATGCCGTCGGTCGGGTGTATGCGGCGACCTTCGAATACCGAGATGGGGCCGCCAATAGGTCACCTCGTGGAGTTCAGGTGAGGCCGCTAATAGTCGATTCGCATCGCTTCCATCGGAGACACTTGGGCCGCCGCCCGCGCGGGCCACACACTGGCAGCCACACCAGCCAGGACGACAAGCCCTCCTGCCGCAAGGAGCACGATAGGATCCTCAGCGCGCACGCCGAACAGGAGAGACTCCAGCATCCGGACAGCCGGAATCGTCAAGGCGTAGCCCAGCACGACGCCGAGGATGATCACCCTCGCGTTACCGATGAGAGCCTGTCGAAACACGTCGAACGGAGCGGCTCCGACTGCCATCCGAATACCGAACTCCTTCCGGCGGCGCTCGACCCTATACGCCGTGGCGGAGAGGATCCCCATGACCGTGAGAAAGACCGCGATCGCGCTCGCCCCACCCAGCACCTGTGCACCCAGGCGCTGCCGGAGCATCTTCTTCTCAACCCGACTGCCCATCGACTCAATTTGCGACACCAGGATTCGCTCGCGGCTCCGTTGCACCTCGTTCCGCACCTCCAGCACGCGTTGGTCGGACGACGTTTGAGAGCGGGTGATGAGGAACATCGCCGGCAATGCGTCATGCTGCTCAAGCGCGCAGTAGAAGAACGGCCGCGGGGCTTCATCGAGCTCGCGGTACTTGCCGTTCGCCGCGACACCGATGATTTCGTAATCGAACGTCGTTCCCTTGGGTGCGGGTGTCCAGAACGTCTTGCCGACGGGACTGCGCCCGCTGAAGTAGCGCGTGGCGAACGCCTCGTTCACAACAGCCACCCTGCGGCGGCGCTCCATGTCCGAAGCCTCGAGTGGGCGCCCGCTGAGGATCCGGATTCTCATCGTCTCGAAGTACCCCGGCGCGACGACATTGTAGTCCACCGAGCGAGGCGGTTCGCCCGGACGCAGTGCGACCTGCCGAACGAGCTTCCGCTGCCCCAATGGGACGCCGGCCGCGACCGTGGCGGACACGACTCCCTGCAGGCCTCTGACGCGTTCCAGCATATTCCCGTAGGCCCGAGGAGTGGAGACACCATCGCTTGGCGATGTCGGCGAAACAAGCCGCAATGTAAAGACCTGGAGATGCTCCTTCTGGAAACCGAGATCGACCGCAAGAGCCCGCTGCACACTCAGAAAGAGCAGAGCCGCGCCGACCACCAACACCAGGGCGATAGCGAACTGGCCGGCGAGGTACAGTTCGTCGATCGAGAGCCGCGATCGACGCAATCTCAACCAGGGCTGCGTCCCCTTCAAGGCAGTCGCGATCTCGACGCGTGAGGCGCGGACGGCAGCCGGCAGTCCGACTGCCATGCCGGCCAGAAGGGAAAGCGCGGCGATCATGCCCGCGGTGTGCCAATCTACGTCTGCGTTGATGTGCACGGGTGACCGGGCGAGTAGGGTGGCTTGGTTGAGCCACCGCGTGCACCAGCGCGAGAGCACGGCCGCTGCTGCGCTCCCGAGCGAGGCTACCAACACGACCTCCATGACAAGCCGGCGCACCACCGACGTTCGAGTGGCGCCCAGGGCGAGAAGTGTCGCGGTTTCCCTCGATCGTTCAAGAAACCGCACGAGCAGGAAGCCGGTGGTGTTCAGGCAGCCGACCAACAGAATGAGAACGGATGTCGCGCCGGCCACTCGGACGAAGTCGAGCACCGGACCACGAATCTGGGGCAACACCTGCGCCCGTTCGACCGGCAGCACCCGGATCTCCGACTCCCGTTCCGCCCACCATCTGCGCGAACCGGCATTCAACTGCCTGTGGAGGCCCCGCATCTCGATCTCGGCCTCGGCCAGGCCTACGCCGCTCTCGAGCCGACCAAACACGTGAAATGATTCGTTCGACCGACTCGTGAACAGCAGCGTGCGCGCGGGAGCAGTGAGATCCACGATGTCGGCGAGTACGGAGAGCGGCAGCCAGATCTCAGGCCGTGCGTCGACGTCGAGTCCTTCGAACTCCGGCGGAGCCACGCCGACGATGGTGGCCATTCGGTTATTGATCTCGATCGTAGATCCGAGCACCGCCGGGTCTCCACCGAACGCTCGACGCCACGTCGCGCTGCTGAGCATCGCGGGAATCTCCGCGCCGGAGCGGTCACCGGCCTTCGGGCTCGGCTCTCGTCCAAGTGCGGCCGACACTCCCAGCAGCGAGAAGTGGTCTGGTGAAACGAATTCGGCTGTGACAGTCTGAAGGCTGCCGCCAGTCCTGACAGTGACCTCGCTCAGGTACGTGGCACTCAGTTTGTGCAAGCTGTGGCTGTGGTCCCGGTAGTGCACAAAGTCCGAGTACGCATGGGTGCGGACCAATGACCTGTCGGTGCCATACAGGACGGCGACCACCGTGCCCGGGTCTCGAATTGGCAGTGGACGCGACAACACCGCGCGAAGGAAGCTGTAGGTGGACGCATTCGCCCCGATGCCCAAGGCGAAGCCCAGCATGACCACCATGATGATGCCCGGGCGCGCCACGATCTTTCGCACCCCGACGCGCGCGTCCCTAATCCAGGTTCTCACGATGGCTTCGCAATCGATACAACGACGCTGTCGGAGGTCGCCGGCCAGCCTGTCCCCGACACCGGGTTTGAACTCGGGGCGGCCACAGGCAACTGGGCCGCAGGCTGACGCATCGATGACCGAAGCGCGTGGATAGCAGAATCGGGGAGAACCGCGCACGTCGGATCTGGTGCATCAAGGGTGCCGAAGGCGCCGTAGGCCTCCGCCCGACATCCACCCGAACATACCACGGTATACCTGCAGGCCGAGCATGTTCTCGCTTCTGTCACGGGGCATCCGGCCAAGGAGCGTATCCGCTCCATCGCGTCGCCCTGCCATATCGCCGATAGTGACTCCGTCCGTACATTCCCGCAGCGGTACGTCGCGAACTTGTTGCACGGAAGAACCCAGCCATCGGGTGTCACGGCGCAGAAAGTCTTGGCCGCATCGCAGGGGAGCAGGAAGCGTACCCGTGCCGGGTTGCCGGCACCTCGCGGCTCTGCCTTCTCGACTGCATGCGGGTAGTCGCTCCAGTGGCAGAAGCCCTCGTGCACGAACCCGGCGTACGCCGCCTGGAGACGCCTGACGGATTGTACGGCGAGATGCCACTCCCGATCTTCCAGCGAGAGTTCATCGTGGCACAAGAGGCCTCGGCCGACCGCCGACAGGGGGTTAATGGACAGCCCAGACGCACCCGCCTGACGGCAGTGTTCGACCGTCGCCTCGAGCGCGTGCATGTTGTGACGGTTCAGCGTGCACAGGACGAGTGGCTTGATGCCAGCGGCCACCAACGCCCGAATCCCCCGGGTCGCGGCGCCAAAGGACCCGGCCCCGCGCGTCAGACGATTGACGTCAGCAGGACCGTCGAGACTGACGGAGACACGACGTATGCCGAGCGTCTTCAGGCGCTCACACGTCCTTCGGCTGAGCAGCGTGCCGTTTGTGTTGATCTGGACCGCGACGTTGGCTTGTCGCAACGTCGCCACAACGTCAAGGGTGTCTCGTCGAATGAGCGGCTCCCCCCCGGTGATGATGACCTGAAGTACACGGTGCTCCAGCAGCTCGTCCACCAGGCGGTGCATTTCTCCATCATCCAGTTCGTCGTGTCGGGCGCGCCCGGCATCCGCTGAGCAGTACACGCACGACAGATTGCATCGGGCTGTCACGTTGAGGAACACGGTTACCGGCGTGCGATAGCGTAGCCTCATGTGCCCCCCGGAAGTTGCGTGTCACAAGTGCTTCTCTACAGCCGGCGTCGGCCAACACCGCCATCGCGCCGACGCCCGCCCGGGCGGGTCTCGCCTCCCCCCGGCCCATCTAGCGCGCCGACATCGCTCTGTTGAGCCGACGCGAGCCGCTGCGCCGCAGAGGCTTTCGACAGGTCGTACCGAGTACGACAGGGGATCGCATCCGTGCGCCCAACACACGGTCAAGTGCCATTCCACGCACCGACGCCGAGCTGCCGGCCATACAACCGCTTGTAGCCGTCGTGCTGGATCAAGTCTCGATGCGACCCGACATCGATCACCTCGCCTCCGGCGAGATGGATCATCAGGTCCGACTTCAACACCGACGAAAGTCGGTGAGAAATGACGATCGTCGTGCGGCCAGTCGCAAACGAGGCCAACGCCTGCGATATCAACTCCTCCGAGTGCGAGTCGATCGACGAGGTCGCCTCGTCCAGTATCAGGATCTTTGGCTCCGCCAATATCGTTCGCGCGAGCGCGATTCTCTGGCGCTGACCCGCCGAAAGCTGAATGCCCTGGCGGCCGACGGGCGTGTCATAGGTGAGTGGGAGCGCGCAGATGAAGTCGTCGGCATTTGCCAGCTTCGCGGCACGGACAACCTCCTCGGCGCTCGCGTGGGGTCGCCCAAAACCGATGTTGTCACGGACGGTACCACTGAAGAGTGTCGTTTCCTGACTCACCAGACCGATGCTGCGGCGAAGAGCGTGGACGTCGTACTTCTGGATGTCAGTGCCGTCGATGGTGATGTGACCGGCGTCTGGCTCGTAGAGTCGAAGGATCAGGTTGACGATCGACGTCTTCCCCGCACCGCTCTCGCCGACGATTGCGACTCTTGCACCCGCCGGGATCGTGAACGTGATGCCCTTGAGAACCTCGCGACCCGCGTGATGGCTGAAGCGAACGTTCTCGAAGTGAATGGTGCCGGTCAGATCGTCGGGCACCAGCTTCCCACCGGTATCGCAATCCCGGGCCCCGGGTTCGGACTCCGTCTCGAGTAGTTCTCCGATCCGGTCAAGGGCGGCCAGGGCGCTCTGTCCACCCAGGTAGAGGCTGGTCAGAGCCTGCGTGGGACCGTGCAGATACGCCAGAACGGAGTTGAAGCCTATGAAAGCTCCGACGGTGAGCCGCCCCTCGATGATCTCGTACCCCCCATAGCAGAGGACGACGAGTGGCCCAGCGGCCCCGAGCAACGAGACGGCCATTGACACTGCCGACGACGCGATGTAGTTCTGCGCTTCGACGCGGATGGTGTCGGCGCGCTGGTGGAAGACGCGCAGGCTCACCCATTGCTCGCGCGCAAACACCCTCGTGACAAATGTGCCGGCAATCGCTTCGTTCAGTGCCTCAACCACTCGAGCACGCTGCTCGTGGGCGCGCTGCGCCCGTGTCCGCAGGCCGCCGCCATAGCGAAGGGTGATGAAAGCGAACCCAGGGAGAATCAGAAGGGAGGCGACCGCGAGCCCCGGGTGAATGTACATGACCGCAAACAGGCCGATCGCCAGGATTGCGGTGTGTTGCACAGCGCTGAGCAGCGTGTCGCTGACGAGGCCGTTCACGGCTGCGAGGTCGTTGACGAATCGGGACAGGAGATAGCCGGTGTTTCTGGAATTCAGATAGCCGAGCGGAAGGCTCTGCACGTGCCTCAGAAGGGACATCTCTACGCGTGCCGCCACCTTTCGTGCTGCGAGGAGTACGACGTATCCTCTCACTGCGTCAACGACGAGAAACAGCAGCGTCATGGCTGCAATGACTCCGGACAGATACCAGAGATGCGTCACGCGTCGCGTTGGGATGACCGTATCAATCACGTAGATCGTAAGGAAGGGCACCGGCAGTCGAAGCCCGGCATTGACCAGCAGCAACCCGAGCGCAAGTGCCAAGGCCCGGCGATGAGGCAGCACGAACCGGCCAAGCAAGGCGAGCCGGCGGATCGTCATTCGCCTGCGCGTCGGCGGTTCGGCCGGACGCTCTGCCGCACGAGGCGTGAGCGGGACGCTACTGTGCAGCAGCATGTCGGCGTTCCTTTCGGTCAAGGGTCCGCATCTCGGCGGCCTGTGAGGTCCGCACCCATCTTCGGCGAGACCCTCGAGGCGGAGGCAACCGGGGGCGCGGGACGGGCACAACCTTGGTCCTCGCTCGGATCACACGAAGCAGTGGCGTGGTGGGGCGCGGTTGATCACTGCGGCGGTCCGCGCTGGTCTGGGGCACCACGTCCCGTTGGTGCTAGCTCGCTAGCTGCGCGCCATCTCCGCCTTGGTCTGAGCCGTTGCTACAGCCGTTGCCGTAGTCTGCACCCCATCCGCACCCGTTGTCGGTACCGGAGCCGGACCCGCAGTCGTTCTTTCCGACTTCGTCGCAGTTCTCCAGGGAGAGCGGCTGGCCGGAGAGGCTGAACAGGCTCGGGAGTTCGAACAAGGGCTTCATGACTACCACCTCCTCTCAACCCTGTCCGCGTGTCGTTTTCACAACCGCGTTCTACGCTCCTTCGCCGTCGTCAGAGCCCGACGCACAAGTATTCTCCGTACCGCCGCCAGAGTTGCAGGTGTTCTTGGTTCCACCTCCTTTGTCACACGTGTTGTCGGGGAGCTCCAAAGGATCGGCGTCGGACTGTAGCAGCGCCCGACCCGACAGGCTGTACAACATTGGTATCTCGAACAGACGTTTCATGGTCTCACCTCCTTCCCATCCAGGCCAAGATTGGCCGTCGAACGCTTGTCATTCCCTCGTGGTGCCCCAGGACTCTGCTAGCTCCCGGTCTTCGGTCGATCCCGAGAGCATGTTCACGTTGAGTGGATGGGCCGGTAGCTGCAATCTTGCCTCGCCGCCACCAGACGCTGGTTCGGAAAGAGCCCGGCGTCATACAGCTGCTGACAACTGGGAGAGGGAGCCATCAGCGACCCGTAGACCTCGTAGGCTTCGGCGCGGCAGCCTCCCTGGCACGATGAACGCGCAACACAGTTGCCGCACACCCCCTCGAGACTTTGCGGCAGCTGCTTCCGCATCACGTCCAGCTGCGGATGGTCGTTCCACACCTCGTCCAACCTGGCGTCCGCCGCACGCGCGAATATGTAGTCGCGGGAGCGATAGCCCATGCCGCAGAACGACACCCGTCCGTCGGCCAGGATGCCCAGGAGGTGCTTGAAGCTGCAATGCCCGCCGGCGGATTGTCCGGCACAGGTGGACCGCAGCGAATGAAACGCGGGCGCCGTGCTCACGGACACGCGCGGAGACCGGCCGCAGTACGTGCGTTCGACCTGCCGCACGAACTCCAGCAACTCCGTGGCGCTGAGAAGCGCACCACGCGTATTCATCTGCGACGCTCTGCCGCTTGAGATGACGGGATTGATCTTGACGCCGCTACATCCAAACCGTGCAGCGAGCGCCACCACGCCGGGCAGGTCCTCCTGATTGTCCCTATGCAGTGAGAACACGAGCTCGGTGCGAACCCCGCGCGACTGGAGCCGCGCTAGCGCCGTGATTGTCTGGTCGAAGCAGCCCCGCGTCAGGCGTAACTTCTCATGGGTCGACGCGGTGGCGCCATCGAGGCTGACGGACGTGGCGACGCGGCACCGGCTGATGGCGTCGGCGACCTCGTCGTCAATGAGCGTGCCATTCGTCTCCAGACGCGTGGAGACGCGTCGCCCGTGCGTGTGCTCGATCAGCTCAATGACGTCCGCCTTCCGAAGCAGTGGTTCGCCTCCGCTGATTTTCACGTAGCCGAGGCCGAGCGGTATCGCCTCGTCGATGACCATCCGGCAGGTGTCGACGGACACCGGCTTCGTCTGAGTCCGCGGGGTGCGGTTCGCGCTCTGCCAGCAGTGCCTGCATGCCAGGTTGCATTCTTCGCACATGTAAACATATAGGTTGTGTAGCCTGTAGCCACAACGCGGCTCCATAGGTCACCTCACGAGCGGCGGACTGTTGTCGCGACGTCGTCGAGCGTCTGTTCCTCTGGAGTGAGCAAGCGCGCCCGCTCCAGAAGCGTGATATGCGTCGACACGAGCGTTGACAGGTCTGCCCTGGACGGGGCCGGCGCAGGGAAATCGAAATGAGCCTGAATCGCCTGGGCGATCTCCTCTGCCGGGCATCCCTCAGCTGCGCGGGTGTAGATGAAATGGGCGGTCGGATTCAGTATGAGCCCTGAACCCGCTGTCACATTGAAGGCGAGGTACATCCCCTCGTCCTCGGGGCGCATCACGACGTCAGCGTTCGGCTTCCATTTCGGCATCGCTCGGTCCTCCACATCGTCTACGTTGCCCGCTCGGCCGACGCCCACGCCTCGTATGGGGATTGGCCGTATTAGCAGCCCACGCGATGCATTCGCGACTCGACACGCCAAAAACTGTCACCCACAGCTGTCGATCGTCCACCGCGTCTGGGAAGTTTCCTCGGAGCGCCGCCACGTCGCGCCCGAGGCACACGGACTTCGTACGCCCTGACGCCGCATCATGGTGCGGTGCCTACGAGGGTTCAAGGAGAATCACGTCGCAGAATGGAGCAAAGCGTAGCCGTTTGGAGCATGCGGGTGCGCGGGGGTGTAGGCGGGCGTACGAGGGTGCATACGGGCCCACGCGATTGGGAGTGGAAACCTCAGGCGACACGTCGACGGCGGATCCATCAAGGCCAGGCGCCATTCAACAGAGTCGGCCGACGATGGGCCGTGGCAGCGGAAGCCTTGCCGCGCCCGTTGCACAGAAAGATCGTCGGGACTGAATTCTCTGTGCAAGATCGATTGTTTGCCCTCGGGGTCTGTGCTAGACCTGCCAGGCAGGGAGATTCGACCTTCACGCCCGTCAGGAGGCTCGATGACGTACGATGCCACATCGTTGGCCGACCTGGTACGACGCTGCCTGGAGACGGCGCCCCTGACCCCGCTCTCGGAGATCGCGCAGGCGGCTCAGGTTGACCGACACACACTCACCCGCGCTCTGATCGCGGTGCGCGGTGTCACGTTCCGCCAGGTGCGGACCGAAGTCCTGCGTCAACGAGTGGCGAGTATGAAGTCTGCCGATCCTCCGCGCTCCGTGAAGGCAATCGCCTTCGAACTCGGTTACCATGCCGCGAACTCGTTGTCGCGGCAGAGTCCGGGCGTTAATAGCCGGCGTCGGACCTCGTCGTCCGTCCGCGCACGCCAGCGGCAAGGCCGCACGTGATGAGCCACTCTACGGCCGTTCGTCAGCAACCATATGGAGGAAGCCCCGATGGTTGACATCGCCCGCCCCGACCTTGCGGTCGCCCGTCGCCGTCGTCGCTTGATCTGGGGCAGCGTGGCGCTCGTGGCGGTGGCGGCGGTCACCTTCGCCGTCTCGCGGCTGCAGCCCGCGGCGCCGGCGGTGGAGCGCGCCGCGGTGTGGATCGACACGGTGAAGCGCGGCCCGATGGTGCGGGATGTACGCGGCACGGGCACGCTGGTGCCCGAGGACCTGCGCTGGATTCCTGCGGTGGCCGAGGGCCGCGTCGAACGCATCGTGTTGCGCCCGGGCGCGGCAGTCGAGCCCGACACGGTCATCATCGAGCTCAGCAATCCCGAGCTTCAGCAAGGCGTCCGGGATGCGGAACTGCAATTGAAATCGGCTGAGGCGCAGCTCGCCAATCGCCGCGTCGAACTCGAGAGCGCGGTGCTGGCCACGCAGTCTGCGGTCGCGACGCTGGAGTCGGACGCCCGGGAGGCGCGGATGGACGCGGAGGCCGAAGCAGCGCTCAACAAGGAGGGTCTGACGTCTGCGCAGTCGCTGCGGAACAAATCGACCAAGGCCGACAACCTGGATCACCGGCTGCGTCTGGAGCGACAGCGGTCCGCGATGCAGCAGCGCGCCGTCGCGACTCAACTCGCCATCCCCATGGCCGAGGTGGATCGGCAGCGCGCCACGCTTGGGCAGAAGCGGGCGCTGGTGGCGGGTCTGCGGGTCCGGGCGGGCGTGACTGGCGTATTACAGCAGGTCCTGGTGGAGCTCGGCGCGCGCGTGGGCCCTGGCGCGAATCTCGTGCGCGTAGTGGACCCGACGCGGCTGAAAGCCGAACTGAAGGTGGCCGAAACGCAAGCGAAGGACATTCAGTTGGGATTGCGCGCCACCATCGATACCCGCAACGGGGTGATTGCGGGCCGGGTGTCGCGCATCGACCCGGCCGCCACGGGCGGCACCGTGACGGTGGACGTGTCGCTCGAAGGCGCGCTGCCGAAGGGCGCACGACCGGACCTGACCATCGACGGGACCATCGAGATCGAACGTTTGCCGGAGGTGGTGTATGTCGGCCGGCCCGCCATCGGCGAGGAAGGCGCGACGGTCCAGCTCTTCCGCCTCGACGCGACGGGCCATGCGGTGCGCGTGCCGGTGACGTTCGGCCGGATGTCGGTGAACGCGGTGGAGATCCGCGCCGGCCTGAAGCCCGGAGACGAGGTGATTCTGTCGGACACGTCCACGTGGGACGCGGTCGACCGCGTGCGGATCAGGTAGGCGAGGAGTCCCGATGACCACCACCAGCAGCACGACCACCACCACGGCGACCGCCGCGCCGGCGATCACCACGGCCGAGACGAGGGCCCCGGAGCCAGTCATTCGGTTGCAGCACGTCACCAAGGTGTTCTACGCGGAGGATGTCGAGACGCACGCGCTGGCGGAGATCGATCTGGAGATCCGGGCGGGCGACTATGTGGCGGTGGCGGGGCCGTCGGGCTGTGGCAAGTCGACGCTCCTCTCGCTGCTGGGGCTGCTCGACACGCCCACGAACGGGCGGTACTGGCTCGACGGCCAGCCGGTCGAGGGGCTGTCGTTCAAGGAGCGGGCCCGCACGCGCAACCGGGCCATCGGCTTCATCTTCCAGAGCTTCAATTTAATTGGCGACCTGACCGTCGCCGAGAATGTCGAACTGCCGCTCACCTACCGGGGGATGAAGCCCGCCGAGCGGCGCGCACGGGTGCACGCCGCGCTCGAGCGCGTGGAGATGGGGCACCGGGCCAAGCACCTGCCCGGGCAACTGTCGGGCGGTCAGCAGCAGCGCGTGGCGGTGGCGCGGGCGGTCGTGGGGGAGCCGACGATCGTGCTGGCGGACGAGCCCACGGGCAACCTCGACTCGAAGAATGGCGCGATCGTGATGGATCTGCTCCAGGGCTTGCACCAGGGCGGGGCCACGATCTGCATGGTCACTCACGACCCCCGCTACGCCCACCGCGCCACCCACACCATTCACCTCTTCGACGGGCGCATTGTCGACGGCGACGACGGCGCGTAGGCACGGCAGAGCCAAGAACACCAGCGCCTGCCGGCGCGAATCGTCAAGGTCGTACGGAGGGCCGGGCATCCGCTTTGCTACAGACGTTGATAGCGAGGCTCCGCAGGGGTGGGGCAGGGCTGAAGTCCCAGTTGTGTTAGCAGTTGAGGGGTGTGAGCCCACGTCGCTGATAACAATACTGAGAGTGGATTACAATCCTGAAACATCTGTCATCGCCCGGACGGGTCTCGCGAGTCGGACTACCGATGGCCAAACCGCTCGACAACCGCTTCTTCCGCGACCTGGTGGCCAGCCTGCGAAACGGCGTGATGGCCATCACCCGCGATGGATCGGCGGCCGTCGTCAACGACGAGGCGTATCGCATACTCGGCATCGCACCGTCGCCGGATCATGCCGGAGGGCACTTCGCCGAGATCCTGCGCGATCATCCCGACCTGATCCGGTTGTTCGCCGGTGCGTTTGACGCCGGCCATCTGCCCAACCGGGCCGAGCTGCGCCTGGAACCCTCCGGGAGAGTCATCGGCTACACGCTGTCGCTTGTGCGTGACGACCGCGGTCGCGTTCACGGAGCCGCGCTGATCTTCGCGGACCTGACGCTGCTCGAACAAGCCGAAGAGCGGGACCGGCTGCGCGACCGGCTGGCAGCCCTGGGCGAGATGGCGGCCATGATCGCGCACGAAGTGAAGAACCCGCTGGCCGGCATCGAGGTGATGGCGGGACTGCTGCGTCGCCAGATCACCGATCGCCCCGAGGCGCACGCCATGCTGGGCGACATCATCAACGAAGCCAAGATGGCCAACGCCATCGTGCTCGAGGTGCTCGAGTTCGTGCGTCCGCTTCGCCTCGAGGTCGATCGCACCTCGATCGCGCGCGTGGTGGACGACGCGATTCTGCTGGCCGAACGCAAGGTGGAACGCCGCGCGACCGCTCTGGACGTGACACTGCCGGCCGATCTGCCCGCCATCGACGGCGACCGCCATCAACTCGTTCAGGTGGTCACCAATCTGCTGCTGAACGCCCTGGAAGCACTCGGCGATCGCGGCACCATTCGCGTGCGCGCCGACGTGCACGACGTGGATGACGGCGGCCTGCCACGATCGGTGGCGCTCGTGGTCGCCGACGATGGACCGGGCATCCCGGCGGAGATCAGGGACCGCATCTTCAATCCGTTCTTCACGACCAAGCCCAAGGGATCCGGATTGGGCCTGGCCATTGTCCGTAAGATCGTGGACGCGCACGCCGGCCGCATCGAGGTGGCCAGCGCGCCCGGCCATGGGACGACGTTTACGGTGACGCTGCCGGTGGGCGCCCCCGGCCACGCAGGGCTCTGAGAGGACACATGGGTCGCATCCTTGTTGCTGACGATCACGACGCGCTGCGCCGGGCACTGGTTCGGGCCCTGGGACAGGCTGGCCACGAGGTCGACGAGGCCGCCGACGGCAACCAGGCCATCGAGCGCCTGCACAGCGCCACGTTCGACGTGGTGCTGAGCGACCTGAAAATGGGGGGCAGCGACGGCCTCGACGTGCTGCGCTCCGCGAAAACGCTGCAACCCTCCGTGGCGGTGATCCTCATGACCGCCTTCGGATCGGTGGGCACCGCCGTCGAGGCGATGAAGATTGGCGCGTTCGACTTCGTGCAGAAGCCGTTCGAAATCGAAGAA
>CAYHRK010000070.1:0-16257 GCA_964358795.1 uncultured Vicinamibacterales bacterium
GCCCCGTCTGTCACCCCCGCGGAAGCGGGGGTCCAGTCTCTGGATTCCCGCTTTCGCGGGAATGACGAAAGAAGGGCGGGAATGACGAATTGGCGGCCCCTTGCTAGTGCTGCACGGACGGAGCCGGGGCAGCCGGCACCGCTGGCTGCGCGTTGACCGGAACACCGGTTCGGGCGGCATAGTAGGCCGTCTGGTATTGCTCGATCAGCGTCTTCATCCGGTTTGCGTGCGACTTGTAATGACCCTCGCACTTGATGGGCGCCGCGCCGCCCGTGGTCTCGATGTAGAGGTCCGAAAAGACGATGTGTGTATCGATGCCGACCGACGCTACCTGCGCCATGTGGATCGAATGCTCGTACCGCCCAAACCACTGCGGCGTGTATTGGACCACGTTGGTTGGCGAGATCAGCACCTGCGTCGGAAACAGATGATTGCCCTTGCTGAAGCGGCTGGCCCGGAACACGTCACCCTGCTGGAACGGCCGGCCCTTCATCCAGAGGGCCAGCACGACCAGTCCGGCCAGCACGGCTATCGCCACCAGCAGATACACGGCCCATGGCTCCCACGTGTTGTTCATGCCCGCTACCATTGCTCGCTCTGGCGCCGGTGTCAAGGGTGGAAACGATGCTTAGTCCTGAGGGCACAAATACGTTGCCGTACTTGTGCATCGAAGGACTAAGCTAGTCTGGCGGCGCGCGGGGGGGGCGCGCCAGACCGGTGGTTGTCTCGTGCCGCATCGCGCGCCCGGGTCGCAGGCGCCTGCGACCCACAGGTTTTTGACCGGCAAGCCCATTCGCTATTACCGGCCCCGCGGCAGCGCCGAAATCCGGCACCTGATAGACGAGGGGTTTCAGGCCTTCAACGCAGCCCGGCTGTCGGAGGCTTGCCACATTTTCAGCGGCAAGATGATGCTGCCCGAGCACGACACCATGGTGGGCCTCACCTTGGCGGGCGCGCTCACGCCGGCTGGCCTGGGCGGCTGCATCATCGAGCTGATGGAGCGCGGCCTGGTGGATTTCGTGATCAGCACGGGCGCCAACCTGTACCACGATCTGCACTACGCGCTGAACTTCACCCTGCATCGTGGCACGCCGTTTCTGAACGACGTCGAGCTGTACGACGAGGGCATCATCCGCATCTACGACGTGCTGTTTCCGGCCACGGTGCTGCTGGAAACCGATGCGTACGTGCGCGATTTCCTGGTCCGCGAGCAGATCAGCGAGCCCATCTCCTCGGCCGATCTGCACTACCGGCTCGGCCAGGATCTACTGAGGCGCGTACCAGGATGCGACGAGTACTCAGTGGTGGCGTCGGCGGCCGCAGCCGGCGTGCCCATCTACACCTCGTCGCCGGGGGACAGCTCGATTGGCATGAACGTGGCCTACCACGAGCTGATGAACGGCGGAAAGACGATGATCGATCCGAACCGGGATGTGAACGAAGTGTGTGCCATCATCCTGGCCGGCAAGAAAAACGGATGCGTGATTCTTGGCGGCGGCTCGCCGAAGAACTTCTACCTGCAGGGCCAGCCGACCCTGTGGGAGGTCTACGGCATTCCGAAGGGCGGCAACGACTACTTCATTCAGTTCACGACCGATTCGGTGGTGTGGGGCGGCTTGTCTGGCGCCACACCGTCGGAAGCCGTCAGTTGGGGCAAGGTGAATCCCGGCGTGCTGTCCGACACGGTCGTGGCGTACTGCGACTCGACGATCGCGTTTCCGCTGTTCTGCGAGTACGTGGTTGGTGCCGAGCATAGCCGGCGCCCGCGCAAAGAACTGGTGCACAAACGCGCCGATCTGGTGGCCGATCTGGTTTGCCAGGCACGCGCTCGGCACGCTATTGGGTCCTAACGCTGATCAGGGCTGAGAACCCGCCCGTGGGCACCCTCTCGAACGAGTTGGCGACGCTGGCCTCCGAGCGATCGGACCAGCCCCGAGTCTACGCCGACGCCAACCTGCCGGCAGGCGCGGTCGGTTTCATGCGCACGCGGCTGAAATGGGACGTGCTGTTCGTGATGGAGCACGATGAACTGCGCCGGGCGCGTGACGGCGAGCACTTCCGCCGCGCGCGCGACCTGCGCCGCACCTTGATTTCGCTCGACCACGACTACCTGGACGACCGCAGTTTTCCGCCGGCCGAAACCGCGGGTGTTCTGGTCGTGTCGGCTCCCGACGAGCGCCTGTTGACCCGATTGCTGTCGCGTCTGGACCGACACTTGTTTCGCCCCCTCGGCAGCCGCCCTGGCCCGGAGGGCAGCGGGTCGGCGCCGGCGCCAGGGCTGCCGCTCGAAGGCCGTAAACTGGAGGCGAACCTGGATTGGGACAGCAGACCTGCCGCGGCGGGGCGTGCATGAGCGACACCCTGGTTCTGGCCGGCGCGGTGGCGGATCTCGCGGTGCTCGACGCACGGCTCGAGGTGGCCTGCACCTGCATCGCCGGCCTGATCGCTTACCAGCGGCACTGAACCCGGACTAATCCCAATGCCGTTCAGTTAGCACCCTGCCGTCATTCCGGGGCCGCGTAGCGGAACCCGGAATCCAGTCAGGGTGACCACCCTGGACCCCCGCCTTTTTAGGCCGCCGTAGCCGGGCGACGGCGCCCGCGGGGGTGACGACATGTGAACAGTATTGGGACTAATCCTGAATGATGCGTGTGAACTTCGCACCTGGGGCGTGCGTCCTATGTGTACTAGGGGAGGGTTCGTCATGCCGACACGGTTCTGGGTGCGGTTTACCGGGATTGCTGGTCTGGGTGTCCTGGCAGCGGTGGTGGCTGCGTGCGACGTGAGCATTGGTGCAGCCGAATACAGCGTTCGTGAGGAGAAGAAGTTCACGGTCACGGGCGCGCCAGAGGTGGTGCTGACAACCTTCGACGGATCCATCGAGGTGCGCGGCTGGGACCGGCAGGAGGTGCTGGTCGAGGTTGAAAAGAGGGGCGCCGATCGGGCCGCGGTCGACACCATCCAGGTGAAGGCCACACAGGTGGGCCAGACGATCACCATCGACGTGCCGAAGCCGGCGCGCATCGAGATCGGAAGCTGGCGACGCTCGCCCAGTGCCAGGCTCGTGGTGTCGGTTCCCGTGCAGTCCAACGTGGTGGCCAAGAGTGGCGACGGGTCCATCAAGCTGCGACACCTTGCCGGCAGGATTGACCTGCACACGGGCGATGGCAGCGTGACGGCCGAGGATGTGAAGGGCGAGTTGGTGGTGCACACCGGCGACGGATCCATTCGGGCGCGCCGGATTGACGGACGGGCCGACATCGAAACCGGTGATGGCAGCGTGGGTTTGGAAGGCGTGCTGAGAACGGTCCGCGTTGACACCTCGGACGGTTCCGTCGAGGTGTCGGCCGGGCGGGGCAGCGCGATGGACGCCGACTGGAGCGTCACGACGGGCGATGGCTCGATTCGGATGGAACTGCCCGATGGCTTCAACGCCGAACTCGAGGCCAGCAGCGGCGATGGCCGTGTGCACGTGGAACAGATGACCGGGTCCCAGGATCGAGAGCGCCGCGAACGGGGACGCGACGCGTTCAAGGGTACGCTGGGTGCCGGCGGGAAACTGGTGAAGCTACGTTCGGGCAGCGGGTCGGTGACCGTCAAGCGTTGGTAGGGCGCGGACTCGGCGATTCGTAGACCGTGGGATCGGGCACGTTGGCCTCGTCAAATGCGTCCCGCCGCTCGCGGCACTTGCTGCACAGACCGCAATGGACGCCGCCGCGCGGGTTCATGCACGACATCGACAGGTGCAGCGGCACACCAAGAGACACGCCCAGGGTGATCACGTCCGCCTTGTGCATGGCCGAAAACGGCGCCACCACCTCGATGCGGTGACCGAGGCCGAGCGACAGCGCCCGACCCATGGCCGCGAAAAACGCCGGCGTGGCATCGGGAAACGGGTTGCCGGAGAGCGGCCCAATCGCGATGCGGTGAATCCTGACGCTCGCACAATACACGGCCGCCTTCGACAGCAGAACCACGTTGCGTCCCGCCAGGTACACATCCTCGTCGGGCGTGTCGTAGGCGGGCGGCGCGCCGCGAATGGCCCAGTGAGTGGGGGGGTAAACGTCGCGCATGTTCATTTCGAGCGCGACGGGGGACCGCACGCGCCCCGCGAAGACGGGTGTGGCCGCAAGGCGGTCCATCGCGGCCCGTTCGGTGTCCTCCCACGCCAGGCCGACGCTGACGTAGAGTGGCTGCACCAGGTGTTCGCGCGCCTGATCGGCCACGAGCACCACGCTGTCGAGCCCGCCCGAACACAGCACCGCAACGGTTTCAGAGGGTGTGGTCATCGCAGTAAAATGAACTGCAACTGTTTACCGGGTCGATCGGAAGCAACCCGGCAAACAGTTACTAGTAATTGTTTACCGCGAACGATCGGGAGGCGGTAAACAACTACAATGGACCTATGTACTCAGTGACCAAGCGCATCGATTTCTGTTACGGCCACCGGCTGCTCGACTACGACGGCATCTGCAAGCATCCACACGGCCACAACGCCGTTGCGGAAATCGAGATACGCAGCGGCTCACTGGATCACCGCTGCATGGTGTGCGACTTCGGTGACATCAAACGCATCGTCAAATCGTGGATCGACACCGAAATCGACCACAAGATGATCCTCCGCCGGGACGACCCGCTGGTCAAGCCGCTTCTGGAGTTGGGGGAGCCGATGTTCTTGGTCGATAGCAATCCCACCGTCGAGCACGTGGCGAAGCTGGTGTTTGACTACGCGCAGTCGCAGGATCTTCCGGTCGTCAGTGTGCGGGTCTGGGAAACGCCGACGTCCTGTGCGTCGTACACGGGCGACTAGACGGGCTGGTCACATTCGTGCTGTTGGTGTTCGATTTCGACGGGACACTGGTCGACTCGCTTCACGACCTGGCCGAGTCTGCCAGCGAGCTGGCGCAGGCCTATGGCGGCCGCGCGCTGGGTGACGCGGCTGTCAGCCAGATGATTGGGGACGGCGCCAGCGTGCTGGTGCAGCGCGTGCTCGCCGCATCTGGATTCCCCGAGACGCCAGCCGGCGCCCTCGAGCGTTTCCTCGCCATCTACGATCGCCGCATGCTCGACCATACGCGGCCGTATCCGGGCATGACCAGCACCCTAACCGCCCTGGCGGAGCGCCATGCTCTCGCGTTGCTGACCAACAAGCCGGCCGCTGCCTCGAAGCTGATCCTCGATCACACCGACTTGAGCCGTTTTTTTCGGCACCGCGTGTTTGGCGACGATGAACTGCCGCGCAAACCCGATCCTGAAGGCCTGCGGTGGTTGATGGCTCGTAACGGCGCCAGTCCTGAACGAGCGCTGCTGATTGGGGACTCCAGTGTGGACCTCGACACGGCCCGCGCCGCTGGCGTACGCCTGTGCCTGGCGCGCTACGGATTCGGGTTTGCCAGCATCGCCCCCGATCGCCTCCTGCCTGGCGATCTGCAGATCGACGAGCCTGCCGAGTTGGTGCGCCTGCTGGACAACGCCTACTTGCGGAACGGGCCTTCCCAGGACGCGTAGAATAGCGCCGATCTAGCCTGACCCTTCACTTTCAGCGGCATCGGGAACCGTGTGGGGGAGAGGTGTCTTTGAAGTTGACTTGGGAAGTCATATCAACGATCAGCGCTCAGCCGCCGGCGCTCCGGACATCAACGGCGCCGGACGGCTGCAGCGCTTGGTTAGGCACCCACCTTGGTCACCTGCCGCGGAAGCGCGGTCTTGAGCGTTTCGAGAACCTGGGGCATCAGCGGCTGGAGGTCCGCAAGTCGGTTGCTTCGCGCGACCAGAACAACCACTCGTATGTCGAACTGGCCAACATCCTGTTGATACGACAGGTTTCGGTCGACGGTGAGGAAGACGTCGAATTGGCCGACGGCGAGGCTGAGCAGTTCGCCGTTCTCCCTGCTGGCCCACCCCATTTCCGGGGCCGTTCGCGAATCGTGGCCGACCAGATCGCGCTTCAGTTGGCGCGGGAGACACTCGTCAAGCAGGACACGCACGGGCGAACAACGCCTCCTTCGCCTGCTCCAGCGCCGCGACTGCCTGGTCCCGTTTCACCGTGGGAAAGTGATCAAGGAAGAGGTCGAGCGAGTCCCCAGCTTCGAGATAGTCCAACAAGGTCTGGAAAGGCACACGCGTCCCAACGAAGACGGGGGTACCGCCCATGATGCGGGGATCGCCGTGAACGGCCGGTTCGTCCTCTTTCATCGATCTCTCCCTACCAGTCGTGTGTACCCTACGTTACACCCACCCCGTCGGGTGTGCCTAACGAATAGTCGGCTGAACTCCATAGCCTACTATCCGACAGCGGCCGCAGTGTAGCAGCCTGGCGGCCAGGGGGCAAACGCGGCCGGAAGTGTCTGGGAGCCCGAGGGGTGCGCCGCGGCGGCGGCAGTTCCGGGTGGGGAGATAGGCCGATCGGCATAGTTCGATATGAGCACCGCGGCTCGTCTCGATAATCAGCTCATCCACGGCGAGGACCGCGCCCCAGTTGGTCCAACGGACTCCGCACGCCACGCCCACCCTGGTTGAGCACGTGCGTGTAGATCGTGGTGCTCACGTCGGGGCGAACCCGCGCCGCGGTCGAGAAGGACCTGCGCGAGATGCTTCACGCGCGTCACCTGAAGGGGCTCGCGCGCGTCACGCTCACCGACAGCCCGACGCTCGCGCTGCACTACGAGGTCGACCAGGCGGCGTGGACGCATTTGCAAGAGACGCTGCTCGGCAAGAACGTGCTCTTCAAGGAGGTGGCACTGGTGTACCCCGGCCGCGCTCGCGAGCCGCAGATCACGTACAGTCGGCTGACGCCCCTTCAGCGACAACTGATCGCGGCGCTGAAGCTCGCCCGGTTCCAACAGTCGTAGGTCGTACGGGCCCTGTCCCCCAACTGACGCATGCTCAGTCGGTTGACGACATCCCCCTGGCTAACTTGGTAAACTCGGGCTAGGAGCCCGGTTTACGGACGGACCTCAATTCTCGCGGATCGCCGCAGACCTCATCGTCCTGGTGCACGTGGGTTTCGTGCTCTTTGTGGTGATGGGCGGATTGCTGGTGCTCCGCTGGCGCCGGCTCGCCTGGCTGCACGTCCCCGCCGTGGTCTGGGGTGTGACGATCGAGTGGGCTGGCTGGATCTGCCCTCTCATGCGTCTCGAGAATTCTTTGAGACGACGGAGCGGTACAACCGGATATCAGGGAGATTTCATCGAACACTATCTCCTGCCACTGCTTTATCCCGCGCGGCTTACTCCGGAGTGGCAGATGATGCTGGGCGGCGTCGCGCTCGTCGTGAATGTGTTCCTGTACTGGTGGATCGTCAAAGGACAAGGGCAAAGGTCAAACGCCGATATCCGTCGGTAAATGACAACGGTCTCAACTGTCCGATTGCCGGCTCCCAGCAAACAGAACATTCAGAACGACTTACCGCCCTGCGTGCGTTTTCGCCCTCGGGCCGTCAACCCGGCGTGCGCCTGCCGGACGACGGCTATTTACGGAACGGGCCTTCCCAGGACGCGTAGAAGAGCGCGGAGCCGGGCGACGAGTTGCCGGTTCCCGGCTACGATAATACGATGGTGCTCGACACAACGGCTTGGACGGGAGAAGGGTCGTTCACGCCCGTGCTGATCGATGCGCTGAAGACGATCGACGCCATCGAGTTCGTCAGGGTGGAGGACGCGCCAGCCAGCCGCGCTGATTCTGGATACGCCTTTGTCAGCAACGAGGTGTACGTGAAGTTTCGGGTCGGGACACGCCGAGAGACCGTGCGCCGATTCGGCATACCCTGGCCCAGGCAGGTCGACACGAAGCTCCTGACGATGGCTGGCCTCGAGGCGGCGCTTGGCGCGATCGAGGGTGTCGGTGCCCCGGATTACGGCGACCCAGGGATGCTGCAGTACCTCCGGACCGAGCGCATTGTTGCCCCCTACCAGGCGAAGGGCGTCAAGGTGGTGGAAATGGTCAGGATTTACGAGGCTGTTGCCGCAAGTCTATCGTAGACATACACTTCGGCCGACACTCCGGGGGAGAACGCTGGCTTCGGGAACGAGACGTGTCGCTAATTGAATCCCTCATCGGGGCGGTCCTCAGATCCAACGGGGACGGGCTTGTCATGCACGTGGGCGAGCGGCCCTACGTGTTGTCTTCCGCTGGTTCGTCCAATCTGTCGGAACGTCCGCTCTCAATCGAATCGATGGCCAGTGTGCTCACCGACCTGCTCTCCAGCGACGATCAGGCCACGCTGGACAGTGTCGGGGCCGTCGAACGGGAACTGACCCTCCCCGGCTCGCCAAACGACCGATTCGTGCTGGTGGCGGCTCGCAACGGCAACGACATCTGGATCGAGTTGCGGCGCCAACGAGGCTCGCCCGCGTCGCGCTGGATGCCGCCTGCGCCACCCGTTGTGGCAGACTCGTCGCACAGGCCTCGGATGGCTCCCGCGCATGGCCCGGCGGCTCCACCGCCCTCGCTACAGCTACCCGTTCTGCCGCCACCGCCGCTGACGCCGGCGCTCGAGCCGCCGTTCCAGGCCGCGGCGCCGGTGACCGATCCGTTGCCCGAAGACCCGCTCGAGGATCTGTTCCGGAACAGACCGCCGGTCTCCGATCGGCCGACCGTCGACCGGCTCGAGGGTCTGCTCCGCCACACGCTGCCGGTGCTAGAGGCGCCGAGCGTCGACCCGCTCGAGCATCTGCACCGGACCAGGCCGCCGGTGTTCGATCCGCCGGGCGTTGATCGGCTCGAGGGTCTTCTCCGACACACACCGCCGGGCTTGGATCCGCCGATTCCCGACCCGATCGATCGTCTGCCCAGGATCACGCCAACCCGCGATCCCCAACCGGCCGTGGTGCTGCCACTGTCACGAAGCCCGATTCGCGCTGAACAGGCGCGCCTGACGCCGTCCCCCAAGCACCTTGGCGTGGGTCGGCTGCTGCGCACCGCCGCCGCCCGTGGCGCATCGTCGCTCTACCTGATGGCCGAATCGAGACCAACCATCCGAATCGACGATGAGATTCTGCAGTTGGAGTCCGAGCCGCCGCTGGGGACAGCCGAAGTGGAGTCGTTGATTCTGGAACTGGCGCCCGCATCCACCCGCGATGCCCTGGTCGGCGGCACCAGCGCCGAGTGGGTGTGCGAGTTGCCCGATGTGGGACGCGTCCGCTGCCTGAGCTTCCGGGATCAACGAGGCCCCGGCGCGGTGTTCAGGCTGATTCCCTCCCGTCTGGTGTCGGCAGACCAGTTGGGACTGTCGCGCGACATCCAGGCGCTGTGCGGTGAACGCGAAGGCTTGATCCTGGTGGCCGGCCCGCGACTGTCCGGCAAATCGACGCTGATCTCCGCGCTGGTCGATCTCGTGAACCGCACGCGATCCGACTACCTGATCTGCCTCGAGAGCGAAATCAAGTTCGTCCACGAAAACCGCAAGGCCATGGTCAGCCAGCGCGAAGTGCGCAGTGAACCAGACGTGATGCTGGCCAGTGCCAGGGCCGCGCTGCGCGAAAACCCCGACGTGCTGGTCATCGACGACTTGCGCACGCCGGACCTGGTGGCGGTGGCGCTTGACGCCGCCGACTCCGGGCATCTGGTGATCGGGGCCGTGACGGCCCATACCACCAGCACGGCCGTGGCCAGGCTGATCGACACGGCGCCGTTCGATCGGCAAACACACGTGGCGCTGGGATTGTCCGAAACGCTGCGCGGCGCGGTCGCGCAGGTGCTGCTGCGCAAGACCGGCGGCGGGCGGGTGGCGGCCCGGGAATTGCTGTTCAACACGCCATCGGTCTCGGCGCTGATTGCCGAGGGCAAGATGTCGCAACTGCCGCTGGCGATCGATTCGGGCCGGAAACACGGGATGGTGCCCATGAACGACGCGCTGCTCGCATTCGTGCAAAGCGGCGCCGTTGAAGCACGCGAGGGCTACCGCAAGGCGTACGACCGCATGGCGTTTCTGGAACAACTTCGCCGCGAAGGCATCGACACGTCGTTCGTGGAACGCCTGGCCTAACAGCCCGTGGTGCAAGTCCGTCTGCATTCGACCGGCGCTGCATCCCGCCTGGCTGCGTTACTCGACACTCAAATATAGGCCATATTCTCGCGTCTCCCGCCTTGCCAGCCGGGCGCATCCCCGGTCTCGGTGCGACGACGCACTTGCACCACGGACTGCTAACTACCGATCAATCAGATCGGCCATCGCCGTCAGCAGAAACGCCACCACGTGCTCGTCGGTCAAGTCGTGAATGGCTACACCATCGGCTACCGGGCGATCGTCGGAGATCACACGACTGCCGCGCTCGCGGCAGACCTCGGCCATCACCACAGGTGCCTGGCCCGACGTGTCGAGGCGCACATCGACGTACGTGCGATTCGCGCGTTCCGATACCAGACGAACCGTCTCGCCCGGCGTCAACACGCGGTATGGGTATCCTTCGGCCGACAAGGACTGCGCAAAGGCCGTAAAGACAGGACGGGCGGCCTCTGCCAGAAACACCTGATAGGCACGTTCGGCTTCCACTACCTGCTCGTGGCGCGCGACAGCCGCGCGCTTGACCTCCCCGAGGCGACCGAGCACCCGTCTTCGGATCTGGGACACATCCAGCGGCATTTGATCTCCTCCTAGCCCTGAGCAAGGTGCGAAGCGCCGCGTCGAAGCCGTCGGTGACGGAATCTCAACCATACCGGCGCATTATTCGCGAGCGCGGCTCGTTCGTGAATAATGCGGGCTAGCGCGTCAATGCTGCACGCCAACGACGCCATCGCGCTCCAGGCGCGTCACCTCGTCTGGCGTGACGCCGAGTAGCTCAGTGAGTACCTGGGCCGTGTGTTCGCCAAGCCTGGGCGGGGCCACGGCAGCACGCGCGGGCGTGGCCGACAACTTGATGGGCACGCCCAGTTGGCGCAGCGATCCTGCTGATGGATGCTCGACCGGCTGCACCATGCCCCGGGCGAGCAACTGCGGATCGGCCATCACCTCGTCGATGCCTCGCACCGCGGCGCACGGCACCCCGGCCGGCACCAGGCGGTCGATCCACTCCTGGCGGCTGCGCGTCCGAATGACTCGGGCAATCTGGGGTCGCAGGATCTCGTACCGATCCACCCGTCCGGCGTTAGTGGCATAGGCCGGATCGGCCTCACACGAGGTGAGCCCTGTCAGTTGGCAGAAACGGATCCACTGCTGATCGTTGCCAACAGCCAGCACCAATGTGCCATCCTCGGCCGCAAACGTATCGTAGGGGGCGATGCTGGGGTGGCGATTCCCCATCCGGTGGGGCACCTGGCCTGTCGCGAAATAGATCCCGGCCTGGTAGGTCAGCAACGCCGCCACCGAGTCCAGCATGCCGATGTCGACCAGTTGACCCTGGCCCGTGCGCTCGCGCACCAGCAACGCCAGGGCGATGCCTTGCGCCGCGAACATGCCAGCCGCCATGTCGGCGATCGCCACGCCCAGCCGGTACGGGTCGCCATCGCCAGGTCCGGTCAGGCTCATCAACCCGCCCTCGGCCTGCACCACGGCGTCGTAGCCCGGCCGATCGCGCCCGGGGCCGGTGAGGCCGAAGCCGGTAATCAAGCAGTACACGAGGCGGGGATAGCGCGGTGAGAGCGCGGCGTAGCCCAGGCCCATGGCCTCGAGCGTGCCGGGGTGGAAGTTTTCGACCAGCACGTCGGCGCGTGCGATCAGTTGGTCGAGCAGGGCGCGTCCGCCGGGATGCTTGAAGTCGAGCGCCACGCTCTCTTTGGTGCGATTAACGCTGAGGAAATACGTGCTTTCGCCGGCGAGAAACGGCGGGCCCCACGCACGCGTGTCGTCTCCACGGCCGGGCCGTTCGATCTTGATCACGCGTGCGCCCATGTCGGCCAGCATCATGGTGCAGTAGGGGCCCGAAAGAACCCGCGTCAGGTCGAGAACGGTGAGGCCTTCAAGAGGGAGCATGGCGGCCATCAGTCATGGCTACCTGGAGGCTGCGCGCGCTTCGCTATGGTGATCAGGTCCGAGAGTAGCGCATAGGCGGTCTGGATAAGGCCCCCTTCAAGTTGATGGATGCCAATCTCGCCGAGCATGTCCGTCTTGAGGATCAGCAAATTCTGCATGCCGGTTAACGACGCCAGCGGATCGCCGGCCTCGAGCTCAACCGGCCCCACGCGCATCGTTACGTGGCCGTCGCGCCGCTCGGCCTGTGCCACCAGGCGGATCCGCCTGCCCCGCCGCACGGCAGCCTGCAGTTGCTCGGTGGTGAGATCGCGGATGCCTGTGCGATCGATGCTCCGCGGTGTCACCGACCCGCGCAGCAGCACGTTAACCAGCGCGGCGGTCTTGGCGGCGGCGTCCCAGCCATCCACATCGAACGAGGGATCGGCCTCGGCAATGCCTGCCGCCTGCATCTCAGAGAGTGCCGCGTCGAGGCTTCGCCCCTGTTCCATGGCGGTCAGGATGTAGTTGGTGGTCGTATTGATCACGCCCCGAAAGCCGGTGATGTCGACTGCAGGCAGCGTCTCCCGCACCAGATTGAAGATCGGGATTCCGTCCATCACCGCGCCTTCAAACAGGAACTGGCGGCGCGACGATGCGGCGGCGGCCTCCAGTTCGCGGTACGCGAAGGCGACTGGGCCCTTGTTGGCGGTGATGGCGTGGGCGCCGCCCCGCAGCGCCGTCATCACGTGATCGGTGGCCGGCTGTCCCCGCTCGATGTCGAGCGGCGTGGTCTCCACCACCACCAATTTCTGCATCTGACGCCGCCGGGTGGCCGCCACGGCGTGCCTGACCAGCGAGAGACCCGACGCCTCCGCTTCGATGGCCCGTCCCTCGTCGGGCTGCGTCAGCGGCTCGAGTGTGCCGCCTTGATCGACCAGGCGCAGGGCCTTCTCGAGATCGAGGCCGCGCGCGTCGAATGCCGTGCCATGGTGTCGGGTGGCGATGCCCACCACTCGCCAGCCGAGTCGGTAGTCGCTGCGCAAGCGCACGGAGTTGTCCAGCAACATCCGGGCAAAGCGCCGGCCGACGTTGCCGAACCCCACGAGGGCCAAGTCGAGGTACACCACGCGGCGTGTCCCGGCGGTTACGAAGCGCTCGCCCTGGCGGCCGCGCCGGGAAGGCTCCGCAACAGATCGGCCAGCCGGTCCAGGCCGTCGCGCAGGTACCGCGTTTCGCTGCCGAAGCCGATGCGCAGGTAGCCGTCCATGCCGAAGTGATCGCCCGGCACCACAAGCACGCTCTTCTCGATGCGGAGCCGATCGACGAGATCGACCGAGTTGATGGCGTCGTGGTACTTCACGTAGACAATGGCACCTGCCTCGGGCATGGCGTAACTGAATCGATCGGCGTGCGCGTCGAGCCAGTCGGTGATCACCGGCAGGTTGGTGTGCAGAATCCGGCGGGTGCGGGCGAGGATCCGGGCCCGGTGCGCCGGTTGCAGGGCGAGGCGCGCCAGACGGTCGCTGAGCGCTCCGGGCCCGATCGTCGTGTAGTCGTGGTGCGCCCACGTGTCGGCGACCACCGCGGGTGGGCCGGCAATCCAGCCGACGCGCAAACCCGGGAGCCCATAGGCTTTCGACAAGCCGCTGGTGACGATCGCCCGCTCGTAGCGGCCCCACACCGACGGGGTTTCCACGCCGTCCAGTTCGGCCCCCCGATAGATCTCGTCAGACACAAGCCACGCGCCCGTGCGGCTGGCGAGCTGACAGATGCCGTCCAGGTCGGCGGCGCTGATGCGGGCGCCGGTGGGGTTGTTCGGGTTGCAGATCACGATGGCCCGGGTGCGAGCCGTCACGAGCGTGCGCAGATCGTCGAGGTCCACGGTCCAGCGGCGGCCGTCGGCCGACAGGTGGAGCGGCCAGGGCCGAAGCAAGCCACCAAAGCCCTCGACCAGGCCCAGTGTCTGCCCGTAGTTCGGCACCATCATCACCACTTCGTCACCCGGCTCGATCAGGTGCCACATGGTGACGAAATTGGCTTCCGATCCGCCGTTGGTCACCTCGATGTGGTCGACGGTGGATCCCGGATAGAGGGCGGCGATGCGCTCTCGCAGTTCGACAGTGCCGTTCGACTGTGTATACAGCAGCTCCTGCGCGAGCAGCGCCGCGCGATCGTCAGCGCTCAACACGAGTTCCTCGAGCCGCATGGGGTGCACGCCGCTTTCAGACAGGTTGTAATCGACCAGGTTTTCGTAGGTCGACTGCATCCGCTCCATGGCAAAACGGGGAATATGCATCACGGTCTCCCTATGGCGGGCCAGTTTCGTACGAATAATCAGTGTAACTCGATTCCCCGGTCTTGCCGCCCTTGCTATACTTTCGACCCCGGATGGCTGTGACCCTTCCCAACCTCGTGCGCGTTCCGGCGGGCCCCTTTTTGATGGGGTCTGATGAAGGCGACGAACACGAACGGCCCGCGCGCGTGGTCACACTCGACGTCTTTCTGATCGGCGTCGGCCAGGTGACCAACGCCGAGTACGAGCGGTTTGTCCGGACCACGGCCAGGCGGCCGCCCGGCGTGGATGACCTGCCAGCGATTGTGCGCCCCGCTCAAGAGGGGTACTTCCGCGAGTTGGCCTCCGCCTATCGCTGGCATCATGGAGAACCCCCGACAGGCAAGGCGGACCACCCCGTTGTGCTCGTCACGCACGAGGACGCACGTGAATACTGCCACTGGCTGGCCGATCAGTCGGGCAGCCCGTTTCGCCTGCCAACCGAAGCTGAATGGGAGAAGGCGGCGCGCGGTGGGCGCGAGGGAGCCCGCTACCCGTGGGGCGACCACATCGATTCGACGCTCGCCTCCTTTCTGCCTCACGCGTCAATGAAGCCGAAGATGGGCACCGGTCCGGTGCGCGCCTGTCCGCCCAATGGCTACGGGCTGTACGGCATGTCGGGCAACGTGTGGGAGTGGGTGTCTGACTGGTATCGTTCCGACTACTATGCCGCCAGCGACCCTTACAATCCGACCGGACCCATTACTGGCACACTCCGTGTACTGCGCGGGGGGGCGTGGACCAACGAGGACGTGCGGTATCTGCGGTGCGCCAGCCGGCTTCCCGTGCCGGCGGATACCTTTGCCTATAGCATCGGCTTCCGGGTGGCCTGCTCCGCCAGACCGTAAGCAGTCCGAGCCAGTTCGGTGCAGAATAAGACAATGCAGCCGGTGACGGCACTGACCCACGATGAGCTGACTCGCTACAGTCGGCATCTGTCCCTGCCGGAGGTGGGCGAGACCGGGCAGTGCCGGCTCAAGGCGAGCCGGGTGCTCTGTGTTGGGGCTGGCGGCCTCGGATCGCCGGCGGCCATGTACCTGGCTGCGGCCGGCGTGGGCACGCTGGGACTGGTCGATTTCGATCGCGTGGACCTCAGCAACCTCCAGCGGCAAATCCTGCACGGTACGTCCGATGTGGGCCGTTCGAAACTGGCATCGGCCCGCGATCGCCTTTCGGCGCTCAATCCCGGGGTTCGACTCGAACTGCACGAGTGCACGCTGTCGTCGACCAACGCGATGGACATCCTGCGTGGGTACGACGTGGTCCTGGACGGCAGCGACAACTTCCCGACGCGCTACTTGGTGAACGACGCGTGCGTGCTGCTCGGCATTCCCAACGCCTACGGTGCGATTTTCCGGTTCGAGGGACAGGCATCGGTGCTCTCGGCCAACGGTGGGCCCTGCTACCGGTGCCTCTATCCAGAACCGCCGCCGCCCGGGCTGGTGCCTTCGTGCGCCGAGGCCGGCGTCTTCGGCGTGCTGCCGGGTCTGGTGGGCACGATCCAAGCCACCGAGACGCTCAAGCTGCTGCTGAACCTGGGCGAGCCGCTGGTCGGCAGATTGCTGGTATACGACGCGTTGCGGATGCGTTTCACCGAACTGAGTTTCCGGAAAGACCCCGACTGCCCCGTGTGCGGAACCCACCCGACGGTGCGCGAACTGGTCGATTACGACGCGTTCTGCGGTCTGGCGACGGCCCCTGACAAGATGTCCCTGTCTGGTGAGGAACTCGACTTCAACATGACGGTGGAAGAGCTGAAGACGCGCATCGATCGCGGCGTCGCCCCCCCCATGATCGATGTGCGAGAGCCCTACGAACACCGAATCGTGGGCCTGCCTGGAGCCACCTTGATACCGCTTGGTGAACTATCGGCTCGTCAGCAGGAACTCGATCCGGATCGGGAGTTCGTCGTGTTCTGCCACCTGGGTGTGCGCAGCGCCCAGGCGGTGGCCTACCTCAGGCACGCCGGCTTCTCGGGCGCCCGCAACCTGCAAGGCGGCATCGACGAGTGGACGCGCCGCATCGACCCGTCGCTTCC